>JBIIOM010000183.1:0-5485 GCA_044336925.1 Pirellulales bacterium
ACGCGCGAGCGAGGAGAGTTGGGACGTTTTCGGAGGTCGGGTGGGAGCGTCGCCGGTGGGAGTGGGGGGCGGATGGACCTTGCTTGCGCTGCGGGCTTCCGTAACTGCTCGGCTCAAGCGGGCGACGGGGCCTGCTCGCGCCACCAGCGGACCGTCTCGGCCAGGCCGGCGTCGAAAGGCTGCTTCGGCTCCCAGCCGAGGAGTGCGCGGGCTCGCGAGATGTCGAGGGCGCGGCGCGGCTGGCCGTCGGGCTTCGTCGTGTCCCAGGTGATTTTCCCGGCATAGCCGCAGGCCGAGGCGATCTGGCCCACGAGGTCGCGGATCGGGATCTCGATGCCGCCGCCGAGATTGATCGGCAGCGGATCCTCCATCTTCTCGGCGGCCCGCACGATGCCTTCGGCCGCGTCGTCCACGTAGAGAAATTCGCGGGTGGCGGAGCCGGTGCCCCAGCAGACCACCTCCGGCGCGCCGGCGAGCCGGGCTTCCTCGCACTTGCGGATGAGCGCGGGGATCACGTGGCTCGACCGCGGGTCGAAGTTGTCGCCCGGGCCGTACAGATTCACCGGCACCACGACCGCGCTCTGGAGGCCGTATTGCCGCCGGTAGCCGTCGAGCATCACGAAGATGGCCTTCTTCGCGACGCCATAGGGCGCGTTGGTCTCCTCCGGATAGCCGTTCCAGAGATCGTCCTCGCGAAACGGGATCGGGCAGTGCTTGGGATAGGCGCAGACGGTGCCGGTGTGGACGAATTTCTCGAGGCCGTGCCGGCGGGCGTGCTCCACGAGGTGCAGCCCCATCGCCATGTTGGCGTAGAAGAATCGCCCCGGCTGCTCCATGTTGGCGCCGATGCCCCCGACCTCGGCCGCGAGGTGGATCACCACGTCGGGACGGGCGGTCTCGTAGAGCCGCTTCACGTCGGCCTCGAAGGTGAGGTCGAAGTCGCGTCGACGCGGCACGAAGAGCCGCTCCTCGCTCACGCCGCGTTCGCGCAGCACCCGACAAACGGCGCGGCCGAGAAAGCCGGCGCCCCCGGTCACCACGATCCGCTTGCCTGCGAGGTCGATCATGGCGGGTGGCTCAGCGATTGGGCATCATCGCGTCGTGGCCGGCTGCGAGCAGCACCTGCTCCTTGCGGGCGAGATCGAGGTCGGCATCGACCATCATCGCCACCAGTTCGTCGAACGACACGCGCGGCTTCCAGCCCATCTTCCTGCGTGCCTTCTCCGAGCTGCCGAGCAGCAGGTCGACTTCCGCCGGACGGAAGTAGCGCGGATCGATCTCGACGAAATCGCGGTAGTCCATGTCGAGCCGACCGAAGACCTTTTCGCAAAACTCGCGGACCGAGTGGGTCTCGTCGGTGGAGATCACGTAGTCGTCGGGCTCGTCCTGCTGGAGCATGAGCCACATCGCCTCGACGTAATCGCCGGCGAAGCCCCAGTCGCGCTGGGCGTCGAGATTGCCGAGGTAGAGCTTCTTCTGCAGGCCGAGCTTGATCCGCGTGGCGGCCCGCGTGATCTTGCGGGTCACGAAGGTCTCGCCGCGGCGCGGGCTCTCGTGATTGAAGAGGATGCCGCAGGAGCCGTGGAGCCCGTAGCTCTCGCGGTAGTTCACCGTGATCCAGTGGGCGTAGAGCTTGGCCACGCCGTAGGGGCTTCGCGGGTAGAAGGGCGTGGTCTCCCGCTGCGGGGTCTCCACGACCTTTCCATACATCTCCGAGCTCGACGCCTGGTAGAAGCGGATCTGGTAGCCCACGGAGTCTTGCAGATCGCGGATCGCCTCGAGGAGCCGCAGCGTGCCGACGGCGGTGACGTCGGCGGTGTAGGTGGGCTGGTCGAAGCTCACCCGCACGTGGCTCTGCGCGGCGAGGTTGTAGACCTCCGTCGGCCGGATCTCGCGGATCAGCCGGTTGAGGCCGTTGCCATCGGCCATGTCGCCGTGGTGCAGCGTGAGCGGGCGGTCGATATCGTGAATGTCGCGGTAGAGGTGCTCGATCCGCTGCGTGCCGAACGTGCTCGACCGACGGACGAGGCCGTGCACTTCGTAGCCCTTGTCGAGCAGCAGCTCGGCCAGATAGGAGCCGTCTTGGCCGGTGATGCCCGTGACGAGGGCCCGCTTGGATGAGACTGCCACGCATGATCTCCCGGAAGGTGGATAACCCCGGTTACGATACCGCGCCGCAGCAGCCGGGTCAGCCCCGTTTGCCACCGTCGGCGGCGGCCGTTTTTTCCGCCTCCGGCGCGGCCTGAATGCCGAACATGGCCTCGTCGAAGGCGGGCAGGAGCGCGGCGAGGAAATCGGCGCAGACGAGCGAAGCCTGGCCGCCCGGCAGCCGTGTCTCGTCGATGATGGCATAGAGCTTGTAGACCGCCGACTTCCCGGCGAGTTCGATCCGGGCGATCTGCGGCGCGATCCAGCGGCCGTCCACACCGTAGGTCCAAAAGACCCGCAGCGTCTGGCCGGTCTTGCGGAAGGTGCCCGTGAAGGTCTCGGCGGTGCGGCCGTCGGCGAGCGGGATGCTCTGGCGGTGTTCCTGCTCCGCGATCTCGAAGCCGGCGCCGGGATAGCAACGGTCGGGGGTGTGGCCGGAGGCGTCGTGCGGCGTGGCACAAACGATGAACGCCGACACCTTCGCGCCTGTTTCCTTGTTGGCGAAGAGACGGGAGATGTGCCCTACGGCCCCGGCGCGTTCGAGCTGCTTGGGATCCGAAGCGAGTTCCTGCACGAACTGCCACTCGCCAAACGCAGCGGGAAACTTTTCCTCGAGCTTCTCCGCCGCCTGCTGCAGATCCGCGGCCACGTTGCGGCCCGTCCAGCGGTCGGTCCAGAGCCCCTGCACCGCGGTTCCGCCGGCCACGAGCGCGACTCCTGCGAGCACCGGCAGCAGGCCCGACCACAAACCCGCTTTGCTCATCGCTCACCCCCCAACTGCACGGCTACCGTGGCAGCGGCGACGCATAGAGCCGACGCGGGCCGGCATCGACGACGCCGTTCATCACCACGCCCAACACCCGCACGCCCACCGCCCGCAGCCGCTCGATCGCCGAATTCACCAGCGGAGTCCGGCTGGTGTCACGCATCGTCGCCACGATGGCGATGTCGCTTTGCTGCCCGAGGAGAAGCGCATCGGCGAAGGCCAGCACGGGGCCGGCGTCGATCACGATGTGCTCGAACGATTCGCGGTAGGCCTTGATCACCTTGGCAAGCTCCGGACGGGAGAGCGCCGTGACGGCTGCATAGTCGCACTGGCCGCCGGTGACGGCGAAGAGGCCGTCGATGCTCGTCGGCTGCACCGCCTCGTCGCTCACGATCTCGCCCCGCAGCAATTCCGAGAGGCCGACGCCCTGCTCCAATTCCAGGGCGACGTGGGCGTTGGGATTGCGCAGGTCGCCGTCGAGCAGGAGCGTGCGCTTGTCGGATCGGGCGAGGCTCGCGGCGAGCTGCGAGGCGAATGTCGTCTTGCCTTCGTGCTCGACGGCGCTCGTCACGAGGATCACCTTCGGCGCCTCGCGGCCCGACTGCATCACGAGGGCCCGGATGCCATCGACGCACTCGGCGAGGAGCCCGTCGTGGGAGCCGCGGCGTGAACGACCCACCTTCGGCAGCGAGCCGAGCATCCGGATGCCCAGGCGGCGCGGCACCTCGTCGGTCGTGCTGAGCCGATCGCGCAGGTATTCGAACGCCACGATCGCGCCGCCGCCGAGCACGAGGCCGGCGAGGCCCGCGAGCGATGAGAGCATCAGCCGAAACAGGCGGTCGTTGCCCTCGGGCACGCCCGCTTCCTCGATGAGCGTCACGCGGCTGGGCATCGAGAGATCGAGCGCCGAGGTCTCGAGCTGGATGCCGATCTGGTCGGTCACCCGCTGCAATTGCTCGATCTCGTTGCGGCGGGCCTCGAGATCGGCGTTGGCCTTGCCGAGCTCCGTCGCCTCCTTGGCCACCTTGTCGAATTCCTTCGAGATCTCCGCAACGCTCAAGGCGAGCATCTCCCGGCGCATCTTGAGCACGACCGGGCTTTCCGCCACCTGGCCGGAACGCCGGCCGATCCCCTCGAGCGAGAGCTGGGCGACGATTTGCGGCCGCAGTTCGTTCCGCCGCTCGCCGATCCGTCGCACCACCTGATCCCGCTGGGCCCGCAGCCGCTTCACGGCCGGCTCGTTGCCGCCGCGGGCGCTCCGCTGCTCCTGGAAGAGCATCGATTCCTCGATGGCGGCGAGCCGCTCGCCGAGCTCGAGGATCTGAGGATCGCGGATGATCGCCGACTCGACCACCTCGTCCGGCAGGGCGTCTTCGCTGGCGATCTCGCCCCGCGCCTTGGCGTCGAGGATCGAGAGCTCGGCATCGATCGCGGTCAGGTCGCGCTGGGTCTGCGAGAGCTGCGACCGCAGCGTGCCGAGATGGTCGAGCAGGAGGCTGCGCTGCGTCGCCACCTCGGCGCTATCGCGGGTGCCGAGCGTGCGGGCGAGCGTATTGAACGTCTCCCGCATCTCCCGCATCTCGGCCATGTTTTCCTTGTATTTCTTCTGGAGCGCATCGCGGCGGCCGAGGTTTTCGGCCCGCTCCTTGTTGACGATGTCTTCGAGATAAGCCGACGTGACGGCGTTGACGATCTTCGCGATGTCGGCGGCGTGCTCGCCCCGCAGCCGCACCTGCACCACCTCCGACTCCATCGGCGCGGTGACCTGAACCGAACGCGTGAGCCAGCCCACCGGATCTTCCCGCTCCTCGCGCAGCGTGGTGAGATCGGCGATGCCGGGCCGGCGCAGCGCCGAGGTGAGCACGAAGGGAGACTTGATCAGGGCGACCTGGGTCTTGCGATAGGCCTCGTACTCGCCGCCGTCGCGACCAACGCTGCCGAGCATGCCCGCCTTGGCGCTCACCCGGAGCCAGGCCACGGCCTCGTAGCCGCGCGGCATGAAAAACCAGACGGAGACGGCCGCCACGGACGCCAGGAGCGTGCCCAGCGCCACGGCCGGCAGCCACCGCCGGCGAAACGAGTGCCAGACGCGGCGGAAGTCGACGCCACCTGCCAGCGGATCTTCGCCACCATAGGCCGGGGGATAGGCCTGGGGGAACTGCGGCGCAAGCACCTGGTCGCGCACGACGAGCGCACCCGACGACGGGTTGGCCGTCGCGGAGGAACCGTTACTGCCGGTCGTCGCATCCATTGCCGTGCTCGATTCGTTCATTGATTCAGCCACCGCAGCCCGCGGTTCAACTCGGGGCTCTCAATTCTAGCCCATTTTTTCGTGTCAATCCGACCGTTTTACCGGGCCTCTGGGCGGGGCCGATGGGCGCGGTTGTCGCGAAAGTGCGGCCGGGGCGACTGGCCCACCCGTGCCCTGGGCACGAGCCGCAACCACTGCCGGTGCTTGGCTTTCCGTCACGAAGAGCTGCGCGAGCAGCCACTGCAGGGAAAACAGCATGGCCAAGGCCATCGGCATCATCACCCAGCCTGCAAGATCGTGAAAAACCATCTCTGCCACCT
>JBIIOM010000184.1:0-5423 GCA_044336925.1 Pirellulales bacterium
GCCCCCTGGTGGATCGTCTGTCTGCGGTCATCACCGGTGCCGCCAGTGGGCTGGGCCGGGCACTTGCCCTGGAACTCGCGCGGGGCGGCTGGCGGCTCGCGCTCGTGGATCTGCCGGGTGAGGCGGGGCTCGCGGAGACCGCCGCCGAGATTCGTCTGGCCGGAGGCGAGGCCAGCGAGAGCCCGTTCGATGTCCGCGACGCGGCCGGCTGGGCCCGACTGCACGAACGGCTGCGCGGCGAATGGCCCGCCATCGACCTGTTCGTCAATGCCGCCGGCGTCGGCGCCACCGGCGAGGTCGGCCGCTTGCCGGAAGCGCAGTGGCGTCGCGTCATCGATACGAATCTCATCGGCACGGCGGTCGGCTGCGAGACGTTTCTCCCCTGGCTGCGCGAGCACCCGACGCGGTCGCACCTCGTCAACGTGGCGTCGATCGCCGGCATCCTCGCCCCGCCGTCGATGGCCGCCTATTCGGCCAGCAAGGCGGGCGTGATCGCGCTGTCGGAGGCGATCGCGGCGGAGTGCGCTCCACGGCGGCCGGGCGTGACGGTCGTCTGCCCCGGGTTCTTTCGTTCGGGCTTGCTCGGCAGCTGGCACTTCTCGTCCGCGATCGAGTCGCGCGAGGCGTTTCGCCGGATGGCCGCGACGCGGTGGACGTCGGAGGCGATCGCGCGGCGTGTGCTCGTCGCCGTCGAACGCAACCGCCGCTACGTGGTCATGGGCCGCCGGGCCCGCTGGCTCTGGAGGATGAAGCGCGTCGCCCCGCGGGCCACCACCGCCCTCGTCTCCGCCGTCTACCGCCGGCTCCCGTAAACCGCCGGCTCGAGTAGACCGCTTCCTCCGGAAGCGGCTCCAGATCCGCTTGGGGACCAAGCGGTCTACTTTGGAAGGCCGGCGCTAGTCCAACTCCTCGAGCCAGGCGCGGATCTCGTTTTCGTATTCACTCGCGAGGCCGCCCACGATCAATTGGCGGTGGAAGCTCGCGGCGCCCTCCTTCACGAGATCGGCGTCCTCGGCGCTCGGGAAACGCTTCGCGGGATCGGCGGCGATCATGCCGCGGATGAAGCTCATCAAAAGCTCGTTGCAGGTCACGTCGGCCGGCAGCAGTTGCGGCAGCCGGTGGACGAGCGACCGCTTGGCCTCGAGCAGGTCGCGGTAGGACTGCAGGCCGGCGAAGGGCGGCTGGCCGGAGAGCATCTCGATGAGCACGTAGCCGAGGCTGGCGAGATCGGATCGCGGCGAGTTTTCGCGGCCTTCGAGCACCTCCGGCGCCGCGTACGACGGCGTGCAGGTGCGGTTGGGGGGAATGTCGTCGAGCGCGAGCGCCGAGCCGATGTCGATGATCTTCGCGTTGCCCGTCCGCTTCACCATGATGTTGGAGCTTTTGATGTCGCCATGCACGATCCCCTCGCGGTGGAGCGCGGCCAGGGCCGCGAGGCATTCCCGCACGATCGCGATCGCCACGCCCGGCATGAGGCGAGACTGCTGCGGCCCGGCCGTCACGACGACCTTGTTGAGATACCGCCAGCGATCGTCGCCGACGCTCGCCCGCGTGCGGCCGAGCAATTCGGCCGCGAGCAGCCGCGAGAGGTCATAGCCGTCGATCCACTCCATCTCCATCACGCGAATCCGCCGATGCTCGACGAAATTCTGCACGTCGAGGAGGTTGTCTTGCTGGATCTGGGCGACGCGCGACGAAACCTTGGCGATCCGCTCCATCGCCTCGTCGTAGAGCGCCTCGGAGTCGTAGCGTTCCGGGGAAAAGATCTTGATCGCCACCGGCAGCGTGAAGCCGTCGGAGCCGCGGCGGGTGGTGAGGAACACCACCCCCTGCCCTCCGGCGCCGAGCCGCTTCGTCAGCTGGTGATACTCGGTCCAGGTGAGGCGGCCCCCCTCGACGATCTCGCCGTAGCGGCCGAGCAGCTCCTCGGGGCAACGGCTGCCCACCTCCCCGGAGACGGAGATCGTGGGGCGTCCTTCCTGGTAGATCGTGGTCGTCATCAGGGGCCTGTCGTGGTTGTCGCTCGGTGGTGTGCTCAATCGCTCGGTGCCGTGATGGTCGGAAACTTCATTCGGGTGGCTCGGGGAAACCGAGACGCTTGTCGACGAGGTTGCGCAGCGGCATCCCCCCGAGGTGCCGCTGGAGATTATCGCAGAAAAAGTCGGTCATTGCATCGATTCGGTGTGCGGCCTGGCCGCCGACGTGCGGGGTGATGATCAGCCGGGGCGCCGTCCACAGCCGGCTCTCCGGCCGCGGCGGCTCTGCGGGGGTGACGTCGAGCGCCGCCGAATCGAGGTGGCCGCTTTCGAGGGCGTCGACCAGGGCATCCTCGTCGATGAGTCCACCGCGGCCCACGTTCACGAGAATCGCGCCTTTCTTCATCCGCGCGATCGCGGTGGCGTCGATCATGGTGCGCGTCGCGGGCGTAAGCGGCGGGCAGAGGAAGAGCACGTCCGATTGTTCGAGGAGCGTGGGCAAGGCCTCCGGCGGCCCGAGGAATTCGACGGCGGGCGGCTTGCGGACCGGAAAGTAGTCGGTGGCGAGGATCCGCACGCGGAACGGGGCGAGCACCTCCACGAGCCGGCGGCCATTGCCCCCCAGGCCGACGATCCCCACGGTGGCACCGGTCAGGTCGAGGGTGGGCCGGCGGACGAATTCGCGTCGCCCCTGCTGCTCCAGGAAGAGCCTCGTCCGCCGCGTGCAGGCGATGGCGAGGCCGAGGGCGTGCTCGGCAACCTGATCGGCGAGAACTCCCGAGGCGCTCGTCACGATGATGTCGGAAGCGATCACCGACGGCACGAGGCAGTGGTCGAGGCCGGCCGCCGAAGACTGGATCCAGCGGAGCCTGCCGCCGGCCACCACCGCATCCCACGGCACCGGCACCTTCGGGTGCCCGCAGAAGATGTCGGCGGTGGGGAGCTCGAGGGCCACTCGCTCCTGCCCGGCATCGACGATCGTGGCGTCGGGGACGACCGCCTGAATCTGACGGACGTGCTTGGGCTCGACTGGATAGCAGAGGACGATGCGCATGCCGAGTTTTTTGCAGGAACCGAAAGAAATTGACAAGCGGATTCCCGTCACAATTTGAAAAAATGAACTTGCCTGGGTGCGGATTCATGGTTCAATGAGGGCAGTGGATCGAGAGAAATCGTGCAGCCGCGGGCCTGGCCCCCGTGGATCGTCTTCCATCGCGTGAGTCTTCGAGATGCGTGCAACGCTTCTGGCGGTCGCGGCGCTGGCGTTCCTCCGGATCGTCGTGGGCATGCATTTCTTCCTCGAAGGTCTCAGCCACCTGCGGGATCCGAATTGGTCGAGCGCGGGCTTCCGCCAGGCGGCCGTCGGCCCGTGGGCGGAGTCGTATCGCGCGGGTCTGCCCCAGACCGGCAACTGGTCGGAGACGCTGGGCGCACCAGGCACCACGTCCGCTGCCGACGCGGCCGCTTCCTGGAAGGAGAGCGTGGTGGCCGGCTGGCGGAAGTTGCTCGCGGACCGAAACCGGCTCGTGCCGCTCGACGCTGCGGCCAAGACCGCCGCCGACGAGAGCCTGGCCGCCGCCAGCGGCGAACTCGACGACTACATCGCCGGCATCGCCGACGATCTCACGGCCTGGCGGCTGGAGCGGGAGCGGCTCGAGGCGACGGACCGCTCGCCGGCTTCGCGACAAATCCCCTTCGCCCGCGATCGCGTGACCAAAAAACGCCGTGAACTCTCCGCGCAGGCTTCAGGATGGATGGGCGACGCCGCCGCGATCGGCCGCAAGCTCGTGGGCGAATGGGATCGTTCCCTCTCGTCGGCCGACCGCCTGCGGGCCGCGTCGGCCCAGCAGCCGACGGACCTCTGGAAGGCCGATCGTTTCGTGAGCTGGTCGCTCGTCACGATCGGCGCCTGCCTCGTGCTCGGCCTGCTCGTCAAATTCAACGCCATGGGCGGCGCCTGCTTCCTCGCCAGCGTGATCGCTTCGCAGCCCTTCTGGGTGGCCGGAGCCCAGCCCACCTACGATCAATGGGTGGAGCTCGCCGCCCTGCTCGCGATCGCCAGCCTGCCGACGGGCGGCTGGAGCGGCCTCGACTATTTTCTGCGTCCCTGCGAGTGGTTTTGTCGTAAGAGGTGATCCGATGAATCTGACTGAATCTGAAAAGCGGATCGGCAAGGAAAACTTCGACGACGTGATCGCCGTCACGCGTCGCGATTTTCTCGCCGGCACGCTCGCTGCGGGCCTGGCGACCGGCGCCGGCTTGGGATCGCTCTACTTCGGCTATGGCAAGAGCGTGGGGAGCCCGCTGCGCGTGGGCGTGCTCGGCACCGGCGACGAAGGGAGCGTTTTGCTCGGCGCCCACAATCCCGACTATCTCAACGTGGTCGCGATCGCCGACATCCGCCCCTACAACATCTTCCGCGGCTTCCACGGCGACGTCTCGAGCCCGAGCGCCAATTCGGCGCGGCCCGGGCTCATGGCCAAATACAAGTGGTCCAGCGAGGACGAGGCCCGGAAAAAGGTGAAGGTCTACGAGGCCTACGAAGACCTTCTCGAGGACAAGAACGTCGAGGCGGTGATCATCGCGCTGCCCCTGCACCTCCACGCCGAGGCCTCGATCAAGGCGATGCGGGCCGGCAAGCACGTGCTCACCGAGAAGCTCATGGGCCACAGCGTCCATGAGTGCAAGGAGATGGGCCGCGTCGCCCGCGAGACCGGCAAGATTCTCGCGACCGGCCATCAGCGGCATTACAGCGTGTTGTATGACAACGCCGTCCACACGATCGGCAAGGCCCGCCTGCTCGGCGACCTGCATTCGATTCGCGCCCAGTGGCATCGCGGCAACCTGCCCGGCAAGGATTCCTGGAAGCCGCCGCTGCCCGGCGACGAATCGCTCCTGAAGCAGCTCGCCCGCTGGAAGAAGGATCTCGATTCGGCACGGCCCGGCGACATCGACGCGCTTGCCAAGAAGATCGCGCAGCTCGAGGCGCAGATCGCCGACAAGGCCATCGATGCGGCGCAGCACGGCTACACGCAGATGACGCTTCCCGACGGCTCTGCCCGCTCGCCGATGGAGGAGCTCATCCGCTGGCGGCTCTGGAATCGCACCGGTGGCGGCCTGATGGCCGAGCTCGGCAGCCATCAGCTCGACGCGGCCGGGATTTTCGTCTCGGCGATGCACGGCGAAGGGAAGAAGGTGAAGCCGCTCACGGTGACGGCCGTCGGCAATCGCAGCATCTTCCCGGCCGATCGCGAGATCGACGACCACGTCTATTGCATGTACGAATACCCCGCCCCGGGCTACGACGAAGACAAGAACAAGAAGATCGTCGTCACGTATTCGTCGATCAACGGCAACGGCTTCGGCGGCTATGGCGAGGTGGTGCTCGGCACCAAGGGCACGCTCGTGCTCGAGCAGGAACGCGACGTGATGCTCTACAAGGATTCG
>JBIIOM010000185.1:0-5403 GCA_044336925.1 Pirellulales bacterium
CGCGGCAGGTGGAAATGAACATGCAGGCGCTCGTCACCTGGGCCGACCGCGGCGGCTCCGTGCTCGCCTCGGGCAACGTGCCGCTGCCGGCGGCGAGCGTGGACGTGGGCCAGGCGGCGATGCTCGTGCCGGAATTCGGCCGCTCGGTGGTGACGACGCAGCAGGAAGCCATCGTGAAGATGGCCCAGCAGATCGTCGGCCTGATGGAAGAACCCTGGTAGGGTAGGCTTCAGCCTGCCATGTAGACCGCTTCGAAAGTAGACCGCTCGCCGGGGACGGTGCGAGTTCCCTCGCGGTGGCCGCGGCGGCCAAAAGCTCGGGATCCTCGCACCGATCCCCGGCTCGCTCGTCCTTTGATTAGGTAGGGTAGGCTTCAGCCTGCCACTAAATTGGCTTCAGCCTGCCAGTAGACCGCTTGCTCCGCAAGCGGATCTCGAACCGCTTGCGGAGCAAGCGGTCTACGTTGGGTGATGTAAATTATCCCGTATGCCCCTCCGCGCCCCGACCCATTGGCAACTTCACACCCGCTCTCTCGCGCTGCCGCAGCCGGGTTCTGCGGTCCGTCGGCCGCTCGTGATGGGGATCGTGAACGTCACGCCCGACAGTTTCTCCGACGGCGGACGGCACGGCTCGGTCGAGGCGGCCGTCGCCCACGGGCTGAAGCTCGTCGCCGACGGGGCCGACATCCTCGACGTGGGCGGCGAGAGCACGCGGCCCTATTCCGAGCCCGTGGCCGCCGACGAGGAACTGAGCCGCGTGAGCGAGGTCGTGCGGCGCTTGGCTGCCGAGGCGGGCGTGCCCGTCTCCATCGACACCTCGAAGGCGAGCGTGGCTGAGCGGGCCGTCGCACTCGGCGCTGAGATCATCAACGATGTGACCGGGCTCGAGAACGATCCCGACATGCTGCGGGTCGCCCGCGAGAGCGGCGCGGGCATCTGCGCGATGCACATGCGGGGCACGCCACAATCGATGCAGAACGACCCGCGCTACGACGACGTTGTGGCCGAGATTCACGCCTACCTCGCTGCCCGCCGCGACGCGCTTCTCGGCGCGGGCATTCCGCTCGAAAAGATCTGCCTCGACCCGGGGATCGGGTTCGGAAAGACCCACGCCCACAACCGCACGCTCATGGCCCATGCGGGCCGGTTTCTCGACCTCGGCACGCCGATTCTCGTCGGGCATTCGCGGAAGGGCTTCATCGGCAAGTCGATCGAGCAGGCCCTGGGCCGCCCCGCCACGCTTGACGAGCTCGACGCGGGCACCGCCGGGGCCGCCTGCGGCCTTGCGGCGCAGGGCATCCAGATCGTTCGCGTCCACGCCGTGGGGCAGGTGCGGGCAGCGCTCGAACTGTTTGTTACGATGCAGGCATGAACAACCTCGCCCAGCACTGCCGCGACATCGCCACCCGCGCCCGCCGCGCCGCGATCGATCTGGCCGGCGTTTCCGCCGACAGGAAAACTGCCTGTCTGAAGGCTGCCGCCGCCCGCATCCGCGCTGATGTCGATGCGATCCTCGCCGCCAACAAGCGCGACCTCGCCGCCGCCCCCGGCTTCGGCCTCACGGCTGCCGCGATCGACCGGCTCACGCTCGATCGGAAACGGGTGGAGGGGATCGCCGCCGGCGTCGAGGCGGTGGCAATGCTCCCCGATCCCGTGGGCGAGGTGCTCGAGGAGACCACGCGGCCCAATGGCCTCGTCGTGAGAAAAATCCGCGTGCCGCTGGGCGTCGTCTTCTTCATCTACGAGTCGCGGCCCAACGTCACGGCCGACGCGGCCGCCGTCGCTCTCGCCGCCGGCAACGCCATCATCCTCCGCGGCGGCAAGGAAGCGGCCCATTCGAGCGGCCGGATCGTCGAGAGCATGCGGGCCGCGATCGCAGCGAGTGGCTTGCCCGTCGACTGCGTGCAACTGGTCGACACACCCGACCGCGAGGCCGTCGGCGAATTCCTGAAGATGGACGACCTGATCGACATCGTCATCCCGCGCGGCGGCGAGACCCTCATCCGCCGCGTCTGCTCCGAGGCGAGGATGCCCGTTCTCAAGCACTTCACCGGCAACTGCCACGTCTACGTCGACAAGGCCGCCGACCTCGTCATGGCCAAGGCGATCACCGTCAACGCGAAGTGCCAGCGGATGGGCGTCTGCAATGCCGCCGAGTCGCTGCTCGTGCACCGGGATGTCGCGGCGAAGTTCCTGCCCGACGTCGCGGCCGCGCTCGGCGAGCACAACGTGGAGATCGTGGGTGACGACGCCACGCGGAAGTTGGTGCCCACAGCGGGCTCCGCCACCGAAGCCGACTGGGCCACCGAATACCTCGGACCGAAGATCTCAGTGGCCATCGTCGATTCGGTGGACGGCGCGATCGACCACATCAACCACTACGGATCCCGCCACACCGACTCGATCGTCACGGCCGACAAGGCCGCCGCCGACCGGTTCGCCGCCCGCGTCGACACGGCCGTCGTGATGGTGAACGCCAGCACGCGGTTCAACGACGGCGGCGAAATGGGGCTGGGCGCCGAGATCGGCATCTCCACCGACAAACTCCACGCCCGTGGCCCCTGCGGCACAAAGGAGCTGACGACGTACAAGTTCGTCGTGCTCGGTTCGGGACAGGTGCGCCCATGAGTAGGGTAGGCTTCAGCCTGCCATGCCGCAGCAAGGGCCCAACCCGGCTTCGGGCGACCCGTACCCTGTCGCCGGACGCTCGCTTCAGGCATCCATGCCCTTCGCTCGCTCGGATGCTGACTTCACTTCGCCATCCTGGCTTCGCTTGTCAGCATACGCCGGCTCTCGGGGCACGGGTCGCCCGAAGCCTCCCCGTTCTCGTAGGACGGGCTTCTGCCTGTCTGCTTTCACTCTTGTTCACATGTATGCATCCCACCAACGCCGCCGAACCGATCGCCGACCCGCACCTCTGGCTCGAGGACGTGACGGGTGAAAAACAGCTCGAGTGGGCGCGGGCGCGGAATGCCGAGAGCGTGAAGGCGCTCGCCGAATCGGAGGAGTTCAAGCGGCTCGAAACGCGGATTCGGTCGATCCTCGACTCGAAAGACCGGATTCCGATGGTCTCGAAGATCGGCGACCGCTTTTACAACTTCTGGCGCGACGCCAAGAACCCGAAGGGGCTCTGGCGGCGGACCACGCTCGAGGAATACAAGAAGCCCGAGCCGGCCTGGGAGACCGTCATCGATCTCGATGCGCTCGCGGCCGCGGAGCAGGAGAACTGGGTCTGGCACGGGGCGACGGTGCTCGAGCCCGAAGACCGGCTCTGCCTTGTGTCGCTCTCCCGTGGCGGCGCCGACGCGGATGTCGTTCGCGAGTTCGATCTCGAGACGAAGTCATTCGTGAACGGCGGCTTTGCGCTCCCGGAGGCAAAGAGCAACGTGGCCTGGCGCGACGAGCAGAGCCTGTTCGTGGCCACCGACTTCGGTCCCGGCTCGCTCACGACGTCGGGCTACCCGCGGACGGTGCGGGAATGGCGGCGGGGCACGCAGCTTGCGGAGGCGAAGATCGTCTACGAGGGGCGGCCTGACGACATGAGCGTGGGAGCCTATCGCGATCTCACGCCCGGCTTCGAGCGCGACTTCGTGCAGCGGCAGATCACGTTTTGGACGAACGAGCTGTTTCTCAGCCGTGGTGGCGCCGTGGTAAAGATAGACAAGCCCGACGACGCCAATGCCGCCGTCCATCGCGAGTGGCTGCTCGTCGAATTGCGGAGCGACTGGCAGACCGGGGGGAAGTCGTTCAAGGCCGGCAGTCTGCTGGCGGCCGATTTCGAGCGGTTCCTCGCCGGCGACCGCACGCTCCACGTGCTCTTCGAGCCCACGGAACGCATTTCGCTCGCGGGCTTCTCCACCACGAAGAACCACGTCGTCATCACGACGCTCGACAACGTGCGCAACCGGCTCTTCACGCTCGCATTTCGCGACGGCCAATGGCGGCGGGAGCCATTGCCGGGCGTGCCGGAGATCGGCACCGGCAGCGCGATCCCGGTCGATGACATCGAAAGCGACGACTTCTTCCTCATCACGTCGAGTTCGCTCGAGCCCTCGACGCTCGCGCTCGGCACCGTGGGGGGCGCGGCGCCGGAGAAGCTCAAGCAGGCGCCGGCGTTTTTCGACGCAGGGGGTCTGAAGCTGAGCCAGCACGAGGCCGTTTCGAAGGACGGCACCCGCGTGCCTTACTTCCAGATCGGGCCGGCAGGTCTTCCGCTCGACGGCTCCACGCCCACGCTGCTCTACGGCTACGGCGGCTTCGAGATCCCGCTGCTGCCCGGCTACGAGCCGGTCGTCGGCGCGGCCTGGCTCGAAAAGGGCCGCGTGAACGTGATCGCCAACATCCGCGGCGGCGGCGAATTCGGCCCCGCCTGGCATCAGGCCGCGCTCAAGGAGAAGCGGCCCCGGGCCTACGAAGACTTCATCGCCGTGGCGGAAGACCTCGTCCGCAGGAAGGTGACGTCGCCTGCGCACCTCGGCGTGAAAGGGGGCAGCAACGGCGGCCTGCTCGTGGGCAACATGTATGCCATGCGGCCCGACCTCTTCGGCGGCGTCGTCTGCCAGGTGCCGCTGCTCGACATGCGCCGGTTTCACACGCTCCTCGCCGGCGCGAGCTGGATGGGGGAATACGGCAACCCGGATGCCCCCGAGGAGTGGCGGTTCATCCGCGGCTTCTCCCCGTATCACAACGTCGACAAGGCGCAGAAGCATCCGCCGATCCTGATCACGACGAGCACCCGCGACGACCGCGTGCACCCCGGCCATGCCCGCAAGATGACGGCGCTGTTGATGGAGCAGGGCAAGAACGTGCTCTACTACGAAAACATCGAAGGCGGCCACGGCGGCGCCGCCGACAACAAGCAGCGGGCCTTCATGGACGCCCTCGGCTGGACGTTTTTGGATCGCGAACTGAAGTAAACCGCTTCGTCCCGAAGCGGCGTACCCACGGAAGCCCGACGCGCGAGGGAGGTGTGTGGGCGTCTTGTGCGCCTGGAGGGCGGATAAACCTTGCTTGCGCTGAGGGCTTTCGTAGGCCGGAAAAAGGTGTCAGGACTCTTTTCCGACTCTGTTAGTAGCCCGCTTGCTCCGCAAGCGGGTTTGAAGATCCGCTTGCGGAGCAAGCGGTCTACTTTCGGCAGCGGTCGCTGCAGTAGCGGACCTGCTCCCAGCAGCGCTCCCATTTCTTGCGCCACGTAAACGGCCGGCCGCAGGCGGCGCAGATCTTGGTGGGGCGGTCGGAGCCGCGCTTCAGGCGGTCTTGGCGGCGGCCCATCCGCGTGGCTCCGGGAGGCCTTCGATTCGGCCCGGCCCGCGCGGGCCCTGCGGCAACGCGATCACGCGGATCGCCTCGACGAGCATCACCGCGGCAAGCGCGAGGAGCACGGCGCCCGCCCACGGCACCGGGT
>JBIIOM010000186.1:0-5392 GCA_044336925.1 Pirellulales bacterium
TCGCGGAGGGAAAATTCGAGACGCAGATCAGGTCACCGCCGTCGGCCTGGTAATACTCCTTGCCGTCGGTCGGGTCGGTCCAGAATGAGCTGCCGGCGAACACCCAGTCGTCGGCGAGCGGTTCGCCGGTGCGGGTATTGCGGATCCAGTTGCGGGCGTCGGTCGTCTGGGGTGTGCCGTCGGCGCCGATCCAGCGCATGCGGACGCGAACTTTGGGCCCCGAGGCCGCGGCATACCCCGGATCGAACGACACCGGCTTGCCCGGTTCGAGGCCGATCGCCAGGAGCGCGGCATGCACGAGCCGCGCGGTGGACCGCGTGGCGACGATCGATTCGTGTTCCTTCGTCTTTTTCGGACAGGCGAAGAACTCGATCGGCCCCTTGTCGAGCGCGATCTCGCCGCCGACGACCACTTCCTTCCCCTTCGGATCGATCCACACCTCCTCGTCGGGAGAGAGCCGTTTGAGCTCCGGGTGGCGGTCGGCCGCGGTGGCGACGGCACATGCGAGCGCGAGCGAGGCGATCGTGAAAAAAGCCAACTTCTTCGTCATCGGGCACCCCGTGGATGGTGGTGAGAGCCTCCGCTACGATAACGCGCCCGAGTGGCCCGGACGAACCGCGCCGCTCAGACGCCCGCCCCGCCCGCGAAATGGATGCCCATCAATGCCCGCGACGAAGAAAGACAAGGCCCGCACGAAGCAGCAGGCGGCCACCGGCCGCGAGGCGGAGCCGCGCCCAGAGTTGCAGCAAGAGCCGCAGGTGGAGACGGCTTCCGAGCGGACGCGTCGGAGCAAGGCGTCGCGACCCCCCGCCAAGCGGCATGAGGAATGGTGCAAGGTGAATGCCCGCGAGGCCGCGCGGCGGATCCGTGGGCTCGCCGACCTGAGCGAGTCGCTCGACGTGCGGCAGCGGCTGCGGCGGCTCGCCGGCCAGATCGCCCACGGCAGCCGCGACGTGCAGGGCATCTCCTTCATCGAGGGCTTGCTCGGCGAGTGCCTCGACGAGGCGGCTGCCGGCCAGGCGGCAAACGAGCCGTGGCTCGCCTGCGAGGCGGTGACGTGGGCGCTGGCCTGGCTTGCCCGCACGCGTCGCGCCGGCGGGTCGGCGGGTGGCCTGCTCGAGCGGCTCGTGAAGCAGGCCCGCGGGGCGCAGGGATTGCTCGCTGCCCGCGACACGGCGCCCGCTCGGTTCGTCGTGGCGGTCTCGCGGCTCTTCGGCGACATCGAAGCCTGCCGCTGCCTCGAGCAAGACGCCACCCGAGCGCTCGAAGAGGAGATCGACCGGCTCGTCGCCGACAAGGGCGTCGTCACGCTCTCCGGCGACGGGGCCACTCGCTCCGCCGCCGTGATCGCGCGGGTGGTGCGGTGGACGGCCGCCCGCGAGATCGCCGTCGCCACCGGCGCCTCGCCGCTCTGGAACGACGCCACGGATGACCGCTGGCGGCAATCGGTGTCGATGGCGCTGCGTCTGTTGGGCGCGGAGGGAAGGATCCTGACGGGCGCGGGGAGTCTGCCGGCCGCGTTTTCGGCGCCGCTGCTGGCGGCGGCCGAAGCGGCTTCGGGCAGGCGAGTGCGCCGCACCGCGAAGGCCCTCAGAAGCGGCAAGGCCGATGCCGAAAAGCGCGGCCTGCTGCCACGCGATCTTCATGCTCCGGAGGCGGGGCAGGCGATCCTGCGAACGGGCTGGGGCCGCAAGAGCCTGCGGGTCGTGATCGACCATCGTCAGGCCACGCCCCGACTCGAGATCGCAGCCGGCGACCGGCTGCTCATCGACGGGCCGTGGCAGTGGCGGGTGACCGTCGGTGGCCGGCCCCTCGAGGCGGACGGTCCATGGGTGGCGGCGGGCTTCGAATCGGACCGCAAGGCGACGTTTCTCGAGATCGCCGCGCCGCTCGCCGGCGGGCTGCAGCTCGAGCGGCAGATCGTGATCCTGCCGCGTGATTGCGTCATCCTGCTCGCCGACGCCGTGACCCATCCGGCGGGCAGCCCGCCATCCGGCGCGCTCGCGATCGAGAGCACGCTTTCGCCGGCCGCCTCGCTCGAGACCGAGCGGGCCGAGGAGACCCGCGAGATCTTCGTCTACGACACCACGATGCGGATGATGGCACTGCCGCTGGCGCTTCCCGAGTGGTCGTGCGCATCGGCACAGGGGGGACTGCAAATCACCGACGAGGGGCTCGTGCTGCGGCAGACGTCGGCCGGCACGCGGCTCTACTCGCCGCTCTGGCTCGACTGCGAGCCCGCGCGGTTCGGCCGGCCCCTCACCTGGCGGCAGTTGACCGTCGCCGACACGCGGCAAAACCTCCCCCGGCATCAGGCCGCGGGCTTCCGCGTGCAGAGCGGGC
The DNA here is from genome assembly GCA_044336925.1 of Pirellulales bacterium. GTDB lineage: Bacteria > Planctomycetota > Planctomycetia > Pirellulales > UBA1268 > RGVT01. Next base: position 2,344 of record JBIIOM010000186.1, read on the forward strand.
TCGAGCAGTGGCTCCTCTACCGCGCCCTCGACCAGCCGCGCAACCGCACGGTGCTCGGCTGTAATCTCTCGTGCGAATTCCTCGTCGGCCGCGTCCGCCCCGATGGCAGCGTGGGCCGAACGCTCGAGATCCAGTGAGCGACTGACCCGGCCATGGGCGATCCCGACCTCATTCGCGCGCGGGTGCGGGCAAATTTCGCCGCGGTTCGCGGCCGCGTGGAGGAGGCCTGCCGCAGCGCCGGCCGCGACCCGGCGGCCGTGCGGATCGTGGGCGTGACAAAATACGTGCCGGCGGACCTCGCCCGCCTGCTGCTCGAATGCGGCTGCGTCGATCTGGCCGAAAGCCGGCCGCAATCGCTCTGGGAGAAGGCCGGGGCGCTCGCGGACGCGGAGCCAAAGCCGCGCTGGCATCTCGTGGGCCACCTGCAGCGCAACAAGATCCGCCGCACGCTGCCGATCCTGTCGCTTTTGCATTCGCTCGACAGCCGGCGGCTGCTCGACGCGGTGGACGTGGAGGCGGCCCTCGCCGGCCGCGTCTGCGACCTGCTTGTGGAGGTGAATCTCGCGGGCGATCCGGCCCGCACCGGCCTCGCCGAGGCCGACGTGGCGCCGCTCGTGGAGGCGGCCTGCGGGCTCGGGCACGTGCGGCTCCGCGGCCTGATGGGCATGGCGAGCGCGCCCGAGGGGCCGGCCGCGGCGGAGGTGGCGCGGCGGCAGTTTGCCCGGCTCCGCGCGCTGCGCGACGCCTTGCAGCGACAGTTCGGAACAGCATGCGCGCTCGACGAGCTCTCGATGGGGATGAGCGAAGACTTCGAGGCGGCGATCCTCGAAGGCGCCACGCTCGTGCGGATCGGCAGCGCCCTCTGGGAGGGCGTCACTGAACCGTAGCCAACGCGGCCGGCTTCGGCCGACCCGTACCCCGTCGCCGGACGCTCGCTTCGGGCATCCATGCCCTTCGTTCGCTCGATGCTGACTGCGCTCTCGGCATCCTGCCTTCGCTTGTCAGCAACGCCGGCTCCCGGGGCACGGATCGCCCGAAGCCTCGCATACATGAAGCGCCAGGCCCGGAGGGCCGGGTTAGCACCAGCCGGCGGAGCCGGCCAAGCGCTAGCTGAGGACAGGCATCCGCCTGTCGAGTCGGCAGGATGCCGATGTTTTGCGTGAAGCTAGTCGTCGAAACGCACTTGCAGGATCTCGAATTTCATCGTGCCGGCCGGCACGTCGATCGAGACTTTCTCCCCCACCTTGCGGCCGAGGAGGCCCTGGGCCAGCGGGCTGGCGACGTTGATCTTGCCGGCGTCGTAGTCTTCCTCGCCGGCGCCGACGAGCACGAAGACCTCCTCGTCGCCGAACTTCAGATCCTTGACCACGATCGTGGCGCCGAAGACCACCTCGTCGGACGCCTCCTTCGGCCGCTCCACGATCACCGCCCGGGCGAGCTTGTCGGCGAGCATGTTGATCTTGGCCTGCATCATCCCCTGGCTCTCGCGGGCGCCGTGATACTCCGCGTTTTCACTGAGGTCGCCCTCGCTGCGGGCGGCGGCCACGCGCTGGGCGAGCTTCGGCATCTCGACGGTGTTGAGTTGGTCGATCTCGGCCTTGAGCTTGTCGTAGCCGGCGCGGGTCATCGGGATGCGGTCGGAAGACATGATCAGTCTCGGTGCACAGGAAGGGGTTGAGGGAAAACGCGGAAACGATCGGGGAACAACACGGGGGCGGGATCGCGGCCAGGCTATTTCGGCAGGTAGAGCAGGCAGCCGCAGCTGCGGCAGGCCACGACCTTGCCCATGGAAAGCTCGGCGAGCATGTTGCCGGTGACCTGCTGGTAGCAGCCGCCGCAGCTCTCGCCATCGACGGCGGCCATGCCTTCGGCGCCCTTGCTCTTCACGATGCGGTAGTAGGTCTCGCGCGAGTCGGCGGGCAGCTCGTGCTCGGCGGCGTCGAGCTCGGTCTTGATGCGGGCCACCTCCGCTTCGAGCGACGAGGTCTCGCCGTCCACCTTCGCCTTGGTTTCGGCGAGCGCCTTCTTCACCGCCGCGATCTCGGCCTCGGCCGGGGCGAGCGTCTTCTTCACGGCATCGAGCCGCTCGAGCGCCTCGAGGATCTCGTCCTCGAGCACTTTCGTCGCCATCTTGTCGGCGGCGATCTGGTCGCGGAGCGTCTGGTATTCGCGATTGGTCTTGCAGGCGTTGAGCTTCGCCTCGAGGTCGAGGATCTTCGTTTCGGCCGACCGCAGCTGCAGCTGCTTTTGATCGGCGGCCATCTTCGCCTTCTTGATCTCCTCCTGCACCGCCGCGTGAGCCGCCTCGGCCGTCTGCAGCTGCTTCGTGCGGGCCGCCAGCTGCCGCGGGCCGGCGGTGAGCCGGTCGCGCAGATCCGCGAGCTGGCGGTGGAGCCGGTGGAGGGTGCGGAGCGAATCGGCGGTGACGGCGAGGGCCATGAATGGTTCCCGGAGGGCCGGCGGATCGGAATGATCGGCCGACCCCCGAGTCTACCAAAAGGCCAAGGCGCCGCGAACGCCCCGCCGGGTTTGGTCGATCACCGGCTCAGGGACGGCAGAAGTTTCCTCGCTGCGGCCGCGGCGGCCACACGCTCGTCAAGCTTCCGCCGATCCCCTCGCCTACGTCCTCGATGAAAAAGTCGTCGCTCGCTGCACTTGAGAAGTGCTCTAGCCCGTGGCCCCGCTCAAAAACGTCTCGAGCTGCTTCGAGCGAACGGGATGCTGCAGCTTCTTCACCGCCTTGGCCTCGATCTGCCGCACCCGTTCCCGCGTCACGCGGAAGATGCGGCCGACCTCCTCGAGCGTGTAGGTGTAGCCGTCGGTGAGGCCGTAACGCAGGCGGATGATTTCCCGCTCGCGGTAGGTCAGCGTCTTCAGGAGCGAGTCGATCCGGTCCTTGAGCAGCCCGTTGGTCGTGGCCTGCGTCGGGCTCTCGGCGCCGTGGTCTTCCACGAACTCGCTGAAGCTGGCGTCTTCGCTCTCGCCGACGGGCCGGTCGAGGCTCATCGGCTGACGGCCCATCTCGATCACGCGGCGCGCCTCCTCGAGG
>JBIIOM010000187.1:0-5390 GCA_044336925.1 Pirellulales bacterium
GGCCAAGGACGTCGTCTCGGTGTCGCACACGATCGCGCAGCTGGCGATGGAGATGACGAAGGGGGGCGCCCCGCTCGACATCATCTTCGGCTGGAGCAAGGGGGGCAGCCTCAAGCTCGCGCTCGACTACGTGCTCTTTGGCCAGGGCGACATCCCCAACCGCGTGGTCGACCTGCTCGACAAGGCGATCCCCGACCCAGCCAAGCGGCCGACCGTCATCGTGGGCTAGATCGCAGGAACGGCGGTTTATCCCATCACGCGAGGCGAGGGGGTCGGCGAAAGCTCGAGGAGCTTTGGGCCGCCGCGGCCCACGCGACGAGACTTTTGCCGCCCCCGAGCCGGTGAAATAGCGAGACCTTCTGTGTCTCGTCTGCTTGCCGCCGCGTGGCCGCTCCTGCCAGAATTGTCGGGACTTCACCCCGAAACGAAGGAGCCCCGCGCGATGCCCGCTGATGACATTCTGCTCGATGCCGAGGAACGCATGGAAAAGGCCGTGGAGGTGTTTCGCCACGCCCTCACCGGCATCCGCACCGGGCGGGCCAATCCCGGCCTCGTCGATTCGCTCAAGGTCGAGGTCTATGGCTCGCCCACGCCGATCAAGGCGCTCGCGAGCGTCGGCGCCCCCGAGCCGAACCAGATCGTGGTGCGGCCCTTCGATCCCGGCACGATCAAGGACATCGAGAAGGCGATCCAGGCCGCCGATCTGGGGCTGAATCCGCAGAGCGACGGGCGGCTCATCCGCATCACGATCCCCGCGCTCTCCACCGAGGTGCGGAAGAAGATGACCGCGCGGATCAAGGAACTGGCCGAGGAGGCCCGCGTGGCGATCCGCAACGTGCGCCGCGACGGCAACAAGGCCGCCGACACCGAAAAGGAAGACGGCACGCTCACCGAGGACGACTGCGACTCCACCAAGGAGGAGGTGCAGGAGCTCACGAAGAAATACGAGTCCAAGGTCGGCGACCTCGCGCGGGCGAAGGAAGCCGAAGTGATGGATCAGTAGACCGCTTCCTCCACGTAGACCGCTTCCTCCGGAAGCGGATCCCGCCTCTCGAAGCCCCCCGCCAACCTTTTGCCCAGCAGCAGATGATCGAAGTCGTCGACCTCGTGAAGCACTACCACGCCGCCGACGGTGGCATCGTTCGGGCTGTCAATGGGTTGTCGTTCATGGTGGGGGCCGGCGAGATGGTCGGCCTGCTCGGCGCGAACGGCGCCGGCAAGACGACGACGCTGCGAATGCTCGCCACGCTGCTGAAGCCCACGCGCGGCACGGCGCGGGTGGCCGGCTGCGATGTCTTGCAAGACCCCGTGGGCGTGCGGCAGCGGCTGGGTTACGTGTCGGCCACCACGGGCGTCCCCGATCGGCTCACCCCCCGTGAGATCTTCACATCGTTCGGCCGCCTGCACGGCATCCCGACCGACGATCTTCCCGGTCGCGTGGAGACCCTCCTCGGTCTGCTCGACCTGCGAAAGTGCGCCGACCGGCCCGCCGGCCGCCTCTCGTCGGGACAGAGACAGCGGGTCTCCCTGGGGCGGGCGCTCGTGCATGACCCGCCTGCCCTCGTGCTCGACGAGCCGACCAACGCCCTCGACGTCGTCGGCTCGCGCGACCTGCTCGTGCTGCTCGCGGACCTCAGGGCGGCGGGGCACGCCATCCTGCTGTCGACGCACCGCCTTCACGAAATCGAGACCCGTTGCGACCGGTTCGTGATCGTCCACAACGGCAGCGTGGCGGCCGCCGGCACCCGCGACGCGCTCGTCGCTGAATGGATTCCAGGCCGTGAGGCCGAACTCGAGGACGCCTTCTTCGCGGCGATCGCCGGGCGGGCAGCGGCCCCGGGGGGCGCCGCATGAATCTGCCGGCCCACCCGTCGTCATTCGCCGCAGCGCTGGCCATCGCCCGCCGCGACCTGCTCGAGTTCGTGCGCGACCGGCGCACGCTCGTCATCACACTGCTCTTGCCCATGGCGACCTATCCCATCCTCGCCCTTTCGACGGCCCTCGGTTTGCGGACGGCAAGCCAGGAGCTCGAGGCTCGAACCGCTCCGACGAGCGTGCACGTCGGCCTGTCGGGCCCAGACGCGGAGCACTTGGCAGCGCTCATGAAGCGCACCCTCGCCGGCACGCCGCGAAGCGGGCGAACGGGCTGGCCCGCAGAAGTCGAGATCGCCGATGTCCGCGCCGCCGACGTCGAATCACTCCTCGACCAGGGGGCGATTGCCCTCTGGATCGACACCCAGGCAGGGCTCGTAGAAGAACTCGAGTCCACGGGCACCGCCCGCCTGAAGGTACGGGTATCAGCGACACGACCGCCCAGCCCGGCCGTCCGCGAGCAGTTTGAGGCGTTCATCCGCACGCTCGGCCGCGACGTGGCCCGCAAACGCGTGCAGACGGCGGGCCTGCCACCCTCACTCCTGGAGCCGGTGCGCATCGCCTTCGAGGGCGATCGTGGGCCCGCTCCGGCGGCGTCGCACAACGTGTTCTCGACGCTCGCCGGCGGAGTGCTCGTGCTGCTCACCGTGCTCACGCTCACCGGCGCCTTCTATCCCGCCATCGACGCCATCGCCGGGGAAAAGGAGCGGGGCACGATCGAAACCCTCTTGATCGCTCCCTGCCGAATCGAAGACGTCGTGTTGGGAAAGTTCTGGGGCGTGCTCATGATCACGCTGGCCACGCTCGTGGCCAACGTGGTCTCGATCGCCGCGACGGCGGCGGTCTCGCTGAAGTATCTTCCCAAGGGGGTGGTGGCGACATTGCCCGAGGGAACGCTTGCAGTGGCGATCGTCGCGACCGTGCTCGCCTTCGCCGGCATGGCCGCCCTTGCCGCGGCCACCTGCCTCGCCGTCACCACGGCCTCCAAAAGCGGCAAGGAGGCGCAAAACACGCTCACGCCCGTGATCCTGCTCGTGAGTGCGGTCGCCGGCACGGTGCTCCTGCCCGGGATGCGGGAAGGGCCGCTCATGGCCGCAGTTCCCTTCGCCGGACAGATCGTCGTCGCGCGGACGTCGCTTGGCACCGGCACGGCAGCCCCCGCGTCGGCCGGAACGATCATGCTTTCCCTGCTGATGTCGCTCGCCTCCTCCGCGATCGCGACCTGGCTGTTGCTCAGGCTGACGGCCAACGCGCTGGCCGACGAGGACGTGCTCTTCCGCGGGCCGGATGTGGCGGGCTCTCCGCTCCACCGCCCAGCGCCGCGGCCACGGCCCAACGGCGTGCAGGCGCTCGTCCCGCTCGTGGCCGGTTTCGCTGGACTCTGGTATGTCCAGGGACTCATACCGAGCGACCTGTGCCTGGCGATCCCGGTGCAGCAGGGGGTGGCCGTCCTCGCGCCCTTGGCGCTCGTGCTCTGGTGGCAGCGGGTCGATCTCCGCGACACGTTCTCCTGGCGCTGGCCGGCAGCCGGCGGCAGGGCGGCCGCGGTGCTCTTGGGCGCCGCGCTCTTGGGCGCCGGCCTCTTTCTGCTCGGGGCGGCGGCGCTCCTCGCGGTGCGCACGGCCGGCATCTCGGCAGAAGCCCGTCAGCTTTCGGCCCGGCTGGTCGCGCTCATGCAGGAGCGGCCGTGGTGGCTGGCCTGGGCGGTCTTGGCGGTCATGCCTGCTGTCTGCGAGGAATTGCTCTTCCGCGGCTGGGTGCTCTCCGGACTGCTTGGGCGGCGCCGGGCGGCCGGCCGTGTGTGGGCCGCCGTCGGCGTCCAGGCAGCGGCCTTTGCCGTCTTCCATCTTCTGCCGGAGCGGATGCCACAGACATTCGTCCTCGGGATTGCGCTGGGCGCGCTTGTCGTCGTCACCCGCAGCCTGTTGCCCGCCGTCATCTGCCACCTCGCCCACAACAGCGTGCCGCTTGTCGTGCTCCGACTGGCCGGGGATCTTCCGGATCTCGCTGCGGCGGTCGAGGCCCATACTCCCGGACGTTCGGCGGGGCTGCCGGGCTGGGTCGTGGCCACCGCCGCCGTCGCCACAGTAGCCGGGATCGGACTCGTGGCGGCCGGCACGAGGCTGACCAGACACCCCGGGGAACTGCCATCATGAAACACGTCGCGAAACCTGGCTGCCATCGCTTGCTCGTCGTGTGTGTCGCGCTCGTTGCCGCTCGCGCGCTGGCTGGCGATTCGACCGCCCCGACACCCCCGGCCGTCGCCGCGCCACACCCGAGCCTGCGCGTGGCCGTGACCCCGATCGCCTCCGCGATCGAGTGGACGGGTCAGCAGCCGACGGGCGTGATGATTGAAATCTGGGAGGATCTCGCCGGCCGGCTCGGCAAGGCCACCGAGTTCATCAAGTCGACGACGTTCGTCGCGCTGATGGAGACGCTGCCTGCCGGCACGGCCGACGTCGCCCTCGGACCGATCGCCATCACGGAAGAACGCGAGAAGCTGTTCGACCTGACCCACCCGATCTTCCACTCCGGCCTGCGGATCGCGGTGCGGCAGCGAAACAATTCCGGGTTTCTCGACGCGCTCGAATCGCTCGTCTCGTGGGACCTGCTCACGTTGCTGGGGAGCGTTCTCGGCCTCGCGCTCCTCTCAGGCCACCTGCTCTGGTGGTTCGAGCGGAAATGGAACGAAAAATCGTTTCCTCCGGAATACCCGCGGGGTGTCTGGGAGGCGACCTGGTGGATCGCCTCGACGATCGTCACCGGCGGCTGCGACGACAAACACGTCGATAGCGTGCTCGGCCGGGCGATCGCCTACGCCTGGATGATCGGCGGCATCGTCCTGATCGCCGCCCTCACGAGCATGCTCACGGCCACGATGACAGCCGAGCGGGTGACGGGCACGATCCACGGCGCCCGCGACCTCGCCGGCCGCACGGTCGGCTGCCAGGCGGCGGCCGTCTCGATCGACTCGGTGCGGCGCCGCGGCGGCATCGTCGAGGAATTGGACTCGATCCATGAGGCGCTCGACGCGCTCGCACTCGGCATGGTGGAGGCCGTGGTCGGCGAGAACCAGCAACTCATGTATCTCACGAACCAGTCCAACCGCCGGAACATCCGCCTCGTCGGTCCGATCTTCGATTCCTTCGACTACGGGATCGGCCTCCCGGCCGGCAGCCCGCTCCGCGAGGATCTCAACACCGCGATCCTGCGGATGCGGGAAGACGGCACGCTCGACCGCATCAAGGAAGAGTGGCTCGGCAAACACGATTGAGTAGGGTAGGCTTCAGCCTGCCACGGGTAGGGTAGGCTTCAGCCTGCCACGGGTAGGGTAGGCTTCAGCCTGCCACGGGATCCGCTTGCGGAGCAAGCGGTCTACTCACGCCAGCAGCGCCTTCACCGGCTTCGCCGGCTCGACGCCCGTGAGCTTCGTATCAAGCCCCTGATACTCGACCGTGAACCGGGCGTGGTCGATGCCCAAGATGTGCAGCATCGTGGCGTGCAGGTCGCGGACGTGC
>JBIIOM010000188.1:0-5386 GCA_044336925.1 Pirellulales bacterium
GAGGCGGCAACGTGACGACGGTCGGCACCAATGGTGTGTCGAGTGCTTACGGCGCGTTTGATATGAACGGGAACATCACGGAGTGGAACGACCTGACGGGGTTGGTGGCCGGCTCGATTCGTGGGGTGCGTGGCGGCTATTGGGGTAGCTTCAACGAGATTTCCTTGCAGTCTACCTTCAACCAAGAAATCGCCACGTCGGTCGAGTCCGACGTCTACGGTTTTCGTCTCGCAAGTCCGGTTGCCGTGCCGGAGCCATCGACGTGGATGATGGGACTGGCGGGAATTGCCTGTGGAGGTTGGCAGATGTATCGGCGTCGGCGGGCACGGTCCTGACGCAGCGACACAAAGCAGCGACACAAAAGTGATTTTAACGCGAGGGGAGCAGGTTCCATCACGGGCCTGCTCCCCTCTGTGTTTTCACAGATGCTCAATTCACCCCCGGCTCCCGTACCACCCGCCTGACTCGACCGACACCACTGCACACCTCCAACCGCGAATACACGCCCGCCCGATCCGCCGACAGGCACCGACCGGAAGCCCACTGGCGTAATCCTACGATCTTGTCGCCCCCAGTTACAGCCACGGGTACGACGTTCTGAGTGGCCTGAACGAGCGGCACGTCCAAGAGCGACGCCAGCCGACAGCACGACTTGATCTCGGCCCCAGTCCAGTTGGCGTCATCCGGCCGGGCCTGCTTCGCGTCCAGCCCGTAATGCCGCTGATAGATCGACCCAGATGCCGTCCTTCTGGTCACGGCCCGGAAGATCGACGAAGAACACGCCGTCGAAGCGTTCTGCACGGGCGAACTCCGGCGGCAACTTGGAGGCGTCGTTGCAGGTGCCGACGAAGAAGACGTCCGAGGGGAGTGACGTAAAAAGCGACGTAAGGATTCGTGGCAGGGGGTGGCAGGGGGGGAGCGAAAGTGCCCAACCCCACAACCTCCGAAAACGCCGAGAGGCAGAAGGTTTTGCCACCTCCTGCCTCTGACTGCCACTCTGTGCCAGAGTGGCGTAGCTCCCCGAGTAGGATTCGTCACAACCAGCGTTTCCGCCGAGACAACACGGGGAACGGCAAGAACGCGACTCAGAAAGCGACTCACTTTCCAATCCGCAGGAGGACGCATGACGTCGCATGGGGCGTCCGAGCGGTGTTTGGCAAAGGGCCGCGGCAGGCGAACCCGCATACCCGGCGCCCGCTGAGCAATCAGGCCACGGCGGGGAGGGCCTCCGAAACCGCGGTCATGTACACTTGAACGATGCCGAAGATTTTCGAACAAGATGGCTACTCGTTTTTCTTCTACAGCAATGACCATGCCCCCATCCACGTCCATGTTCGCCGGGGTGGAGGTGAAGCAGTGTTCGTTGTCGAGCCGGAAGTAGAACTACGTGAATCAGTCGGGTTCAATGTACGAGAGCTCTCGCGAGCGGAGGACCTCATCGATGACCACCTCGAACTCATCAAACAAAAATGGGCCGAGCACCTTGGCTGACCGTGCCCTGAAGGCATGGCATGAGCGAGGGATGATCTTTGTCAGATTCGCCAGCGGCCACGAGGTGAGTTTTCCCACCAAGGGCAACCCGCGGCTGGAATCTGCTGCAGAGGAAGATCTGGGCCGTATCGAAATCTCTCCATTTGGTTTGCACTGGCCGACACTCGACGAAGACCTTTCTTTTGCGGGAATCCTGGAGGGGCGTTACGGTCAACGGTGACTGCACGCCCTGCGTGATCAGCGCCGGACAAGGCTGCCGACAACGCTTGATGGTTGCTGCTGGGTGCGGCTCCCTGCGAGCCGGTGCGACACCCTGAGAAGAAAGCTCCCCGAGTAGGACTCGAACCTACAACCTACCGGTTAACAGCCGGCCGCTCTACCATTGAGCTATCGGGGAATGATTTCCCTAGAACCTAGCGTATCGGACTCGCGAAATCGATACGGCTAGTCCTCGGCCGGAGCACGCTTTTTTTCGAGCACGACGGCGTTGCCCTTGGCGTTGTACTCGATCCGCGTCATGAACGACCGCATCAGCATCACGCCGCGGCCGCTGGGGACGTCGAGCCGCTCTTCGAGCGTGCAATCCGGAACGCTCGCGGGATCGAAACCCGGCCCCTCGTCGGTCACTTCGATGCAGGCGACCTCGGGCGACACCAGGCATGAGATGTGCACCCGCTTGGCGGGATCGAGCTTGTTGCCGTGGACGATGGCATTGACGATCGCCTCCTCGGCGGCGAGGTGGATGGCAAAGATGTCGGCGGGGGGCCAGCCCTGCGCGCCGAGCTGCTCGAGCAGGTCTTCGGTGAAGAGCCGGCTCGCGCCGCGCTCGCTCGGCAGGTCGATCTCCCGACGCCAGGCCGAGGGCATTGATTCGAAATGGGAGTGCTGTTGCATCGTGACCGGATGCCCGCGTGATCGAATGCCCGCCCCCGAAGCCGGCTCAGAAAGCCGAAATCGCCTCGGCCTCGTCGCTGCGGATGTCGAAGACTTTGTTGAGCTTCGTGATCTGGAAGACCTCGAAGATTTCCGGTCGGATGTTGCTCATCTTCAACCGTCCCTTGGCGGCCTTCACCTTGCGGTCCAGCGTGATCAACTTGCCGAGCGCGGCGCTCGAGAGAAACTCGACGTCGGTGAAGTTGAGCAGGATGCTCTTGCGGTTGTCGTGCTCGACGAGGCCGAACAGTTCTGCGCCGAGCTCCTGGATGCTCGCCTCGTCGAGGATTTTCTTGTCGACGAACTTCACGACCGTGACGTCGCCGACCTTCGAGGCGCTGATCCGATGATGGGCTGACATGCGGGAAATCTCTCCGAACGGACTGCTGCCAATTGCTCGCTTTGGCTCGACGTAGTGAGCGTAGCCGTTTGCGTCACCCTTTGCCATCGGCCACGCTGCCAATCTGGCAGCGGCCGGGCCGGCGGCCGAGGGGCGGCAGGCCGCTGGCAAACCGCTTCTTACCCGGGAATTTTCCGTGTCTTGCTGAAATCCAGCCGGATTCGGCGCGCCAGTTGCTTCTCTCGGGATGGCCGCTCTGATGGTATTCGGAGGCGGCAGCCCATCCACCCCTTTTCCATTCTCCTTCTCCCCCTCCCGAATCCCACCCACGAGGTTTTTTGAAGATGTCAGCCACTGCCAGCAAGCCCCGCGCGAAGTCGAGCCTGATTCCCCTTGGCGATCGTGTCGTCGTGGAGCGGGAAGAGGGGGAGCAGAAGACCGCTGGCGGCATCCTGCTGCCCGATTCCGCGAAAGATAAGCCGGCCCGCGGCGTGGTCGTGAGCGTCGGCGAAGGGCGGCTCACCGAGAAGGGCACGCGGCACCCGCTGCAGGTGAAGCCCGGCGACCGCGTGGTGTTTACGAGCTACGCCGGCGAGCCCTTCAAGGTGGGCGACGCCGAGATGCTGCTGATGCGCGAAGACGACATCCTCGCCATCCTCGGCTGATCGCTCGAGCATTCCCGACCATCCCGTTCCTATTCCACGTTTTCACACCGAACCACTTCAACCGACTCAGGAGAACTGACCCATGGCCAAGATGATGGCATTCGACCAGGAAGCACGCGAGGCGATGCGGCGCGGCGTCGCGAAGCTCGCCCGCGCGGTGAAGGTGACGCTCGGCCCCAAGGGCAGGAACGTCATCCTCCAGAAGAGTTTCGGCTCGCCGACGGTCACCAAGGACGGCGTCACCGTCGCCAAGGAGATCGATCTCGAAGACGTCTACGAAAACATGGGCGCCCGGATGGTCCGTGAGGTCGCCAGCAAGACGAGCGACGTGGCCGGCGACGGCACCACGACGGCGACGGTGCTCGCCGAAGCCGTGTTCAACGAGGGCCTGCGGGCCGTCGTGTCGGGCGTGAATCCCGTCCAGATGAAGGCCGGCATCGAAAAGGCGGTCGAGCACATCACCGCCAAGCTCAAGGAGATGTCGATCCCGGTGAAGGGCAAGAAGGAGATGGCCCAGGTCGCGTCAATAGCCGCCAACAACGACATGGAGATCGGCGAGCTGCTCGCCGAGGCCATGGACAAGGTGGGCAAGGACGGCGTGATCACCGTCGACGAGGGGAAGAGCCTCAAGACGGAGATCGAGTTCGTCGAGGGCATGCAGTTCGACCGCGGCTACCTCTCCCCCTACTTCGTGACGAACCCCACGCAGATGCAGTGCGTGCTCGAGGATTGCTACATCCTCGTGTACGAGAAGAAGATCTCGAGCGTGAAGGACATCGTCCCGCTGCTCGAGGCCGTCGTGAACTCGGGCAAGCCGCTCTTGATCGTCAGCGAAGAGGTTGACGGCGAGGCCCTGGCCACGCTCGTCATCAATCGCCTCCGCGGCACCTTCCAAGTGTGCGCCGTCAAGGCGCCCGGTTACGGCGATCGCCGCAAGGCCATGCTCGAGGACATCGCGATCCTCACCGGCGCGACCGCCGTGTTTGAAAACCTCGGCATGAAGCTCGAGAGCCTCGGGCTCGCCGAACTCGGCCGCGCCAAGAAGGTGATCGTCGACAAGGACAACACGACGGTCATCGAGGGCGCCGGCAAGACGAGCGAGATCAAGGCCCGGATCGAGCAGATCCGCCGCGAGATCGAGGCTGCCACGAGCGACTACGACCGCGAGAAGCTCGAGGAGCGGCTGGCGAAGCTCGCCGGCGGCGTGGCGAAGATCAACGTCGGCGCCGCGACCGAGAGCGAGATGAAGGAGAAAAAGGCCCGCGTCGAAGACGCGCTGCACGCCACGCGGGCGGCCGTCGAAGAGGGCATCCTGCCCGGCGGCGGCGTCGCCCTGTTGCGGGCCAGCTCGCAGGTGAAGCCGAAGGGCCTCTCCGACGACGAGACGGTCGGCTTCAACATCGTGGTGCGGGCCGCCCGGGCTCCGGTGACGATGATCTCGTCGAACGCCGGCCAGGACGGCTCGATCGTCTGCGAGAAGGTGCTCGCCGGCAGTGGCAACTTCGGCTACAACGCCGCCACGAACGAGTATGAAGACCTCGTGAAGGCGGGCGTCATCGATCCGACGAAGGTCACGCGGACGGCCCTGCAAAACGCCACCAGCGTCTCGACGCTCCTGCTCACGAGCGATGCCTTGATCGCCGAGAAGCCGAAGGATGCGAAGGGCAAGGCCGGTGGCGCCGGCCACGGCGGCGACTACGACATGTATTGATGTCGGATTGCTCGTAGACCGCGTCCACGTAGACCGCTTCGTCCCGAAGCGGATCCCCAGAAGATCCGCTTGCGGAGCAAGCGGTCTACTTTGGAGCAAGCGGTCTACTTGGGGGCAACCGGGCTACCGGCGCTACGCGAAGGCCGCCCCGATCTCGATGGCGAGCGCGGCGGAGAGCGGGCTCCGATTGCCGGCCAGGTCGGAGGCGATCGCGGTGATGGCGTAATTGCCCGCCGCGAGGGCCTT
>JBIIOM010000030.1:0-17493 GCA_044336925.1 Pirellulales bacterium
GGCCGACGAGGTGGGTCGAGATCGCGTAGACGGAGAGATCGTTGCGCTCGAGCGTGTCGCGCTTCGCCGCGCAGTAGCCGCTCTCCTCGAGCGCCCGCGTGACGTCGAAGTGGTCGCCCCAGCAGGCGAGCTCGAGTCCCTGATAGCCGAACTCCTTCGCCTTGCGGGCGAGATCCTCGAGCGGCAGATCGGCCCACTGGCCGGTGAACAGCGTGACGGGACGGGACATGGGGGCTCCTCCAAGGGTTCGGAATGATTGGTGGGCGGAAATTGTGACAGATTTCGGGCGCGGTGAAAACCGAATGCCTCGTAGACCGCTTGGTCCCCAAGCGGATCCCGGAGCCGCTTCCGGAGGAAGCGGTCTACTTTTGATCCGCTTGTGGAACAAGCGGTCTACTTTTTGGCTACTCACCGCGTTAGGCCCGGAGGGCCGGGTCATCACCCGCGAGCGGAGCTCGCCAAGGAAAAATGAGCAGGATGCTCATGTTTTCCGTGTAACTAGTTGCGGATCACGCGACGCAAGAGCCACAGCCCCCAGAGCATGATCAGGATGTTTCCCATCCAGACCGCCGGGGGCGGCAGGACGCCCGCCTTCACCCGCGAAACGCCGAGCATGAAGACGGGGTAGTAAACGACGAGGATCGGCAGGAAGCAGAGAAAGAAGCTCGTCAGGAAGTCGGCGTTGCGCATGCGGATCGCCATCGGCGCGCCGACGAGCACGAAGCAGAGGCAGCTGAAGCCGTTGGCCCACCGGCGCCAGGGTTCCATGATGATGCGGTTGAGCCGCGAGGTGGCGTCCTTCGCCTCCTGCCGTTCCGCCTCCACCGCGGCAGGCAGCGTCTGCTCCATGCGGCCGGAGAAGATGGCCAGGGCCGTCTTGGCGGCGGCCAGCTGATGGATCTGGCTGATGGCCGCGATCTGGTCGGCCCGGGCGCGGGGGAAGTCGGCCATCGCGATCTCGGAAGGGCTCGTCGAGACCGTCTCCTTGCGGCTGACGGTATCCAGCGGCACCACCCGCTCGATCGTGTCGGGGAAGACCGCCTTCACGTCGCCGATGTGGATCGTGCCGTTCTTGCAGCTGATCGTGAGCGTGCCCTTCGCGGCGTCGGCCCGCATCTCCGCCTCGGCGGCCGAGACGGTCACCGGAGCCGCCTGGCCGCCCGGCTGAAACGAGAGCGTGGGACGGATGAGCCGGCGGCCCTCCACGCCCTTCACGTTGATCGACATCTTGGAGGTGCTGTAGGACCGCTGCTGCCGCAGCCGGCCGTAGATGATGTCTTCCACGCTGCCGATGATGACGCGGCGGACGCCGTCGCGGCCCCACGAGACGGCGATGTCGTTGAGCCAGACCGAGACGAAGCTCACCACCACGGCCACCGCGATCGCCGGCCAGATCGTGGCCATCGGCGAGATGCCCGCCGCCTTGAGGGCGGTGATCTCGTTGCTCGCCGAAAGACGGCCGAAGACGCTGGCGACCGCGAAGAGCATCGTGCCCGGCACCGCAAACCGCATCGCCTCAGGCAACACGTAGGGCACGAGCGCCGCGATCTGCATCATGCCGAGGCCCTGCTGCTGCGCCTCCTTCACGAGGCCGACCACGAGCATGAAGAGCGTGAGCGCGGTAAGAGCGACGAGGAACACCTGCAGGAGTTCACTCATCACATAACGCGAAATGATCTTCATCAGCGGCCCCCGGCCGTCTGATCGAGCCGCGAGTGCTCGATGCTGCGCTTGTAGATGGCCAGCGCCTCGGCGGCCGACACCAGCGCCTCGTGGAAGGAGTGGACGGCCACGTTGTGCCGCGCCCGGGCGAGGATGGTGATCGTGCGCTCGCGTTCGGCATCGCCGAGGCCGTCGGCGGCGGCTTCGATGCTGCCGAGGATGCCTTCGAGCAGGGGCTCGCTCGGCGCGCACGAATAGGAGCGATACGGCCCCTTGCCCAGCTGCCGCCCCAACGGGAGCACGCGGCCGTTGGCGGCCGGTGGGATGAGGAAGCCGAGCAGGGCGAACAGGGCGGAGGACATGGCTGCGAAGAGCGCCGCGCCGCTCCCGATCATGCTGACCGCATTGGCCGCGTCGGCGCCGAGCGTCTCGCCAAGCCAGCCGCCGGGCTTCATCCACATGCTCCACGGGCTGAGCAGCAGCGCCGCGAAGAGGCTCGCGCCCGCGATCGCGAGCCACTTCCAGGGAACATTCGTCGCGCCCTTCGACGCGACCGGCTCGTCGCTCAGCGGCCACGGTTCGTCCGACGACGACGTCTTCGAAACCTCCTCGGGGCCGGCACGGGCGATGACGATCGTGACGTTGTCGGGGGCGCCGCGCACCAGCGCCAGGCCGGTGAGCGCGTCGGCCGCCTCGCGCGGCTCCAGTTCGGCCGTCACGAGCCCGATCTCCTCGTCGGTGACCTGGCCGGAAAGGCCGTCACTGCAGAGCAGAAAAGTGTCCCCTTCCTCGACGGCAAACGGCCCTTCGAGATCGACCTCCACCTGGGCATGCGGGCCCATCGAACGGGTGATGATGTTCTTCGGCGCCGCGCCGGTCGCCTGCTCGCGCGTGAGTCCACCCGATGACTCGAGCTCCCAGACGAGCGAGTGATCGCGGGAGAGCTGGTCGATCGTGGTGCCGCGTATCCGATAGGCGCGGCTGTCGCCGATGTGGCCCACGAGCGCTCCGCGCGGCAGGATGACGAGCGTCGTGCACGTCGTGCCCATCCCCTTGAACTCGGCGGCGCCCTCCCCCTTCGCGTTGATCTCGGCATTCGTCTGCTCGATGCTTCTCCGGAGCGCGAGCGGGGGTGACCGGCCGGATAACTTCTCGTAGACAAGCGGCACCCGCTCGGCGGCGATCCGGCTCGCCTCTTCGCCCGCGGCGTGCGCGCCCATGCCATCGGCGACGATGAAGAGCCACCCGCGCGTGCGGTATTGCTGCGATCCCGACGGCGGCAGCACCGCCTTCGAATCCTGGTTGTTCGAGCGGCGGCGGCCGATGTCGGTGCGATCGCAGTAGATCAGGCTTGTGCCTTTGCCCACGCGTCTGCTGCCTTGGGTGCCAGTTGCGTTCGGCCCGCCTGTCGGGCTGGAAAACCCGGGATTCTAGCGACCCCACGCGGCCCGGGCGATACGCTTTGCCCCGGGGAATGCCGCGGTTTGTCTGCTCTGGCGGCCCGGCGGCCCGGTTTCTATCGTTCGAGCCATGCGGCTTCAGACCTTTCCATGCCGGGTGTTCATGCCGTTCATGGCGATCGTCTGCCTCACGGCGGTCGTGGCAGGGGGAGGCTGTGTCCAGCGGCGGATGACGATTCGCAGCAATCCGCCGGGCGCGCTCGTCTATGTGGACGACTACCAGATCGGCACCACGCCGGTCTCGACCGACTTCGTCTATTACGGCACCCGCAAGATCCGGCTCGTGAAGGATGGCTTCGAGACGCTCACCGTCCGGCAGCCGTTTCCGATCCCGTGGTACGAGATCTTTCCGCTCGACTTCGTCTCGGAGAACCTTTGGCCGGGCGAGATTCGCGACGAGCGCGTCGTCGATCTCGCGATGATGCCCGCCGCGGCTGTCGCGCCGGAGGAGGTCGTGGCCCGGGCCGAGCAGTCGCGGCTCTCCGCGGGCAGCCTGCCGGCCCCGGTCGCGGTGCCCCAGGCGATTCCCCCGCAACAGCCGATGCAACTGCCCCCGCCGCAGCCGGCCCCGCTCCAACTGGGGCCGCCACAGCCGCTCCCCGCACCAAACCTGCAGCCGCCGCTGCAAAACGCCCCCGCGCAGGGAATCCCGAGCCTTGGCGTGCCATAATCCCGGCATGACCGACCGCGACCCAGCCCCGCCAGCCCGCGCCGAACTCGACTGGCTCAAGCGCGAGCGGCTGCGGTCGCTCCTCCGCGCGATCCTGCCGGCGAACGGTTTCTACGCGGCGAAGCTCGCCCGCGTCGCGCTCGAGATCGAGTCGCTCGAGGAACTCGCCTCGTGGCCCTTCACCTTCAAGGAGGAACTGGTCGAGGCCGCGTCGCTCGCGGGCCAGCCGGCGAACCTCACCTGGGCACCCGATCGGTATGTGCGGTTTCACCAGACGAGCGGCACGCACGGCCGCCCGCTCCCGGTCTTCGACACGGCGGAAGACTGGGAGTGGTGGATGGACTGCTGGCGCGTGATCCTCGATCGCGGCGGGGTGCGGGCCGGCGATCGTGTGCTCGTGGCCTCCTCGTTCGGTCCCTATGCAGGCTTCTGGAGCGCGTTCGACGCGGCGCTCGCCCGCGGCGCGATGGCGATCCCGACCGGCGGCCAGTCGAGCGTCGCGCGGCTCGAACTCGCCCGCAGCCTTGCGGCGACCGTCCTCGTCGCCACGCCGAGCTATGCCCTGCATCTCGCGGAGGTGGCGCAGGCGCAGAAGATCGACACCAGAGGCCTCCCGGTGCGGCTCGTGATCGTGGCGGGCGAGCCGGGGGGCTCGCGGCCGGCGGTCCGCGCACGAATCGCCGCAGCCTGGGGAGCCGAGGTGCTCGATCATGCCGGCGCGACGGAGGTGGGCCCCTGGGGCGTGGGCGACCTCGCCGGCCACGGGCTCCAGGTGATCGAGTCGTGCTTCCATCCCGAGTTTCTCTCCGTGGAGACGGGCCGCGCCGCCGGGCCGGGCGAGCTCTCCGAACTGGTGCTCACCACGCTCGGCCGCTCCGGCGCGCCGGTGATCCGCTATCGCACCGGCGACCTCGTGCGGCCGCGGTGGCCCGCCTCGGAAGAGATGGCCGCCGGAAGCAGCCCGTGGGTCATGCTCGAAGGGGGCATTCTCGGCCGGACCGACGACATGCTCGTCGTGCGCGGCGTCAACGTCTTCCCGGGCGCGATCGACGACATCGTGCGCAGCTTTCCCGAGGTGGTCGAATACCGATTGCACGTGTCCAACGAGGAAAGCCTCGACATGCTATCGTTGGAGATTGAAGACCATCTCGGCGACCCCGAGCGGGTGGCCCGCGAACTTCACCTGCGGCTCGGACTGCGGGTGGATGTCGCCACCGTGCCGCTCGGCAGCCTGCCCCGCTTCGAGGGCAAGGGGCGGCGGGTGATCGATCACCGTTTGTCACCGCCGCGAAACGCACGACCATGAACCACGCCATTCCGCAATCGATTCGCCGCCTCGAGGATGGCGCCATCGAAGTGGCGTGGAGCGACGGCGCCCGCACCGGCTACTCGCCACGATTGTTGCGCGACGCCTGCCCCTGCGCCACCTGCCGCGAGAAGCGGGTCGAGCCCGCGAAGCCGAACCCGCTGCAGGTGCTCAGGCCGGAGGAGACCGTGCCGCTCTCGATCAGCGGCATGCAACCCGTCGGCCAGTATGCCTACAAGATCGTCTTCTCCGATGGCCACGACAGCGGCATCTACACGCTCGAATACCTGCGCGAACTCGGCTGACTGAAAAAAGGTGTCAGGACTCTTTTCCGGCCCTCCCGTTTTGCGGAATCGACAAGCGTCGGCCGGAAAAGAGTCCTGACACCTTTTTTTAGTCCGGAAGCCCGCAGCGCAAGCAAGGTTCATACGCCCTCCACTCCATCCGACAACGCTCCCACCCGCCCCGCTCGAACCGCGTCCACTCTCCTCGCTCGCGCGTCGGGCTTCCGTAGCGCCCGCAGCCCGTTCGCCGGCGTATGCTGACAAGCTACGGAAGCCCGCAGCGCAAGCAAGGTTCATACGCCCTCCACTCCATCCGACAACGCTCCCACCCGCCCCGCTCGAACCGGGTCCACTCTCCTCGCTCGCGCGTCGGGCTTCCGTACCATCCGGCTCCCGGGGCACGGGTCGCCCGGGCCGGGTTACTGGATCCCCACCGCAGCAGCGTTGATCACCGCGGCGATCCGCACGGCGTCGTGGCAGGCGTCTTCGCTCACGCCCAGGTGCACGAGGCTCGCTTCGTGGTTCTTGATGCAGAGTTCGCAGCCGGCCAGGGCCGCGCAGGCGAGGCTCATGAGCTCGAAGTCGGCCTTGCTCGTGACGGGCTGGGCCATGCGGCTCATGCGGAGCCGCGGCGGGCGGGCCTCGTAGCTCTCCTTCCCGAGCATGTGGCGAAACCGGTAATAGACGGTGTTCATCGCCATCAGCCCCGCGGCGGCGGTGGCGTCGGAGATCACGGCGGCGGCCGCGTCGCCGAGGCCGCCGCGGATGTCGGATTCGAGCGCGTCGGAGAGTTTCTTGTGCCGCACGAACCGGGCGGCGGCGAGGGCCGTGCCGAGGGCCTGCCCGGGCTGGAGGTTTTCCCCGGCGAGCACGCTCGAAAGATTGAGCCGCGTGTCCTTGAAATCGTCGGGCAGGCTGTCGCGCCGGGCGTCGAGCGATGGGGTGGGCATGGTCATGGAAGCGTCTCCGGAGAGTGGCGTGCGGAATTGCCGGGAATTGTAGTCGTTCGTTGAACGATCGGCGGCGAGCATGCTACCTTCGGGAAATTTGTTTTTTCCCGCCCTTCGGCCAGCATCCATGCCCCGTCGCGACGACCTCCACACGATTCTGCTCATCGGCTCCGGCCCGATCGTCATCGGCCAGGCCTGCGAGTTCGACTATTCCGGCACCCAGGCCTGCAAGGCCCTCCGCGAGGACGGCTACCGCGTGGTGCTCGTGAATTCCAACCCGGCCACGATCATGACCGATCCCGGCACGGCCGACCGGACCTACATCGAGCCGCTCACCTGGCAGATGCTCGAGAAGGTGATCGAGGCCGAGAAGCCCGATGCCGTGCTGCCCACGCTCGGCGGCCAGACGGCGCTCAATCTCGCGATGGAGCTCGACCGGCGCGGCATCCTGGAGAAGCACGGCATCGAGATGATCGGCGCGAATGCCGATGCGATCAAGCGCGGCGAAGACCGCGAGATCTTCAAGGCGACGATGCAGAAGATCGGCCTCGAGACCTGCCGCGGCCGGATCGTGAAGAGTTTGCCAGAGGCCCGCGAGGTGCTCGCGGAGATCGGCCTGCCCGCCGTCATCCGCCCCAGCTTCACGCTCGGCGGCTCGGGCTCCGGGATCGCCTTCAATCGCGAGGAGTTCGACTCGAAGGTGCAGCGCGGCCTCGATCTCTCGCCGGTGGGGGAAGTGCTCGTCGAGGAGTCGATCCTCGGCTGGAAGGAATACGAGATGGAGGTGATGCGCGACGCCGACGACAACGCCGTCATCATCTGCTCGATCGAGAATTTCGATCCCTGTGGCGTCCACACCGGCGACTCGATCACCGTCGCCCCGGCGATGACGCTCACCGACAAGCAGTATCAGCGGATGCGCGACGCGAGCTTCGCCGTGATCCGGGCGATCGGCGTCGAGACGGGCGGCTCCAACATCCAGTTTGCGGTGCATCCGCAGACGGGCCGGATGATCGTGATCGAGATGAATCCGCGGGTAAGCCGGTCGAGTGCGCTCGCGAGCAAGGCGACGGGCTTCCCGATCGCGAAGATCGCCGCGAAGCTCGCCGTCGGCTGGCGGCTCCACGAACTTCCCAACGACATCACGCGAAAGACGAAGGCCTGCTTCGAGCCGTCGATCGATTATGTGGTCGTGAAGGTGCCGCGATTCGCCTTCGAAAAGTTTCCCGAGGCCGACAGCCGCCTCACCACGCAGATGAAGAGCGTGGGGGAGACGATGGCGATCGGGCGGACGTTCAAAGAGGCCTTCCAGAAGGCGCTGCGCGGTCTGGAAGTGGGGTCCTTCGGCTTCGGTTCCGACAAGAAAGACCTCTGGGGCACGTCGGCGGAGCCCTCGCTCGACGACATCCGCGCGCGGGTGGCCACGCCCGACCCCGATCGCGTCTGGTATCTGCGCTATGCGATCAAGGCCGGCATGACGGTCGCCGAGTTGCACGAACTCACCGCGATCGACCCCTGGTTCCTCGATCAGCTCCAGCAGATCGTCGAGTTGGAGAGCCTCGTCCGCACGGTCGGGACGCTCGCGGCGATCGACGACGCGGTCCTCCGGCAGGCGAAGCAATGCGGCTTTTCCGACCGGCAGCTGGCGGCGATGCTCGGCTGCTCCGAGATGGAAGTCCGCGACGAGCGGAAGAAGCGGGGAATCCTGGCCACCTACAAGGCGGTGGATACCTGCGCCGCCGAGTTCGAGGCCCAGACGCCCTACTACTATTCGACCTGGGAGGCGGAGGACGAGACCCGTCCGAAGTCGGCCGGCAAGAAGCGGGTGATGATTCTCGGCGGCGGCCCGAACCGGATCGGGCAGGGGATCGAGTTCGATTACTGCTGCTGCCACGCGAGCTTCGCGCTCCGCGAGATGGGCATCGAGAGCGTGATGGTCAACTCCAATCCCGAGACCGTCAGCACCGACTACGACACGAGCGACATGCTCTTCTTCGAGCCGCTCACCTGCGAAGACGTGCTCAACATCGCCGACCGGATCGAGCCCGACGGCGTGATCGTGCAGCTCGGCGGCCAGACGCCGCTCAACCTCGCGCGGGCGCTGCATGCCGCCGGCCTGCCGATCATCGGCACGAGCGTCGACACGATCGAGATGGCCGAAGACCGCGAGAAATTCCGCGAACTGCTCGATCGGCTCGAACTCAAGCAGCCCGCCAGCGGCATCGCGCGCACGCTCGAGCAGGCCCGCCGCGAGGTGGCCCGGATCGGTTATCCGTCGCTCGTGCGCCCCAGCTTCGTGCTCGGCGGCCGGGCGATGGAGATCTGCTACGACAACACGCAGTTCGAACGGTACGTCGCCGAGGCCTTCGCCGTGGCGCAGGGGCAGCCGGTGCTCATCGACCGCTTCCTGGAAGACGCGATCGAAGTCGACGTCGACTGCATCTCCGATGGCAAGCAGGTGATCGTCGCCGGCGTGATGGAGCACATCGAGGAGGCGGGCGTGCACTCCGGCGACTCGGCCTGCTGCATCCCGCCGCACAGCCTCTCGCCCGAGATGATCGCCGAGATCAAGCAGGCGGCGGCCGGTCTCGCGCGGAGCCTCGGCGTCGTCGGCCTCATGAACGTGCAGTTCGCCGTGAAGAAGGAGGCGAACGCCGACGGGGAGACGAAGCCGGCGCTCTACGTGATCGAGGTCAATCCCCGGGCCAGCCGCACGGTGCCGTTCGTGGCGAAGGCCACGGGGCTGCCGGTGGCGAAGGTGGCGGTGAAGGTGATGGCGGGCACGAGCCTGGCGGAGCAGGGGATCGAGTCGGATCCGGTGCCGGCCCACGTGAGCGTGAAGGAGAGCGTGTTTCCGTTCGTGAAGTTCGCGGGCGTCGACATCGCGCTCGGCCCCGAGATGCGGAGCACGGGCGAGGTGATGGGCGTGAGCGACACCTTCGCGATGGCCTTCGCCAAGAGCCAGATCGCGGCCGGGATCCTGCTGCCCGAGAAGGGGCGGATCTTCATCTCGGTGGCGAGTCCGCAGGCGAAGCAGTACATGGTGAACGTGGCCCGGCGGCTGATCGCGCTCGGCTTCGAGCTGTTGGCCACGGCCGGCACGGCCCGCGAGCTCGCGGCGGCCGGGATCCCGGTGGAAACGGTCAAGAAGCTCCAAGAGGGGCATCCGAACCTGATCGACCATCTCATCGACGGCCGCGTGCAGTTGATCTTCAACACACCACGGGGCAAGGGCGCGAGGACCGACGAGGGACGCATCCGCGCGGCGAGCGTGCTCTATGGTGTGCCCTGCATCACGACGCTGCCGGCCGCCGAGGCCTGCGTGCGGGCGATGGAGGGCCTGCGGACCGACGTGCTCACCGTCGAGCCGATCCAGGATCGCTTCCCGGAGACGGCCGCGGCCCGGTGAGTCCGGCGGCGAGCGTGCTCGTCAGGGCTTGAAGAGCGCGTGGCGGGCAGCCTGCGTGATCGCCACGACGGCGGGGTGCTTGATCCGTTTCTCCACGGAGATCGCATAGAACCGCTCCCGCAGATTCGGCTCTCGGCCCACCACCGAGACGCCGTACATCCGCTTCACGTCGTCCTCCACGGCCGTCGGCGCCGCGAAGATGCCGTCGCCGAATCCGCCGAAGGCCTTGAGCAGACCGCTGTCGGCGAACTCCCCGCGGATCCGCGGATGGATGTCCTGGGCATCGAACCACTGCTCCAGCGAGCGGCGGAGCGTCGTATTGCCGTAGGGGAGGAGCAGCGGCGCGCCGGTGAGCGAGTGGGGGAAGCCACGGCGATGGCGGCGGGCGAGCGCGGCGGTGGCGAAGAAGGTCACGCCGCAGTCGCCGAGCAGGTGGTTGAAGGCCTTCATGCCGAGCCGCGGGTTCGCCGGAAAGTCGCTCACGACGAGGTCGAGCTCATGCAGGGCGAGTTCGGCGAGGAGGCGATCGGGTGAGCCGTCGATGCACGTGATGCGAACCTCCTCACCCACCGCGAAGGCCGGAGCGAGCAGCCGGTGCACGAGCACCTTCGGCAGCGTGTCGGCCACGCCCACCGCGAATTGCAGGGCCTGGCCCCGGGGCCGGTCGTGGATCGCATCCTGCAGGTCGCGGCCGAGGGCGAAGATCTCGTCGGCGTAGCGGTAGACGAGCCGGCCCGTGTCGGTGAGCGCGAGCCCGCGCCCCGACCGCTCGAAGAGCTTCGCCTTCACCGCCTTTTCGAGCAGGCGGATCTGGCCGCTCACCGTCGGCTGCGTGAGATGGAGTCGCCGGCAGGCCCGCGTGATGCTCCCCTCGCGGGCGACCGTCCAGAAATAGAGCAGGTGGTGGTAGTTGAGCCATTCCATCCGCGGCACCTTTCAAGGAACAAAAAATCATAGGTTTTTCCGATGTGTTGGCAAGGAAGAATCGAGGCTGCCCGGCGGGCAGAAGGACCGAATAATCGTCTCGTACGAAGACAACGCTTCTCTTTTCGGAGCCATGCCATGAACTGGGAATTGAAGGACAAGGGCGTGCGACGGCCCCAGGATTTGCCCGATCACCTCGACCGGCGGTTGCGGTTCGCCCTCGCGCGGTTCGGCAACCGCGTCGAGAAGGTGACGGTGTTCCTGCACGATCACAACGGCCCCAAGGGGGGCATCGACAAGGTCTGCCGGATCCTGGCGAAGGTGCAGGGCTGCGGCATGCTGATGGCGGCCGTCGTCGATTCCGATTGGAACACGGCCGTCGATCGGGCCACGACCCGAATCGGCCACACCGTGTCGCGGCAGGTGTCGCGGCTCCGCGATCGGCAGGTCGCCTCGGCCCGGATGCCGTCCCGCGGGTTCCGGCCTTCATTCGGCCGCTGAGCAGTCGCCGTCTGCAGAATCAATCCGGCCGTGGCGGGTGCGGGCCTCCAGAACCCGTGCCCGCCACGGCTTCCCCATCCAGCTCTGGGAAAAAGCCACCGGGGGCCGGCGAAACCCGCGAAGAGGCTGGCGTTGATTCGCCACTCCACCTCGGATTTCCCCGACCCCCGGCTCGTTGATCGCTTTCGCTCGACCCGTTCAGGCCGATCAGGCAGCGGCCGGCTTCTTGAGGAAGCTGACGATCAGCGGCAGGAGCGCGCCGACGATCGCCGACAGGCCGCCCGTGCCGACGAGGCTGTCGCCGCCGCCCGCGAGTTGAGCGATGGCCGGGATCAGCATCGGCAGCACCTTGCCGCCCAAGCCGCCGCCCACGAGTCCGAGCACCGTGTTGAGCATGGGCCCAAGGTTACGGTTCTTGAGAAGCGCACCGACGATGTTGCCACCGGCGCCGCCGGCGATGAGGCTCACGATCCAGCTGATGATCTGGGGATCCATAAATGTTGTGACTTTCCTGAACGAGGTTTCGGACTCCCGGGCTCTCCGCCGGCCCGGCTCTCGAAAGATGAGTTGCCGCTGACTGGCCCCGTGTCACAGCCCCGACACAATTTTTTTGCCCTCCCCGGCCGTCCGCGTTCCGGTCGTGATGGTCATGACGATCCTGCGGCGCCGAGCCTGCCCGAAGCGACGCGGTGATAGATTGAGAGGGCTCGATACACGCAGATCGGACTCTCCCCCACCCCATGCCCACCGCGAGGTTTCCCGATGTTCCGCCCTCTCCACGGCCGCTGCCTGCGCCGGCGCTCGACGAGCCGCCGCGGCTGACGGCGCGGACGCTCGAGGGGCTGGAGTGGATTCTCGCGCGGGAGCTCGAGTCGCTCGGCGCACAGGAACTGCGGATCGGCCGGCGGACGATCGAGTTTTCACCGGCTGCCGGCGCGGAGAAGGAGACGCTCTACCGCACCGTCCTCGAATCCCGCACGGCGATCCGCGTGCTCGAGCCGCTGGGAAGGTTCAGAGTCGAATCCCCCGAGAGCCTCTACCGCGCGATGCAGGAGGTCGATTGGACCGAGCAGCTGAAGACGTCGGACACGCTCCGCGTCGACGCCGTGATCCACGACACGTTTCTCACCCATTCGCTCTACGCCGCGCAGATCGTGAAGGATGCGGTCGTGGATCAGCTGCGCACGCCCAGCGGCAAGCGGCCGAGCGTGCAACTGCGCGGCGCGACCTTGCGGCTCGCGCTCCATCTGGTGGGCGACGTGGCGACGGTGTTTCGCGATGCCGCCGGCCGCTCGCTCCACCAGCGGGGCTGGCGGATGGGGGAAGTGGAGGCGCCGCTCTCGGAAGTGCTCGCGGCGGGCATCCTCGAGATCGCCGGCTGGCGGCCGGGGGAGCCGCTGCTCGATCCGATGTGCGGCTCTGGCACGCTCGTGATCGAGGCGGCGACGATCGCGGCGGGCATGGCGCCCGGGCTCTGGCGGGCGCGGCGCAAGGGGCACGGCTTCTTTCGGTTTCGCGATTGCGACCGGCAGCTCGCCGCGCGGCTCCTGCAGGAACTCGAAGCCCGCGTGCGCGAGCCCGAGGGCTCGTTTCAGGCCAGCGACCTCGACCCAAAGGCGGTCGAGGCGGCGAAGGCCTGCGCCGAGGCGGCGGGCGTGGCTGGGTTTGTCACGATCGAACAAAAGCATTTCGAGCAGGCGCGGCCGCAGGCTCCGGAGGGGCTCGTCGTCACGAATCCGCCATACGGCGAGCGGCTGGCGCTGCCTCGCGCAGGCGCGCTCTTTCGCAGGATCGGTGACTGGCTCGTGCAGCAGTGCGGCGGCTGGCGGGCGGCGATCATCGCCCCCGACACTCCCGCCGCCGGCCAACTCGGCCTCCGCCCCGCGCACCGCATCCCGCTCATGAACGGCCCGATCGCCTGCCGTCTCATCGAAGTCGAAATCCGGTCCAGATCCCCTCAGGTCGAAGACCCTCTTCAACCGTCTCCCACCGTCAGCGAAGGCGCAGCCGCCGCTGGCCCAGTCCCCGGCGCTGGCCCCGACGCAGGCGCCACCGCCGCAAGCCAGGATCGGCTGAAGCTCGACGAGCATGGGAGCTTTCGCCCTGAAGAGGATCGCATCGCCGAACAGCCCCGCGGCGAAAGATCCCCGCGAGGAGACTTCTGCCGTCCTGGCGCCGACGGCGCAAACGGCGCAAACGGCCCCACAAACAACGCGGACCATCCGACGCGCCACCCCGGCCGACCGCGGGCGCGCACGACCGACGACCAGATCGGCGACTTCCGCCGTCGGCTCGCCAAGCGGTTCAAGCACCTTTCGAAGTGGGCCCGCCGTCAGGGGATCGAGGCCTTTCGCGTGTATGACCGCGACATCCCCGAGATCCCGCTCGTGATCGATCTCTACGGGGCGTGGCTCCACGCCGCCGAATACGAGCGGCCGCACGAGCGAACCGAGATCGAGCACGATGTCTGGCTCGACAAGATGATCGAGGCGGCCGCGCTCGAGCTCGGCGTGCCCTTGAAGCAGACGTTTCTCAAGGTGCGAAAGCGGCAGCGGGCTGGCGGGCAGTATGAGAAGGTCGATCAGCGGCATGCGGCGATCGTGGTGAAGGAGGCCGGCCTCGAGTTCGAGGTCAACCTCTCCGACTATCTCGATACCGGGCTCTTTCTCGATCACCGCCAGACGCGGGCGATGGTCCGCGCCGAGGCACAGGGAAAGCGGTTCTTGAACCTCTTCTGCTACACGGGCAGTTTTTCCGTGTATGCCGCGGCGGGGGGCGCCGCGGAGACGACGAGCGTCGATCTCTCCAACACGTATCTCGATTGGACGCGGACGAATCTCTCCAAGAACGGTTTCAAGGATGCCGGCCGGCACAAAATCGTCCGCGACGAGTCGCGTGCCTTCCTCGAGCACCGGGCGAAGCGGGGCGAACCGCCGTTCGACCTCGTCGTCTGTGATCCGCCGACGTTCTCGCGGTCGGCGAAGAGCGAGACGCCCTGGGACGTCGAGCGCGACCATGCCGGCCTGCTCGAACTCGTCGCGCAGAACCTCGCGCCGGGAGGCATCGTCTACTTCTCGACGAACTTTCGCCGATTTCACCTCGCCGCGGAGCAGCTCTCGAAGCTCTATGCGATCCGCGAGATCACCAACCGCACGATCCCCGAGGACTTCCGCAACGATCGCATCCACCGCGCCTGGCGGCTGGTGAAGATCGCTTGATGTTCACCAGCCGCCAGACTAGACTTAGTCTGGTCCGATGGCGGAAGGCCGCCGTTCCCCTGGGGAGCCCATGCCGTGGCCACCGTCGTCAATATCCACGAAGCCAAAACCCACCTCTCGAAGATCGTCGATCAGGCGGCTGCGGGGCGGGTGGTCATCATCGCCAAGGCCGGGCGCCGGCTGGCGAAACTCGTGCCGCTGGAGTCAGGGCCGCGGCCCAAGAAGCTCGGCGGGCTCAAGGGAAAGTTTCGCGTGCCGGACGACTTCAATCAGCCGCTCGATGAACGGGTGATCGCGGCATTTGAAGGCCGGTCATGAGCAGGATCCTCCTCGACACGCATCTCCTGCTCTGGGCGGTCGCTGAGCCGAAGAAAATCCCGGCCGCCGCCCGCAGGCGGATCGAGGGTGCCCACGTATTCGTGAGCGCGGCGTCGATCTGGGAGGTGAGCATCAAGGCCGCGCTCGGCAAGCTGAAGGCCGATCCGGGTGACCTGCTCGTCGAGATCGAGCCGGCTGGATTCGAGCTCTTGCCGATCACCGGTGAGCATGCCGCCGCCGTCGCGAAGCTGCCGGGCTTGCACGCCGATCCTTTCGATCGGATGCTCGTGGCGCAGGCCAAGTGCGAGCCGCTGGTGCTCCTCACGAACGATCGCTTGCTCGCGGCCTACGGCGATTGTGTGGAGTGCGTCTCGTCCGGCAAAGGAGAGCAGGCATGACGGGGCGACGGCGGATGACGCGATGCATCGCCATCGCGATCCTGCTCGCGGGCTGCCGGCCGGCCGATCCCGGGCTCGTGAAGATCGTCTCGAGCCTGCCGCGGACGGGCTCCGCCAAGCAGCAGTCCGACACGATCGTCCGCGGCATCCGCATGGCGATCGACGAGGCCGGCGGGAAGGTCGGGCCGTTTCGGGTCGAGTATCTCGACCTCGATGATTCGACCGCCGCGGCCGGCCAGTGGACGAGCGAGGCCGAGGCGGCCAATGCCAGGCGGGCGCTGCAGGATCCCGACGTCGTGGCCTACATCGGCACGTTCAACTCGGGCGCCGCGAAGGTGTCGATGCCGATTTTGAATCTCGGCGACCTGCTGATGGTGTCGCCGGCGAACACCGCCGTCGGCCTCACGAAGCCGGGCCTGGGTTCGCCCGGCGAGCCCGAGATCTACCGGCCGACCGGACGGCTCAACTACACGCGGGTCGTGCCCGCCGACGACCTGCAGGGGCCGCTCTCGGCCGATTGGGCGAAGAAGCGGGGCGTGAAGAAGGTGTACATCCTCGATGACAACGAGGTGTATGGCAAAGGCCTCGCCGACCTCTTCGACGAACGGTGCCGCGAGATCGGCATCGAGGTGCTCGGCCACGATTCGATCGACGCGAAGGCGCAGGAATTCAAGTCGCTCATGGCGAGCGTGAAGGCGGCCGGCCCCGACCTCGTCTATTTCGGCGGCACCACGCAGAGCAAGGGTGGGCAGCTCGCGAAGGACATGACGAGCGCGGGGATCACGGCGCTCCTGATGGTTCCCGACGGCTGCCGCGAGCAGGTCTTCATCGACTCGGCCGGCGCGGCGAACCTGGAGGGGCGCTGCTTCGTCACGTTCGGCGGGCTGCCGCCGGACAAGCTCACGGGGAAGGGGGGCGAGTTCGTGGAGCGCTACAGGACCAAGTTCGGCGAACTCCCCGAGGCCTACGCCGTCTACGGCTACGAGGCGGCCTGCGTGGCGCTCGAGGCGATCCGCGCTGCCGGAACCAAGGATCGGCGGGCGATCACCGATGCGGCGCTGGCGATCAAGGACTTCGACGGCACCCTCGGCCGCTGGGGCTTCGACGCCAACGGCGACACGACGATGCAGACGCTCACCGTGAGCGCGGTCAAAGGGGGCAAATTCGAGTTCGAGGAGGTCCTCGACGCAGGTGCCGTGGGCGACGACGCGGCTGTGCGGTAAAAACAACGCCGCATTCGCGTGGCGTTTTCCGCCGTCCTGCCGAAGCGAGATTTCATTGTCCGCCCAGTTTTTCCTCCAGCAGTGCCTGATCGGCCTCACCAACGGTGCGCTCATCGCGCTGGTGGCGCTCGGCTACACGATGGTCTACGGCATCATCGGCCTGATCAATTTCGCCCACGGCGACCTGATCATGCTCGGGGCCTGCCTGGCGCTCTCGCTCGTGGCCGCCCTCGGCCTGGCCGCCGCGGGGCCGGTGGCCACGTGGGCGGGGATCGCGCTGCTCGTCCTGCTCTGCGGCCTCTTCTGCGGCGGCCTCAACGTGGCCGTCGACCGGATCGTCTACAAGCCGCTCCGCAACGCCCCGAAGCTCGCGCCGCTCGTCTCCGCGATCGGCGTCTCGTTCATCTTCATGAACATCGGCCTCTTCTGGCTCGGGCCCGCCGACCGCTCGTTCCCCGAACTGCTGCCAGCCACGAATCTGCTGCCGGGCGAGGGGCTGCAGTTCAGCTGGAAGGATCTGCTCGTCGTGCTCATCGTCGTGCCGCTGATGCTCGCGCTCTCGCTGCTCGTCCGCGGCACGAAGCTCGGCAAGGCGATGCGGGCGGTGGCCCAGGATCCGACGGCTGCGGCGCTCGTGGGCGTGGACGTCGATCGCGTGATCGCGGCGACCTTCTTCATCGGCGGCTTTCTCGGCGGCGCGGCGAGCGTGATCTACGGGCTCTACATCAACACGATCGGCTTCCAGATCGGCTTCCAGAACGGGCTCTACGCCTTCACGGCGGCGGTGCTCGGCGGCATCGGCAGCATCCCGGGCGCCGTGCTCGGCGGCCTGGTGATCGGCCTGGTGCGGGCGCTCTCGAGCGCGTACGTGGGGGAGCGCTGGACCGGCGCGATCGTGTTCGCGATCCTGATCGTGATCCTGGTCTTCCGCCCCGAGGGGCTGCTCGGCCGCCGGACGAAGGAGAAGGTCTGATGCGCAACTTCCTGCGTGAGCGCTGGGATCTCGTGACGCTCGCGGTGCTGGCGATCGCACCGCTCGTGATGCCGGCGCTCGGCGGGGCGCTCGGCGGGCAGGTGACCACGCTCTTCATCTACTGCATCCTGGCGCTCGGCCTCAACGTGATGGTGGGCTACACGGGCCTCGTGCACCTCGGCATCGCGGCCTTCTTC
>JBIIOM010000189.1:0-5360 GCA_044336925.1 Pirellulales bacterium
GTGACCACGCTCTTCATCTACTGCATCCTGGCGCTCGGCCTCAACGTGATGGTGGGCTACACGGGCCTCGTGCACCTCGGCATCGCGGCCTTCTTCGGCATCGGCGCCTATTCGATGGCGATCCTCACCGTGCCGATGTATCCCTTTCAGGTCGGCTGGCTTCCGGCGGCGATCGTGAGCGTGCTCGTCGCCTCTGGTGTCGGGCTCGCGCTCGGCGCCCCGACGCTGCGGCTCCGCGGCGACTACCTCGCCATCGTGACGCTCGGCTTCGGTGAGGTGGTGAAGGTCACGCTCCGCAACCTCGAGCAGATCACCGGCGGCATGAAGGGGCTCAATCCCGTCCCCCCGCCCGGCGCGGGCGTGAAGATCGGCGGCACCGACCTCGGCCTCGCCTTCGCCATCGATCCGCGGTGGTTCTACTACCTCTCGCTGCTGGCGCTCGCCGGCGTGGTCGTGGCGATGCGGCGGCTGGAAAACTCGCGGCTCGGCCGCGCCTGGGTGGCCGTCCGCGAGGACGAGCTGGCCGCCTCGGCGATGGGCATCTCGGCCACCCGCGTGAAGCTCTCGGCGTTCGCGATGTCGTCGGCCGTGGCGGCGCTCGCCGGCTGCCTCTACGCCGCCAGCCTCTCCACGACGGCCGACCCGAATGCCTACGACTTCAACCGCTCGATCATGGTGCTCTGCGCCGTGATCCTCGGCGGTCTCGGCAGCATCCCCGGCACGCTCCTCGGCGTGGCGATCCTCGTCGGCTTCGACACGGTGCTCGCGCCGTGGGCCGATTCCTGGATCCAGCAGATGAACATCAACCCGACGGGCTCGAGCCTGCTCTCGTTCAGCGGCTGGCGGCTGGCGATCTTCGGGCTGGCGCTCGTGCTCGTGATGCGCTATCGGCCCGAGGGGCTCGTGCCGTCGCGGCGGCTGGCCGCCGAACTGCGGGAGGCGCATCCATGAGGCGAAGATCCGCGCAACGGATGGGCGGCTCACCGCCGATCGGAGTGGCCCCGCTGCTCGACGTCGATCGCATGACGGTTCGCTTCGGCGGGCTCGTGGCCGTGTCGGAGCTCGATCTCGACGTGCCCGCGGGGCAGATCGTGTCGGTCATCGGCCCCAACGGCGCCGGCAAGACGACCGCCTTCAACACGATCAGCGGCATCTATTCGCCGACGAGCGGCTCGGTGCGGTTCCGCGGCCGCAGGCTCGAGCGGGCGTTTACGGCGGGCACGTTCTGGTCGGCGATGGGCGTGGGGCTGCTCACCGGGCTCCTCTTCGCCGCCGCCGCGGTCGATGTCGACCGCCTCTGGCTCGCGGTCGTGAAGCGGGGAATGAACGTCAACGAGCCATTCACGCTCGCGAGCGCCGCCGCCCGCCTCCGCGGCTATTTCCGGGCGGAGCTCGCGATCGACCAGATGGCCGGCAAGTGGCGGGTGGTGAGCGCCGACGGCACCGACGTGCTCGCGATCAAGCGGGATCTCGGCGAGGCGCGGGCCCTTCGCGACGCCTTGCAGGCCGAGGTGACCGCCCGTCGGGCCGGCCCCGGCACCGTGCCCGACATGAGCGATCTCGCTGAGGCCGCGCCCGACGCGGTCAAGCGGCCGGCGATCAAGGAAGAGGTGCTCGACCGGCTCGCCGCCGGCAAGCAGCGGGTTCGCCTGCGCGGCTGGATCGGTCTCGTCGCCGGCTGGCTCCTGGGCGCCGCTGGCACGCTCGCCGTCTGGCAGCGCGGCCGCCGGTCGCCGCATGTCGTGGCGCGGGCGGGCATCTCGCGGACGTTTCAGAACATCCGTCTGTTTCCCAATATGACCGTGCTCGAAAACGTGCTCGTCGGCCTCGACCGCACGATCCCCGGCGGCACGCTGGCCATGCTCTTCAAGACGCCCGCCAACCGCCGCGCCGAGGCGGAGGCCCGCGGCCGCGCGCTCGACGCGCTCGACTTCGTCGGCCTGACTTCAAACGCCAACCGGATCGCCGGGCAGCTGCCCTACGGCGACCAGCGGCGGCTCGAGATCGCCCGCGCGCTGGCGACCGACGCCATGCTCCTCCTGCTCGACGAGCCGGCCGCCGGGATGAATCCCTCCGAGACGGCCGACTTGGCCGCGCTCGTGCAACGGATCCGCGACCGCGGCGTGACGGTGCTCTTGATCGAGCACCACATGAACGTGGTGATGCGGATCAGCGACCGCGTGGCCGTGCTCGACCACGGCGTGAAGATCGCCGAGGGCACGCCGGCCGAGGTGAAGCGAGACGAAAAGGTGATCGAGGCCTACCTCGGTGGAGAAGCCTGAGCGATGCCGATGCTGGCAGTGCACGAACTCGAAGCGGGATACGGGCCGATCCGGGCGCTCGACGGGGTCTCCCTCGATGTCGACGAGGGAGAACTCGTCGCGATCATCGGCGCCAATGGCGCCGGCAAGACGACGCTCCTGATGGCGATCTCGGGCATCGTGCCGGCCCGCGGCGGCGCGGTGCGGTTTCGTGGCGAGTCGATCACGGGCAGAAAGCCCCACGAGATCATGCGGCTCGGCATCGGCCATTCCCCCGAAGGGCGGCGGATCTTCCCGCGGCTCACCGTGCGCGAAAACCTCGAGCTGGGCGGCTTCACGCAGCCCGATGGCTGGCAGCTCAAGCGCGACATCGCCGCGGCCTGCGAGCTCTTTCCCGTGCTCGGCACCCGCATGAACCAGCTCGGGGGCACGCTCTCAGGCGGCGAGCAGCAGATGCTCGCGCTCGCGCGGGCGATCGTCGGCCGACCGAAACTCCTCCTGCTCGACGAGCCGTCGCTCGGCCTCGCACCCTTGATCGTGGCGAAGATCTTCGAGGTGATCGCGAGCCTCTCCGCCCGCGGCATCGCCGTGGTGCTCGTCGAGCAAAATGCCCGCGCGGCGCTCCGCCTCGCCTCGCGCGGCTACGTGCTCGAGACGGGACGCATCACGCTCACCGGCAACGGCCCCGATCTGGCCGCCGATCCACGCGTCCGCGACGCCTATCTCGGCGAGTAGGGTAGCCTTCAGGCTGCCGCTCGTAGACCGCTTCGATCCACAAAGTAGACCGCTTCGATCCACAAAGTAGACCGCTTGTTCCACAAAGTAGACCGCTTGTTCCACAAGCGGATCCGGCGGAGATCCGCTTCGGGACGAAGCGGTCTACTTTGGACGAAGCGGTCTACTGGGGATGCGGTCCACCCGGTTCCGAATCTGGTATCCTGCCGCTCCCGGAATCCACAGCAGGTGCAGCAGTGCCAGGGCAGGCGACGTCGACGAGCGAGAGCGTGAACGCCGATCCGCGGATCGCGGAGGTGCTCGCGAAGTGGTGGGGCTTCGATCAATTGCGGCCGCTGCAGTCCGAGGCGATCCATGCGGCGCTCGACGGTCGCGATTCGCTCGTCGTGATGCCGACCGGCGGTGGAAAAAGCCTCTGCTACCAGCTGCCGCCGCTGGTGGGCGAATCGACCGACGTGGTCGTCTCGCCGCTGGTCGCGCTGATGAAAGACCAGGTCGACGCGCTCGAAGCGATCGGCTACCCCGCCGCCGCGATCCACTCGGGGCTTTCGCAGGACGAACGCCTGCAGATCCGCGACCGGCTCGCCGCAGGGGAATTGCGGCTGCTCTTCACGGCGCCGGAGCGGCTCGTGAACACCGGCCTCTTGGACCTGCTCGCCCAGGTGGGCGTGCGGCGGTTTTCGATCGACGAGGCCCACTGCATCAGCCAGTGGGGCCACGACTTCCGGCCCGAATACCGGCAGCTCGCCCTGTTGCGCGACCGCTTTCCGACGGCCAGCCTGCATGCCTTCACGGCCACGGCCACGCCACAGGTGCGCGACGACATCGCCGCGCAGCTCCAGCTGCGGAGCCCCGACGTGCTCGTCGGCACGTTCGATCGGCCGAATCTCTGCTACCGCGTCGTGCCGCGGACCGATCGGATTCAGCAGACGCTCGAGATCCTTGGGCGGCATGCGGGCGAGGCCTCGATCGTCTACTGCATCTCGCGCAAGGAGACGGAGCGACTGGCCGCGAGGCTCGCCGCCGAGGGGATTCTCGCGCGGCCCTATCATGCCGGCCTCGATCCCAAGGAGCGGCACAAGACGCAGGAGGCATTCGCCCGCGAGACGATCGACGTGGTGGTGGCGACCGTCGCCTTCGGCATGGGCATCGACCGCTCCGACGTGCGGCTCGTGCTCCATACCTCGCTGCCGAAGAGCCTCGAGGCCTACCAACAGGAGACTGGCCGGGCCGGCCGCGACGGCCTGGCCGCCGAGTGCGTGCTGCTCTACTCGTCGGCCGACGTCTTCAGCTGGGAATCGCTCGTGCGAAAGAGCGCCGAGGAGGCCGAGCTCGAGCCGGACGAATTGGCACGGCTCGTCGCCGGCCAGACCGAACACCTCCACTCGATGCGCCGGTATGCCCAGGCCGCGCGGTGCCGCCACGCGGCGCTCTCGGAATACTTCGGGCAGTCCTACGGCACCGAGCCCTGCGGCGCCTGCGATGTCTGTCTCGGCGAAACGGAGAGCCTGCCCGATGGCACGGTGACCGCGCAGAAGATCATCTCCTGCGTGGCGCGGGTGGGCGAACGGTTCGGCGTGCGGCACGTCTGCGAGGTGCTGCGCGGCGCGAAGACGGAGGGCATCCAACGGCACGGCCACGACCGGCTCTCCACGTTCGGACTGCTCGCCACGCTCGACCAGCGGGCGGCCGAGAACCTCACGCACCAGCTGCTCGACCAGGGGCTGCTCGCCCGCAGCGGCGGCGACCGGCCCGTCGTGATGCTCAACGAGCGGTCGTGGGAGGTGCTCCGTGGCAGCCGCGCCGTGGTATTACTGGAGCCCCGAGTCGGCAGGGCGAAGGCCGCCAAGGCCGACGTCGACGACTGGAAGGACGTCGATCGCGACCTCTTCGAGCGGCTGCGCAAGTGGCGGCGCCGGGTGGCCGACGCCCGCGGCAAGCCGGCCTGGACGATCTTCGACGACAAGTCG
Source organism: Pirellulales bacterium (assembly GCA_044336925.1). Taxonomy (GTDB): domain Bacteria; phylum Planctomycetota; class Planctomycetia; order Pirellulales; family UBA1268; genus RGVT01. Next base: position 4,967 of record JBIIOM010000189.1, read on the forward strand.
CTGCGGGCCATCGCGCGGGAGAAGCCGTCGTCGCCCGCGGCGCTTCTGCGGGTGAAGGGCATCGGTGAAAAACGCCTCGCCGACTTTGGCGCCGCGATCCTCGACCTCGTCGCGGGTCGTGAGCCGGCTGATTGACTCAACGCGCCCAATCCGGCCCGGGTGACCCGTGCCCGCTCGCCGGCGTATGCCGACGAGTTACGGAAGCCCGCAGCGCGAGCAAGGTCCATCCGTCCTCCACTCCAACGGACGCCGCTCCCACCCGACCTGCGAGAAACGCCCCAACTCTCCTCGCTCGCGCGTCGGGCTTCTGTAGCGTAGCGAACGTCCGCCGAGAGGATACCAGGCAGCCCCGTGCCCCATCGCCGGCGTATGCCGACGAGTTACGGAAGCCCGC
>JBIIOM010000190.1:0-5323 GCA_044336925.1 Pirellulales bacterium
CCGAGAGCTCCTTCGCAGCCTTGAGGGTCAGGCCGACGATCTTGTCGCCCAGTTCCTTGGTGTCCTTCGAGAATTCACGCGTTGCTTCAGCCGTTGCCATCGCTCGAGATCCTTTCCCTTCGAAATTGTGCCGTCCGCGGACGCGGGCGGCATGGTGTGTGTTGTGTGGGGCCTACTGTCTTACCACGAACTTTTGCCGAGTGAAGCCCGGCGTCGAAAAACCGCCGTCAGGCCGCCGGTCCGGCCTTCTCCAGGTCGTCCACTCGGGAGGAGATCTGCCCGGCCAGCGTGCCGCCGGCGGAGAGAATCTGGCCGGAAAGCCGTGCTCCCAGCGAAGAAATCTGGCCCGAGAGGATCGAAAGCTGTTCGGCGCGGCTGGGCCATTTGGCGACCGACTTGATGTCGGCCGGACCGAGCCGGGCGCCGTCCAGGGCACCGCCGCGGAATTCGAAGCCTTCGTAGTCTTTGACACCACCGAGGCGATCGAGCTCCTTCGCGAGATCGACCACGTCTTCACCACCCCAGGCGATCGCCAGCATGCCCTCGTTTTTCTCGAAGGCCGGGGCGAGGGGGGTGTCGAGCGTGGCGCGGCGGGCCAGGCTGTTTTTGATCATCTGCAGGTGGATCTTCTTCTTCCGCAGGGCCTGCCGCAGCTGCTGTGTCTTGATGGCATCGAGCTTGCCGAGGCTGACGACGATCACCTCTCCGACGCCGTTGAGGCGGGTCTTGAGGTCGTCGGTCAGCATGTTTTTGACGAGTTTGCTCATGGCGAATCGCTTTGGTGGGGCTGGGTGGAGGGGGCTTCCGCGAGGGCTGGCCGGGGCATCAAGCCGCGACGTGCACCCCGGGGGTCATGGTGCCGGAGATCGAAATGCTCTTCACGTACTGGCCGCGGACGCTGTTCGGCTGCAGCGACAGGATGTGGTCGATGAACGCACGGATGTTGTCGGCGAGCTTGGCGGCATCGAAGCTCCACTTGCCCACGACGGCATGCACGATGCCCGTGGGGTCGTTGCGAAACTCCACCTTGCCGGCCTTGTACTCGCTGACGGTCTTGCGGATGTCGGCGGTGACCGTGCCGGCACGCGGGCTCGGCATCAGGCCGCGGGGGCCGAGCACTTTGCCGAGCGGGCCCACGAGGCCCATCATGTCGGGGGCCGCGATGCAGACGTCGAAATCGGTCCAGCCCTCTTTGATCCGCTTGGCGAGGTCGTCGGCGCCCACCGCTTCGGCGCCGGCGGCCGTGGCATCGTCGGCGAGGTTGCCCTTCGCAAACACGACCACGCGCTTCGACTTGCCGATGCCGTGGGGCAGCGAGAGCGAGCCGCGCACGATCTGATCGGCCTGCTTGGGATCGATGCCCAGGCGGACGTGGATTTCGACGGTCTGGTCGAACTTGGTCGGGGGAAAGCTCTTCAGCACCGACACCGCCTCGGCGATGGGGAGGGGGGCTTCCGACTGGGGCTTCTTCGCGAGCATTGCCCGCATGCGCTTCGTGGCTGGCACGGTGGGAATCCTAACTTTGCTGGCCTGATGAAAGGGAAGGGAAGTGGTGCGATCTGGATGCGGTCTCAAGTGGTCTGCGGCGATCAGCCTTCGACGGTGATCCCCATGCTGCGGGCGGTGCCCTCGATCATGCGGCGGGCGTGCTCGCCATCGCGGGCGTTGAGGTCCGCCCCCTTCAGCCGCACGATCTCGTCGAGCTGTGCCTTCGTGACCTTGCCGACCTTGTCTTTGTTGGGAACGCCCGAGCCCTTGGCGAGGCCGACGGCCTTCTTGAGGAGGGCGGCGGCCGGCGGGCTCTTGGTGATGAAGTCGAACGAGCGATCGTTGTAGACCGTGACGACGACGGGGATCGCCATGCCGGCGGCCTCGCGCGTGCGGTCGTTGAACTGCTGCACGAACTGGCCGAGGTTGATGCCGAATCGGCCGAGCGATGTGCCCACCGGCGGGGCGGGAGTGGCCTGCCCGCCTGGAACCTGGAATTTCGCCTGCCCGACCATCTGCTTTGCCATCGTTCTGTCCTCTGACTCTCTGCTGTTGTTTCGTTTACGCGGAGGCGGCTCACACCGTCTCGATCTGCCAATACTCGATGTCCACCGGGGTCGAGCGTCCGAAGATGCTCAGCATCACCGTCACGCGGCCGTTGGCCTCGTCGATCGCCTCGACTTCACCCTCGAAGTTTTCGAAGGTGCCTTCGTTGATCTTCACGCGGTCGCCCTTCTTGAAGTTGATCTTCAGGCGGGGCGATTCGTCGGCCTTCACCTCGGTCTTGTTGAGCAGCTTGGCGACGTCTTGCGGCAGCATCGGGCTGGGACGCCCGGCCGACCCGGTGAAGTCACCGATGCCGCCGGTCTCCCGCACGAGATACCACGTCTCGTCATTCAAGATCATGTTCACAAGGATGTAACCAGGGTAGAGCTTGCGAGAAACCACGCGTTTTTTGCCACTTTTGAACTCCGTGACCTGCTCCTTGGGCACGATCACGTCGCCAAAAAACTTCCCCATCCCCTGCATCGAGATCCGACGCTGCAGCGCCTCGCGGATCGAATCTTCGCGATTGCTCTGCACCTTGAGGATGTACCACTGCTTGTCGCCCACGGGCGCTTCGTCGTCATCGCTGGCCACCGAGACGGGCTTGGCGTCTTCGCTGCCGCCAAAGGGGTCGTCGAGTTCGGCGGGCGTGTCGTCCTCGTCGTCGAGGTCGGCGGCCACAGGCGCGTGGGAGGCCACAGGCGCGTGCGCGGCCGGGCGGTCATCGGCGTGGGGCACACCCTGTCCGGCGACGGAAGCGTCGTGCGGCAGGTCGTTCTGTTCCGAATGGTCGGTCATGGCGGTCATGGCAATGCTCGCGGAAGGGCTGCTCAATTGAATCCTTGGATGGCCCGGAGCACGAACCACCAGAAGAGATCGTACGCGGCGAGAATCGCCGCCAGCGCGAAGATCAGGAAGATCACCACGGCGGAACTGCGGGCCACCTCGGCGCCGGTCGGCCACGACACCTTGGCCATTTCCGACTCGACGGCGATGAGGAAGTCGGCGAACCGCGGCATGTTGACGAGCCGGTACAGAAACCACAGGCCAGCCGCGAGGATCGCGCCCGGCACGAGGAACCGCACCACACCCAGATCGACGCCGGGAGCCGTCGCCGAGGCGGTGCTATTGGCCAACCACAGCGGGAGCAGCTGCGAGAGCCGCCACACGCCCACCGCCAGCGTGAGCGCCAGCGCCGCGAAAGTCACCTGCCGGGCCACGCGGCCCTGGTTGCGCTTGTAGACCCCGGCGCTCAGGAGCTCGCTCCAGAACGTTCCGCCGGCCGCATGATTTTCGGGTGTGCTTGCCATGTTTGTGAGCGCTCCTTCGCGCCGTTTTTGGCTCCGCCTCCAAACCAGCAGGGGCGGCGGGGATCGAACTCGCAACCTCTGGTTTTGGAGACCAGCGCTCTGCCAGTTGAGCTACGCCCCTGTGGGGTGGGGGGCCGGGACCCGGCCCCCCACCTTCAGGAATCCTACATCAGCCTCCGGGGCCGGGACCCCGGACTAAGCCATCTCCGGGGCTGGGACCCCGGACTCCACCATCTCCGGGGCCGGGACCCCGGACTCCATCAGTCGAGAATCTTCGTCACGACGCCCGAGCCGACGGTCTTGCCGCCTTCGCGGATCGCGAACCGCACACCGTCGTCCATGGCGATCGGCACCATCAGTTCGACTTCCATCTTCACGTTGTCGCCCGGCGAGCACATCTCGACGCCGCCGAGCAGCTTGGTCGAGCCGGTCACGTCGGTCGTGCGGAAGTAGAACTGCGGGCGGTAGCCGGCGAAGAACGGCGTGTGACGACCGCCTTCTTCCTTCGACAGCACGTAGACCTCGCACTCGAACTTCTTGTGGGGCTTGATCGAGCCCGGCTTGGCGAGCACCTGGCCACGCTCGATGCCTTCGCGAGCGACGCCACGCAGCAGGCAGCCGACGTTGTCGCCCGCCTGGCCCTTGTCGAGCAGCTTCTTGAACATCTCGACGCCGGTGACGGTCGTCTTCTCGGCCTTGTCCTTGAGGCCGATGATCTCGACTTCGTCGCCCACCTTCACCTCGCCGCGCTCGATACGACCGGTGGCCACGGTGCCACGGCCTTCGATCGAAAACACGTCTTCGATCGCCATCAGGAACGGCTTGTCGAGCTCGCGAACGGGCTCGGGGATGTAGGAATCAACGGCATCGAGGAGGTCGGCGATGCACTTGTTCGCCTTCGGGTCGGCCGGGCTGTCGTAGGCCGGCTTGCCGGCGCCACGAATGATCGGCACGTCATCGCCGGGGAAGCCATACTTCGTGAGCAGCTCGCGGATTTCCATCTCGACGAGGTCGAGCAGCTCCGGATCGTCCACGAGGTCGACCTTGTTGAGGAAGACCACGAGCGCGGGCACGCCGACCTGCTTGGCCAGCAGGATGTGCTCGCGGGTCTGGGGCATCGGGCCGTCGGCCGCGCTCACCACCAGGATCGCGCCGTCCATCTGGGCGGCGCCGGTGATCATGTTCTTGATGAAGTCGGCGTGGCCCGGGCAGTCGATGTGGGCGTAGTGCCGCTTGTCGGTCTCGTATTCCACGTGGCTGACCGCGATCGTCACGGTCTTCGTTTCGTCGCGGACTGTGCCGCCCTTGGCGATGTCGGCGTAGCTCTTGGCGACCGCCAGGTTCTTCGCCGCCTGAACGGCGACCAGCGCGCCGGTGAGGGTCGTCTTGCCGTGATCGATGTGACCGATGGTGCCCACATTGACGTGCGGCTTGCTCCGCGTGAACGTATCCTTTGCCATCTTTACTCCTGCTTTCTCCTCGGAAGGTGAAAAAAGAACCGAACGTGTTATCGAACCGCTTTGACTCGCGGAAGAGCTGCTGAAGGGACTTGAACCCTTGACCTCGTCCTTACCAAGGACGTGCTCTACCAACTGAGCTACAGCAGCAAAACGGACCTCGTTGAATCGACTCGTGATTTTTTGGACGCTTGTTGACGCGAAGAGCGGGTAGAGGGAATCGAACCCTCGTCTTTAGCTTGGAAGGCTATTGCTCTACCATTGAGCTACACCCGCTAGCGGATGGCGCAGGAGTGGGGAGTGCAGGATTCGAACCTGCGAAGGCATAGCCATCAGATTTACAGTCTGACCCCTTTGACCGCTCGGGAAACTCCCCCTGTTGTAATGGTGCTCGGGTATGGAAGGTGGTGGGCGTAACTGGTTGGATGCGAAAAGGTTGCGGCTTTCTCGGCAGGCGGGGCTGCGGTGAGCTAGCGGCGGGAGTTGAACCCGCAACCTGCTGATTACAAATCAGCTGCTCTG
>JBIIOM010000031.1:0-17311 GCA_044336925.1 Pirellulales bacterium
TTCCCACCTCCGACCGCCTGTTGCGTGAAAATCTGCGTCGGCGACGAAGCGGCAAATTCGCTGTTGGTCTGGAAGCTTTGGCTGAGGACCCCGGTATTGAAATACGAGATCTGTACGCCGCGGTTATCGTACATCCAGCCACCCTCGTACCGATTGCCCCATGTCATCGCCGTCCGCATCCAGCTCGTATTGAGATCGAGTTGCAGCGGATCGGCACCAAAGATGAAAACGCCGCCGATCACGCTGCCACCAGCTGTGCCAGAGGCCTGGATGCCGGCGTTGTTAAGCTGCACGATCGACTGCGGCGAGATCGGATCGACCGGGATCAGATACCCGCCGTTCTCCGTTCCCCCCACGCCCGTCACCCGCGGCGGCGTGATGCCCCAGTAGAGACGGTCGTAGTTGAAAAAGATCCCCTCGCTCTGCTCAGGGTAGATCTCGTAGTCCTGCAGATCCGGCGGGGCGAAGAGCTGGAAGTCGTAGAAGTTTTGGTCCGGAAGCAAAGGCATCCAGTCGCCGGCACGGGCCGGGATGACGGCAGTGACGCTCATCGCCGCCGCAAGGAGGAGCCTTCCGAACCGCTGCAAACTCTTTGTCGTAGCCATCGCTTGAGTGTCCTGGGGAGCAGGAGCCGGTTTTCCGCACATGCGGATTGCTCGTCTGGTATCGGTCGTGCCGGTCGACGGAGTTGATGAATCTTGGAAGACTCTGCCGCCTTCGTAGGATTTGCGGCAGGACTGGAGAATCGCGGCAGGCTGGGCGAAATCAGCTCTCGTGCATGAAAGCGGCGAAACGTCCGCCGCGGCCGTAGAATGAGTCCGCTGCCCCCAGGCCCCACCACAGAGGTTTCCATGACGCTTCCGCGCAGGATTGCCATCCAGGCCGCCCCCGTCCTGCTTCTTGCCTGGCTTGCCGGATCTGCCGGAGCGGCCTTCGGCCAGGCCGTAGCCGACCAGGTCGAGTTTCTCCGGCTCTCGCGGGACGAGCAGGGGGAGCCGGTCTCGCTCGACACGTCGATCGTGCGGTATCGCGAAGCGGAGCCACGGCGCGACGGCCGCCCGCCACTGGAAGTCGACCTGGTGGGGGCCGTCCACCTCGGGAGCAAAGCCTATTACGAAACGCTCGACCGGCTCTTCCGCGACTACGACGCGGTCCTCTACGAGCTCGTGGCCCCCGATAACGCCCGCGTGCCGAAGCCCGGCCGCAAGGCGTCGGGCGCGATCGGCTCCGCGCAACAGGGGCTCACGAAACTCCTGGGCCTCGAATTCCAACTCGAGAAGATCGACTACGAGGCGCGAAACTTCGTCCACGCCGACCTCTCCCCGAAGGAATTCGACGCGGCGATGGCGAAGCGCGGCGAATCGTGGTGGACGATGTTCATGAAGTTGATGCAGGAGGGCGCTGCGCGGGCAGAAAGGGCCGACGGCAAGGCCGGAACGCAGATCGGCCTGGGGGACCTCTACGGACTCTTTTTCGGCTCGAACCGGGAAGTCCGCCTCCGCCGGATCATGGCCGAGCAGTTCACCGACATGGACGTGCTCACCGCGGCATTCGGCGGCGAGGAAGGCTCCTCGCTGATCACCGACCGCAATGCGGCCGCGCTCGACGTCTTGCGGCAGGAGATCGCCGTCGGAAAGCGGAAGATCGCGATCTTCTACGGTGCCGCCCACATGGACGACTTCGACGAACGGCTCCACGAAGACTTTCAGCTGGAGCCGGTCGAGACCGACTGGGTCGAAGCCTGGGATCTGCGGATGCCCCGGTAGGGTAGGCTTCAGCCTGCCCCCAAATTGGCTTCAGCCTGCCCCGGTAGGGTAGGCTTCAGCCTGCCCCCAAATTGGCTTCAGCCTGCCCCCAAATTGGCTTCAGCCTGCCCCCAAATTGGCTTCAGCCTGCCCTACTTTGGCAGCCTGAAGGCTACCCTACTTTGGCAGCCTGAAGGCTACCCTACCGGGGCAGCCTGAAGGCTACCCTACACGGCGGCGGGGATGCGGCGGCTCCAGGCATCGGCGGCGAGCCGGGCCTGGCCGAGCACCTGGTCGTAGCCGAGCGACTCGACCGTCTCGCCGACCAGCTCGAACTCGAAGTCGCCGGCATAGCCATGCTCGATGAGCGACATCACGAGCGTCTCGAGCCGCAGCGAGCCATACCCGGGAGGCAATCGCTCGCGTTCGGCCGAAGGCAGGCCGCGGCTGTCGGCCACCTGCACGACCGCCGTGAGCGGAACCAGATCGGCGAGCAACACGGGGAGCGCGGGATCGTGGCCAAACTGCCAGAGATCGACCGAGAGTTTTACGGCAGGATGATCGAAGCGGCGCACCCAGCGGGCCGCATGGCCGAGATCGGCGAGGAAGTCGCAGCCCGCGGCCGCGACGGGATGCATTGGCTTGATCGCCAGCGTCACGCCCCTGGAAAAGGCCTCGGGCGCAAGCACGTCGAGGGCGTCGGCGAGGAGGCGGTGCGCGTGGGTCCGCGTGTGGCCCCCGCGGCAGCCGCTGTGAACGATCAAGACATCGGCATCGAACTCGGCAGCCGTCTCGATCGCCTCCAGGGCGTCGGCGACGCTCTCGCGGAAGGAGCGGCCGTCACCACCGGTGAATCCCCCCGCCCACTGCAGGCTGGAAACCCGCATGCCCGTCTGGCGGAGAAGCGATTTTGCCTGCTCGACGCCGAGGTCGGAGAGCTTGGTCCGCCAGAGCGAGAGGCGATCGAAGCCGTGACGGACGAGATGCTCGAGTTCGTCGGCGAGTTCCCAGCGGAACGTCGTCAGTTCACTGATCGCTGCCTGCAGCATGCTCTGCCAATGCTCCGGGGAACGGGGCCGCGGTCAGCCCGCGGCGAAAGGCCCGCCTTGAAGGAGGGGAAGTATGCGGCGATGCTGCGCGGGCTGTCCAGACGAAGTTTGCGGAGCCCGGACCGCGGTGTACGCATGTGCTGATTGCCAAAAAATGGCCGTGCATTCTCGGCTAGAGCGTGTGTCATTTCGGTGTAGCACCGGCTCAGGGGCGGCAAAAGTCGCGTCGCAAGGGCGAGGATACGCCCAACGCTCCGCGAGCGTTTGCCGACCCCCTCGCCTGCCACTACGGTGCTTTGAAAACTGCTCTAGACTTATCCGCTCATCGAGGCGATCGAGCGACGGAGGCGTTTGCGTGACTGCTGCGACACGAACGAGAGGACTGCGGGTTGGCGACGGCGCCGTCGTGATTCCTGCCGACGCGATCGAGTGGCAGTTCGTGCGGTCGAGCGGCCCCGGCGGCCAGCACGTCAATCGCACCAGCAGCAAGGCGATCCTGCGGTTTGACGCCCGCCACTCGCCGCACCTGCCGGAGGCGGTTCGCGGCCGGCTGCTCGAGCGGGAGAAGGCCAGGCTCACGCGAGACGGCGCGCTCGTCATCTCGAGCCAGCGGCATCGCGACCAGCCGCAGAATATCGCCGACTGCCTGGCAAAACTGTCCGCCATCATCGAGCGGGCGCTCGTGCCCCCGAAAGTGCGCCGGCGGACGAAGAAGCCCCGCTCAGCGGTCGCCAAGCGGATCGAGGGAAAACGCCACCGGGCGGAAACAAAGCGGCTCCGCGGGCGGCCGCAGGAGTAAACCGGCCGCAGCCGGTCAGGCGGCCGGGAAGGCTGGTATAATTCGTTGCGGCTCCGGCCTGACGCCGGCCATGCCAATCACACCGAGGGACCGAGATCCATGGCGACGCCCCGCGACATCGATTCCGTGCTCAAGGGCTGGAATTTCCAGCCGGTGGAGGTGAGCGCCCGGCTCTTCAAGGCCCGCAACGGTCGCAAGGTGCTCCAGATGCGGGTCGACATGGGGGTGCTCCAGATGGAGACCGATCACCGCCCCGACGGCCAGCGGCCCCACGGTGCCGAGACCTATTACGACTATCTCGTCGGCGAGGCGATCCGCGAGGGAGGCTCGTTCCAACTGTCGCGCGAGCAGTGCGCCGAAGCCGACCGCGAGTTCGTGCAGTTTTACCACCGTCGGATCTGCTGGCTCTCGCTCCGCGAATACCGCCGGGCCGCGAAGGACGCCGACCATAGCCTCGCCTTCATGGACTTCGTGCGCGAGCACTCCCCCGACGACGAGTGGACGCTGTCGCACGAGCAATACCGTCCCTTCGTGCTCTTTCACCGCGTGCAGGCGGCCGCACTCGCGATCCTCGAAGAGAGCGGGCCCGAGGCGGCCATCGTGGAGATCAACCGCGGGCTCGAACGCTTTCGCGAGCTCTTCGCCCGCTACGACGCCGCCGAGCAGTATTCGGAGGACGAACTCGTGAAGCGGCTCGAGGAGATGCGTGAAGGCGTTCGCCAGCGTTACGACGTGGGCCGCACGCTCGACGAGCAGCTCGCCGACGCGGTGCACGCCGAGAACTACGAACTCGCCGCCAAGCTCCGCGACCGCATGCGGAAGGCGCAGCCCGCTCAGACAGCCGCCGAAGGCACGACCGGCCCGGGCATGGCCGACCAGGCCGGCTGAAGTAGACCGCTTCGTCCCGAAGCGGATCCCCCGTGTCCGCCGTCAACTCGCCCAATCCGGCTTCGGGTGACCCGTACCCCGTCGCCGGACGCTCGCTACGGACGATACGGAAGCCCGACGCGCGAGCGAGGAGAGTTGGCGCGTTTCGCGCGGGGCGGGTGGGAGCGGCGTTGGTGGGAGTGGAGGGCGGATGGACCTTGCTAGCGCTGCGGGCTTCCGTAACTTTTCAACATACACCGGCTCCCGGGGTCCCCGACGCAGTGGAAGATTTTTCAAGCTCCCCTTTTTCCCGATCGACCAGGTTTCTCCAGGTGTTGCAAACCGTTCCCGCTCCGGTCGGTCGTTTTGTGAAGCTGGATGGCCTGGCGCGATTGGCCGGTGGGCCACGGGTATTTTTCGGCACGTGCACGAATTGGCGCGCAGAATGCACATGCAGGACGTTCGGAACGACAACCCTGCGGAGAAACCAACCCATGCACGCGACCACGATGACAGCCCCTGCCCGGAACGTCTCGTTTGCGACCACGCCCCGCTTCGTGACGGTGGGCGGCCGCGAGTGCATGGTGCGCGTCACGCCCGTGAGCCCGATCGCCGAAGTGCTCGAGTTCGAAGACGAATTCGAGTCGGGCGAACCGGTCGATGCCCGCACGGTGATGGATCTGCTCGACTCGCGGATGATCGCCCCGCCCCGCCCCCGCCGCCGCCGCGACCGTGCGGTGAGCTCGCGGGCCATCTTCTACTCGGCCGGCCACTAAACGCCGCCCTGAGGCTGGTTGATTTTCGGGCGGAATAGGCAGACAGATCCGCTTCGGGACGAAGCGGTCTACTGACCGCTTGGTTCGACTTTTCGGTTGCCGCGGTAGACTTTTCGCTGCCATGGATCAGCCGCTCGTCATTCCCGCCGGACGCGACGTCCGCCTCGCCGACTTCGACCCCGATTTTCACGAGGGGCTCGACCGCGACGAGGCGGAGGCCGAAACCCGCCGCCACTGCGAGAAGCTCGACGAACTCGCCTACCGGCTGTTTGCCGAGGCGAAGCGGGCCGTGGTGGTCGTGCTGCAGGGGATCGACACGTCGGGCAAGGACGGCACGATCCGCATGCTGGCCAGCGGCATCAGCCCCCAGTGCCTCGACGTGAAGAGCTTCAAGGCACCGAGTGCCCTGGAGCTCTCGCACGACTTCCTCTGGCGTGTGCATGCCGCAATCCCGGCGCACGGACGGATCGGGATCTTCAACCGCTCCCACTATGAAGACGTCGTCGTGGTGCGCGTGCGAAAGCTCGTGCCGAAGGAGGTCTGGCACGGCCGCTACGACCAGATCAACGCCTTCGAGAAGCTCCTCCACGACGGTGGCGTGACGTTCGTGAAGTGTTTTCTCCACATCAGCAAGAAGGAGCAGCGGGAGCGGCTCGAGGAGCGGCTCCGCGATCCGAAGAAGCAGTGGAAGCTCGGCCCCGACGATCTCGAAGACCGCAAGCGCTGGAACGACTTCCAGCTTGCCTACGACGACGCGGTCACGAAGTGCAACACCGAGCACGCCCCCTGGCACATCGTGCCGGCCGACAAAAAATGGTATCGCAATCTCGTGGTGGCCCGGATCGTCCGCAAGACGCTGGAGCGGCTCGACCCCACATTCCCGCCGTTCGATTCGAGTCTGATCACGAAGCTCGACTGACGGCCGAGGCATTCCCCGCATGAACGGCACGATCCTGCTCGATCCCGAAGCCTGCCGCGGCCGCCAGCGGCGGCTGCTCGACCGCCTGGCAACGCACCGGCTCGACGGCATCGTCGTCGTCGCGCCGGAGCACATCGAGTATCTCACCGGCCATCGTTGGGATCACCGGTTTTCGCCGGTCGCCGCAATCGATGCCGCGGGGAGCGTGCTTCTCGTCTGCCCCGACAAGCCGGTCGAACGCTCGGCGGTCGATGATGTCCGCACCTACGAGGCCAAGTGGCGCTCCACGCTGCGGAGCGACCAGCGCGAGGCGTCGTCGGCCGTGCTCGCCGACTGGCTCGCGGCGCGGCCGGCCTGGAAGCGGGTGGGGCTCGAATACTCCGCCTGCCCGCCGCACGTCTCTCGGCTCTTCGCGGATTCGATGGACATCGAGCCCGACCTCTGGCGGCTCCGTCGCCGCAAGGATCCCGACGAGCTGGCGATCCTGCGCCGGGCCATCGACGCCTGCGGCGCGATGTATGCGACTGCCCGCGAGATCATCCGGCCGGGCATCACCGAGCTCGAGGTCTTCTCGGCGCTGCAGGCGGCCGCCGTGGCCTCCTGCGGCGAGATGCTCACCGGCACCGGCAACGACTATGCCTGCGGCGTCCGCGGCGGACCTCCGCGGAGCCGCCCCTGCGAATCAGGCGAGCTCTATATCCTCGATCTCGGCCCGGCCTACCGCGGCTACTTCGCCGACACATCCCGCGCGATCGCGGTCAACCGCGCGCCGACGGACGAGCAGCTCGCCGCATGGGAGCACGTCTGCGGGGCGCTCTCGCTGGTTGAGAAAATGGCGCGGCCGGGCACACGCTGCCAGGATCTTTATGCCAAGGTGCAGGATTGGCTCGCCACCGCCCCGGTGGGATCGTGGTCGAGCCACCTCGGCCACGGCATCGGGCTTTCGGTGCACGAGGCGCCGCGGCTCAACCCGCACTGGGACGATGTTCTCGAGGTGGGCGACGTCATCGCCGTGGAGCCCGCGCTCTATGGCCCGGAACTCTCCTGCGGCATGCGGATCGAGAACGACTATCTCGTCACCGAAACGGGCCTCGAGCTGCTGAGTCCCTTTCCACTGGGGCTGTCGTAGACCGCTTGCTCCGCAAGCGGCTTTTGGGATCCGCTTGCGGAGCAAGCGGTCTACATGCAGGCGGTCTCCATGCTGCGTGGTTTTGACAGGCTGAAGCCTGTCCTACTTCAACGCTGCATACACGGCCTCGTGGCCCGCGGCCATCGTGTCGAACGTGTGCCGCTCGCGCACGACTTCGTGGCCGCGGCGGCCCACCCGCGCCGCCCGCTGCGGATCGTCGAGCAGTTCCACGATCGCCCGGGCCAGATCGTCGGAATCGGCCGGCGCATGCAGGCTGCCGGCCGGCTCGCCCCCCGGTGATCCCGCGAGCAATTCCGGAAACGCCCCGTGCGCCGGCGCGACGACGGGCACGCCCGCGGCCATCGCCTCGATCACCGGCAGCCCCTTCGCCTCGGGATGAATCGTCGGCATCGCGAAGACGTCGATCGATTCGAGCAGCCGCAGCTTGCCGGGGCGGTCGATCTGGCCGAGCCAGCGAAACCGCTCCGCGACCCCGAGTTCGGCCGCGACCGCATGGCACCGACGCAGGTAAGGTTCCTCCGCCGGAATCGTCGCCCCCGCTGCGACGAGCTCGACATCGTGGGTTCGGGCCACGATCGCCAGCGCCCGCACGGCCTGCTCGAGCCCCTTCTCGGGGCAGGCCCGCGAGAGCGAGCCGATCACGAACCTCCCAGGACGTCTCGCGCGGCGGGCGACAAGATCGGGCGGCTGCGGCGAAAATCCCTCGAGATCGATGCCGTGCGGCACGACCGAGATCTTTTCGGCAGGCACGTCGAGGTAGTCGCGCATGAAGTCGGCGAAGGAGCGGTTGAGGGCCACGAAGTGGTCGATGTCGTTCGACCGCTCGCGCAAGAGGCTTCTGACCGTCGTGTAATGCGGTTCGGGAATCTGCTCGATGAAGATGTCTTCGCCCGACAGGCTGCAGACGATCTTCGCGCCGGTCGCCTCCTTCACCCGCCGGGCCAGGCCGACGAGCAGGACGTTGGAGAGCTGCACGATGTCGGGCCGCACGTCACGGGCGAGCCACCGCGCGAGCTTCTTGACCTCCTTCCGCTGATGCCCCGCCTCGCCTCTGAGCGACGAGACGGTGAGGCCGGCGACGTCGGCGGGCTTCGTGCCACCAGTGCGGCTCGAGAGCCAGGCGAGCAGGCCCCGGGAATCAAGCAGCCGATCAAGCAGCCGATCGACCCACCACGGCGTATGGCGAAAGAGGGGAACGTGCTCCTGCAGCCAGACATTCACGCCGCCGCAGACGATTCGGGGCTCGGCGACGTTCTCCTCGTCGGTCGTCGTCGGCACGTAGGCCGGCACGAGGATGCAATTGCCGCCGCGCCGACGCAGCGACCGCACAAGGGCGTTGTCGTGAAGGCACGATCCGCAGATTCGCCCCCCCGCCCCGGCCGTGATCTGGACGATTTGCATGGCGGAGCTTTTCAGCCGCAAGCCGGGCTCACGCCCCGCCGCGTCCTTCGAGGTGGACGAGCACGAGCGCGAGATCGGCCGGCGTGATCCCGCTCACGCGGCCCGCCTGCTCCAGCGTCCGCGGCCGCACCCGCTCGAGTTTCTCGCGCGCCTCGGCCCGCAGGTGCCGCACCGTTGCGTAGTCGAGCCCCTCGGGAATCACGCGCGCCCCTTGCCGCCGACGCCGCTCGATCTGCTCCCGCTCGAGCGCGAGGTAGCCGGCGTAGCGAATGTCGCTGGCGATCTGCCCCGCCGCATCCCGCGACACGCCGGCGAGCGAAGGCAGCGCCGCCACCGCCTCCGCCCAGCCAAACTCGGGCCGCTTGAGCATCTCGGCGAGCGACACGCCGGCCACGCGGTGCGCGGCCAAGACGCCGAGCGCGGCGTCGATCTCGGCCGTCTTCGCCTCCAGCCGCGCGATCCGCCCGGCCTGGGCGAGGCCGATCGCGGCCGCCCGCGGCGTGAGCCGGCGATCGGCGTTGTCGTGTCGCAGGGCGAGCCGATGCTCGGCGCGGCTCGTGAACATCCGGTAGGGCTCGTCGACGCCGCGGATCACGAGATCGTCGATCAAGACGCCGATGTAAGACTCCTCCCGCTCGAGCACGAGCGGCTCGCGGCCCGCGACGGCGAGCGCGGCATTCGTGCCGGCGACGATCCCCTGGGCGGCCGCCTCCTCGTAGCCGGTCGTGCCGTTGATCTGCCCCGCGCAGAAGAGCCCCGCGGCCCGCTTGCTCTCGAGCGCCACGGTGAGCTGGTCGGGGGGGCAGTAGTCGTATTCGACGGCGTAGCCATACCGCATCACCTGCGCCCGCTCGAGCCCCGGCACCATCCGGATCATCGCGTCTTGCACGTCGCGAGGCAGGCTCGTCGAGATGCCGTTGACGTAGACCTCCTGCGTCCGCCGCCCCTCGGGCTCCAGAAACAGTTGATGGCTGTCGCGATCGGCGAACCGCACGACCTTGTCTTCGATGCTCGGGCAGTAGCGGGGCCCGCGCGACTCGATCTGGCCGGTGTACATCGGCGCGCGATGGAGATTCGCCCGAATCAGCGCGTGGATCTCGGGCGTCGTCCGCGTGATCCAGCAGACGAGCTGCTCGCGGTCGATGCGGTCGGTGAGAAACGAGAAGGGCTGCGGCTCCACGTCGCCGGGCTGCATGTCGAGCTGCAAAAAGTCGATCGACCGCGCGAGCAACCGGCACGGCGTGCCGGTCTTGAAGCGATCGATCCGGATGCCGAGCCGCTCGAGCGCCCGGCTCACCCCGCTCGTCGTGCCCTCCCCCGCCCGGCCACCGGGCGTCTTCGCTTCGCCCGTATGCATCACCGCCTGGAGAAACGTGCCGGTCGTCAGCACGACGGCCGCCGCGCGATACTCCGCGTCGCCGCGAACCCGCACGCCCGTCGCCCGCCATGGCGGCCGACCGTGCCCCGGCTGATCGTGCCCCGGCTTATCGAGCGGCTCCACGATCAGGTCCTCGACCGTCTCCTGCCGCAGTTCGAGGTTCGCGGTCTCTTCGACGATCCGCTTCACCTCCATCTGATAGAGCTTCTTGTCGGCCTGCGCCCGCGGGCCATGCATCGCCGGCCCCTTCGATCGGTTGAGCACGCGAAACTGGATGCCGGTCGCGTCGATCGCCTCCGCCATCACGCCGCCGAGCGCATCGACCTCGCGGACGAGCTGCGCCTTGCCGACGCCGCCGATCGCCGGGTTGCAGCTCATCTGGCCGACGGTGTCGCAATTCGCCGTCAGCAGCGCCGTGCGGGCCCCGAGCCGCGCCGCCGCGCAGGCCGCCTCCACGCCGGCATGACCGGCGCCGATCACGAGCACGTCATAGTCGTAGCGGCAGGTCATGCCACTGAGTGTACCAACGACGACACGTACCCCGTCGCCGGACGCTCGCTACGGACGGTACGGAAGCCCGACGCGCGAGCGAGGAGAGTTGGGGAGTTTCTCGCGGGGCGGGTGGGAGCGGCGTCGGTGGGAGTGGAGGGCGGATGGACCTTGCTTGCGCTGCGGGCTTCCGTAGCTCGTCAGCATACGCCGGCGACCGGGGTACGGGTCACCCGAAGCCTCCCCGTTCCGGTACGACAGGCTTCAGCCTGTTGGGAGCGATGACAGGCTGAAGCCTGTCCTACGGGAATGCAGGTAGGCCCGGGGCTGCCCATGCCCTGAGAGCCGGCGTAGGCCGGGCACCGATCCGCTTTAGCGGGTTGGTCGGCGCAGGCAGGATGCCGAAGCGATGTCACCTCCGAGCGAGCGAAGGACAGGATGTCCCAAGCGGAGGCGCTCTCGCTGGCGAGCGTCCGGCGACAGGGCGTGGGCAGCCGCGGGCCGGTTTGGGCGAGTTGATAGGCAGGCTGAAGCCTACCCTACGCGGCGGCGGCGCGTTTCGGTGGGGCGAGCTTGAAGAGGGCGAAGAGGTCCTCGGTCGTGAGGCCGCTCGCGGCCGGGGCCTCCGCCTGCGAGAGGATCGTGTCGGAGAGGTCCCGCTTCTTGCGGAGCACCTCGTCGATCCGCTCCTCGATCGTGTCGGCCGACAGGTATCGCGTCACCGTGACGGCGCCCGCCGCGCCGATGCGGTGGGCGCGGTTGATCGCCTGATCCTCGATCGCGGGATTCCACCAGCGGTCAAAGAGGAAGACATATTGCGAGAACTGCAGGTTGAGGCCCACGGCGCCGGCGCCGTAGGAGAGCAGCAGCACATTGTGTTGCTTGTCGTGCTTGAATCGCCGAATCGCCTCGTCGCGCGCGGCCGTTGACATGCCGCCGTGGTATTCCAGTGCGCCGAACCGCGCAAGCCGCTTCTCGAGCCGGCCGAGGGTCTCGACCCATTGGCTGAAGACGAGCGACTTCTTGCCGCTGGCCTGGATCTCCTCGAGTTCCGCCTCGAGGCAGTCGAGCTTCGCGCTTTCGCCGGTGGCCGTGTCGAAGTTGCAGATCTGCTTGAGCCTGAGGACCAGCTCGAAGACGTTCTGGATCGTCGCCTCCCGGCCGAGTGCGGAGAGCCGGAGCACTCCCTCCTCTTCGGCTCGGCGGTAGGTCTCCCGCTGCTCCGCCGTGAGTTCGATCCTTTCGTCGCGATTCATCCGCGGCGGCATGTCCTTGAGAACCTTGTCTTTCGTCCGCCGGAGCACATGGTCGGCCGCGGCGGCGCCGAGCGCCCGCGGCGGCATCCGATCGTTGAGATGCCCCGGGGCGACGAATTCGAAGAGCGAGACGAGGTCCTCGGCGCGGTTTTCCACGGGCGTGCCCGTGAGCGCCCAGCTGCGCTTGCGGCGCAGTGCCCGCACCGCCTCGCTCGTGTTGCTCGTGCGATTCTTGATCCGCTGCGCCTCGTCGAGGACGACGAGGTCGAACTCCAGGCCCAGTTCGGCCACGAGGTCCCGGTCGCGCACCACCGCCTCGTAGTTGGCGACCTTCACCGGCACGTCCTCGAGCGACCACTGCCAGCGGCGGCGCTGCGGATCTCCTTCGATGACGGCGACGAGCAGCTCCGGCGCCCAGTCGGCGAGTTCCCGCGTCCAATTCGAGACGAGCCCCTTCGGGCAGACGACGAGCACCCGTCGCGCCTCGCCCGAGCGCACGAGCAGCCGCAGCGACGAGATCGCCTGCATCGACTTGCCCAGGCCCATCTCGTCGGCGAGCACCGCGCCGTGCCGCGGCACGAGAAACGCCATGCCGTCGAGCTGGAATGGAAACGGCTGCCGCGGAAAATCGAGGCTGCTCGTTTCGAGGATCGATTCGAGATCGGGCTGCAGCAGGAAGAAGAACCGCTCCGAGAGCTTGACCACGTCGCGCGGCGGCGCGATGCGGGTGCGTTTGGGCGCCGCGGCATCGGCAGCCGGCGGGCTCTCGGCGGCCGCCGCGGCCGGCTCGTCGCGCAGCGGCTCGACGGACCGCGGCCGCGCCACACGCGGCGGCCGCGCGGCGGCCTCTTCAGACCGGGCGAACTGAAAGCTGTTGACGGCGGGTGGGCGGTCGAAGATCTCGATCCGCATGACGGCGGGCTTGGGCACGTCGATCGGAAGCCGCAGCGCGGCCGGCCGTGCCAGCCGCGGGTCGAGCCGCGCAAGCGCGGCCTGCGAGGCGATCAGGAGATCGCCTCGGCGCCAGGAGCGGAGCGAGCCTGCGTGCGGATCCATGGCTGCCTCGGGCGTGCGGCTCAATGCCGTTGGGCTTCTTCGATCGCGGCGCGAATCCGCTCGAACGGCTCGGCGAGATCGACCGACGCCACGAGCGACTCGAGCTTCTGCCGCAGCGATTCCCCGAGGCCGGCATCCTGGGCGTGGGGGCTGACGGAAACGGAGCCGATGGCGAAGCTGCTCGCGCCGGCAGCGGCCAAGGCGTCGGCCCGCGTCACGAGCGCCACCGGCAGGCTCGTGTGCGACCGCACGTGCAGCATCGGCTCGAAATCGGTGAGCACCAGTTCCGGTGCCACCGTTCCCTCGGCGAGCAGCGTGGCTCCGATCTGCCGCCCATGGAGGTGGCTCTGGAGCGTGGCGCCGTAGAGAATCTGCTGCGCTCGCGAGACCTTGACCGGCGCCGTGCAGTGAAACTCGAGCGGGCGGCCGGCCGGATCCACGAGCAGGTAGCCGCCAAACAGGCCATGCGACGGCGAATCGACCGCCGTCAGAAAGCCAAAAGCCACGTCGATCGGCTGCTCAGCGGGTGTCTGCTCCATGCGTGGCCAAGGCTCCCGAGACCGCGGCCGTGCCAAACGCTTCCCTGCGCCGGTACGACCGATTCGAAGTCTCCGAAGGCTTGCATCGGGCATCCCCGCCAGCCACTTGAGCGGCAGCCGCGGGCGGGCATGCCGCCGGGGCGGAGCGGCAGGGTCGCTTGAAACTGGGGAAACCCTGACGGCCCACCGCGAAAAACTCCCGGCTGGCGGCACGATTCATGGCAAAGCCGCGCGATTGTGCCTACCATGGATGAAAAAGGTGTCAGGACTCTTTTCCGGGATGAAAAAGGTGTCAGGACTCTTTTCCCGTAGAAAACAAAGTCGGTCCCGGAAAAGTCCCGGAAAAGAGTCCTGACACCTTTTTCATCTCATCCCGGAAAAGAGTCCTGACACCTTTTTCATCTTGCGGAATGATTCCATGCACGACGGCCCCCCGGGATTCACCCAGTTCGACATTTCGGCAAACTCGATCGCGGCCTCCTCGGCCGGTTCGACTTCGTCGGGCGACGTGGCCGAGACCAACCGGCTCCTGCGCGACATGATCGCGCTCCAGGGCAGGTCGTGCGAATTGCTCGGCGAACTGCTCAACCAGGTGTCGCTCCAGCAGCGGCAGCGGATGGCGGAGCTCAAGGCCTGGAAGGAGGCCAATCCCGAACTCGCCGCGTCGTGCCGACAGGCCGCCGAGTCGCTCGCGAAGGTGCACACCGAGTTTCTCGCCGGCATCGCCCGTGATGCGGCGGAGAATGCGGAAGACTTCACCGATAGCGAATATGCCCTCGGCGAATTCATCGACCGCTACGGCCCCCGGCTCGCCCACTTCAACGGCGTGCTGCAGCTCTTCGCCCAACTCGGCGCCCCGCTGCCTTCCGGCGAAAATCAAGCCGGCCGCTGACCGCCCTCTCCCAACGAGCCCTACCCACCATGGCCACGGACACCCCCGCTGCCAAGCCGCCCGTATTTCCCGTCGCCGACGATGCGGCGATCGCGCAGGCCCGCGCTGTGCTCGACGCGCATACCGTCGAGATGATGGCCTGGCACTTTCACGAGTCGACGGGCTGCCCGTTTTGGCTCGACTAT
Source organism: Pirellulales bacterium (assembly GCA_044336925.1). Taxonomy (GTDB): domain Bacteria; phylum Planctomycetota; class Planctomycetia; order Pirellulales; family UBA1268; genus RGVT01. The sequence goes on from JBIIOM010000031.1 coordinate 14,502, forward strand.
GCGACGAAGCTGAATTTCGATCCGCTCACCGACGTGAAGTGCTTCGCCGATCTCAAGAAGTTTCCGCCCTTCGAAGATGAGTGGCTCCGTGGCGGCCCGATTCGCCGCTGGGTGCCGAAGGGCCTGGCCGACCAGCCCGTCTACGTCTTCGAGACCGGCGGCACGACCGGCATCCCGAAGTCGCGATACAACTCCCGCGACTTCCGCACCGACTACGAGATGTTCAGCGACACGCTCCCCGAGGAATATTTTCCGAAGGGTGCCAACTGGCTGATGCTCGGCCCCTCCGGCCCGCGGCGGCTGCGGCTCTCGATCGAGCACCTGGCCCAGCATCGTGGCGGCATCTGCTTCTGCGTCGACCTCGACCCCCGCTGGGTGATCAAGCTGATCCAGAAGGGCTGGATGGAGCACCTCGAGGCCTACAAGCTGCATTGCATCGACCAGGCGATCACGATCCTCGAGGCGGGCCACGACATCCGCTGCATGTTCACGACGCCGAAGCTGCTCGAAGCCCTCGCCCTGGCCCTCGAAAAGAAGGGCACGACGATCCGCACGATGGGGATCACCGGCATCTTCTCCGGCGGCACCGAGTTCACGCCCCAGTGGACCCGCTTCGCGGTCGAAGAACTCCTCGACGGCGCCTACATGACGCCCACCTACGGCAACACGCTCATGGGTCTGGCGGCGTCGCGGCCCGTCATCCCCGCCGACGGCTACACGATCGCCTACTACGCCCCGCAGCCGCGGGCCGTGATCGAGGTGGTGGACTTCGACGACCGCGACGCACTCGTCCCCTACGGCGGCACCGGCCGCGTGCGTCTCACCACGCTCACGAAGGAAACCTTCATTCCTGGCTTCTTGGAGCGTGACGAGGGCGAACGCGAACGCCCTTACGCGAAATACCCGTGGGACGGCATCAGCGGCGTCCGCCCATTCCGCGAGCTCGCCGCGACGACGACGGTGGGCGTGTACTGACGCGGTATCAGACTCAACGCGCCCAAGCCGTCACGGAAGCCGGCGTATGCTGACGCGCTACGGAAGCCCGCAGCGCAAGCAAGGTCCATCCGCCCTCCAACCCCATCAACGCCGCTCCCACCCGACCCGCGAGAAATGCCCCAACTCTCCTCGCTCGCGCGTCGGGCTTCCGTAGCGCAGCGAACGTCCGTCGTGAGGTGACAAGCGACGGAAGCCCGCAGCGCAAGCAAGGTCCATCCGCCCTCCACTCCAACCAACGACGCTCCCACCCGCCCCGCGAGAAATGCCCCAACTCTCCTCGCTCGCGCGTCGGGCTTCCGTAGCGCAGCGAGCGTCCGGCGACAGGGCGTAGGCAGCCCCGTGCCGGGTTGGGCGAGTAAGCGTCCCGGATCGGCTAAACTACCGCGACCCCGAGGACCCACCCATGCATCTGCCCGCGTATCGTTTTGGCAAACCGTATGAGTCGCTCGAACGCGAGACGCTCGTGCACTTTCTCACCGGCGAGCCCGTTTGCGAGGTGAGCCAGGTCGGCGGCGCGATCGTGGGGCGCGACCTGCAGAAGGCGCAGCAGGCGCGGGCCGCCCTGCTCGCGATCGATCCGGAGGAGATCGTCGAGCGGCTGCAGACGGCGGGCAATCTTTATGCCAATGGCACCGTCACGGTCGGCGACACGCGGCAATCGCCCGACGACTTCGTGAAGCAGCAGTCGGCCACGACCGGGCTGCCGGAGAGCCTCTGCCGGGCCAACATGCAGAAAAACATGTTCGTGCTCTCGAACATGGACCGGATCCTCGACGCCCTCTCCCGCGGGCTCGACACCAAGATCCTCTGGCAGGGCTTCGGCCAGGAGCACCGCGGCGTGACGGTGAGCTACCAGGCGCAGTCGTCCTTGCTCGGGCTCGTCTTGCCGAGCAACTCGCCCGGCGTGCACACGCTCTGGCTGCCGGTGATCGCGCTCGGCGTGGGGCTCGTCATGAAGCCGGGCAGCCAGGAGCCGTGGACGCCGTATCGCATGGCGGCCGCGATGGTGGAGGCGGGCATTCCGGCCGAGGCGATCGGCCTCTATCCGGGGGCGACTGACGTGGGGGCAGGCATCCTCGCCGGCTGCCGCCGCAGCATGATCTTCGGCAGCGCGAAGACGGTGGAGCAGTATCGCGGCAACCCCGGCGTGCAGGTGCACGGGCCGGGCTTTTCGAAGATCATCCTCGGCGACGACTGCGTCGACGACTGGGAGCGGCACCTCGATATGCTCTGCGAGAGCGTGGCGATCAACAGCGGCCGTGGCTGCATCAACGCTTCGGCGATCTACGCCAGCCGCCATACGAAGGCGATCGCGGAGGCGATGGCCGCGCGGCTGGGGCCGATCGACGTGAAGCCGCCGCAGGATCCGGAGGCGAAGCTCGCCGCGTTCACGATCCCCGGTGCCGCGAAGGCGATCTGGGGGCAGATCGAGGCGGGGCTCAAGGCCCCCGGCGTGACCCACGCGACGGCGGCCTACGGCGACCGCTTCGTCGAAGGGGAGCGGTGCGGCTGGCTGCGGCCCACGGTCGTGCACTGCACGAGCCCGGAGCCCGAGATCGCGAAGGCGGAATACATGTTTCCGTTCGTGAGCGTGGTCGAGTGCCCGCAGGAAAAGATGCTCGAGACAATCGGCCCCACGCTCGTCTGCTCGGCCATCACCGACGACGAGTCCTTCCAGCGGCGGCTCATCGACTGCACCCACATCGACCGGCTCAACCTCGGGCCGATCCCCACCACGAAGCTCGACTGGCTCCAGCCTCATGAGGGCAACATCATCGACTTTTTGTATCGATCGCGTGCGCTGCAGGTGGCAG
>JBIIOM010000191.1:0-5307 GCA_044336925.1 Pirellulales bacterium
GGCCGAGGCCATCGTCTTTTTCGAATGCGTGACCACGATGAACTGGGTCGACGAGAGAAAGTCCCGGAGCACGCCGATGAACCGATCGACGTTGGCCTCGTCGAGAGCCGCATCGACTTCGTCGAGGACGCAGAAGGGACTGGGACGCGAACGGAAGATGGCCAGTAAGAGGGCCACGCACGTCATCGTCTTCTCCCCGCCGGACAAGAGCGAGATACTTCGCGGCTCCTTGCCGGGCGGTCGGGCGACGATCTCCACCGAGGTTTCGAGCAGATCGACGTCGGGATCGAGGACGATGTCGGCCTGGCCGCCGCCGAAGACCCGCTCGAAGAGCTCGCGAAAGTGGCCGCGGACCGTTTCGATCGTCTCGCCCAGTAGCCGTCGGCTCTCGTCGTCGATGCGGGCGATCAATTGCTCGATGGCCTGCTTGCCCCCGGTGACGTCGGCCAACTGGGCCTCGAGTGTCTGCAGTCGCTCGGTGAGCGCCTCGGCCTCGGCGAGGGCCTCCATGTTGACGGTCGTCATCGCGGCAAGTTTTCGCCGCAGCTCCTCGATCCGCTGGTCGAGCTCCGGCCGCTCCGCCGGAATCTCGATCGGCGCGCCGTCCGCATCCGTGATCGCCGGCGGCGGCGTGGTTTCGTCGATGACGATGTCGTAGTCGTCGCGGATGCGTTCGATGATCCGGCTGCGCTGGTGGCGGGCTTCGCCGGCCTCGAGGTCGTGGGCATGGATGCGCTCCGACCAGGTGCCGATGGCGGCCCGGGCCTCGGCGGCGGCGCTTGCGTGGGTTTGCGCCGCGGCGACGACGAGGTCGCGCTCGGCCGTGATGGCGATCAGGGCGGCTCGGGCGGCCTCCGCGGCGACGACGGCTTCGGCATGCGCGGCCTCGGCCGCGAGCAGCTCGAGCTCCAGGGAAGCGAGCCGCGACTCGGCAGTGGCCCGCCGTTGCCGCGTGCGCTCGCAGTCGGCGCGACGCACCGCGGCGTCGCCGACCAGCGCGGCGACGGCGTCACGGGCGCGGGCCAGACGGGCCTCGCATTCGGCGCGTTCGCCACGCAGCCGGGCCAGCGCCTCGATGACGGCGCCACGGCTCCGGTCGGCCGCCTCGAGGTCGGCACGCGCGGCCGTGAGGGCGGCCGCAGCCGCTTCGATCTCCGTATCATGGGCGGCGAGCGCGGCCGTGGCGGCATCGCGGACGGTTCCGAGCTCCACCGCCGTGCGCTCCGCCTCCCGCACCGCGGCCTCCGCCTCGCCGATGGCGGTGCGGGACTGCTTCTCCTCGCGGGCCGTGCGCGAGAGTTCGGCCCGCGAGGCCGCGACCTGTTCGGCTGCCTGCTGCCGGTGGGCCACGGCCTGACGAATCTCCTGCTGCACGGCGGCCAGCTCCGTCTGCAGCGCATCGACGGCCGCCTGGTGGTCGGCGACCGCACGGGTGAGGTCGGCATGTTTTTCGTCGAGGCCGCGGAGCTCGCTCCGCCTGGCGATCAGGCCCGCGCTCGCGGACGGCGTTCCCAGTTCGAGCACGCCCGTGGCCGACAGGCTCTCCCCATGCCGCGTGATGGCGATCACTCCGGCGGGCGCTGTGGCGACGAGCTGCGCCGCGGCGGCGAGCGTCTCCACGATCCACACCCGCCCGAGCAGCCGGCGGGCGAGGATGCTGCGGGCATCGTCGCGGGCGCCTTCCGCGTTCGCCACCAGCCGATCGAGCCGGCCCACGATCCCGTCGAGGCCCGCGGGCTCGAATTCCGGCGGCTCGCGCAGGGACGAGGGCGAGACGAATGCCACACGGCCGCCGGCCGCGAACGCGGTGCGGGTCGCGTCGGCCGCGAGCCACTCGCCATCTTCGGCGATGAGCCCGTCGAGCGATTCCACCACGAGGCTCTGACCGTCGGCCGCAAGCGCCAGATCGACCAGCCGCGCCCACGGCTCATCGGCCACGAGCATGTCGGCCAGCGCGCCGGCGAGTCCCGGTGGAGGGGCGGCGGCGAGCAGGGCCCGGGCCGCGTCGGACAGCCCTTCCTGGCGACTCACCATGTCGGCCAGCATGCTGCGCCGTTCCTGACAGGCCTCGAGACGGGCGGTGCATCCGGCGAGCGCCTGCCAGGCCGCTTCGAGCGCGGCAGATCGGTCGTGCCTCCTGCGCTCGAGGGCCTCGATCTCCCCCGTGGCCGTGTCGAGCGCCCTCGTGAGCGTGGCGAGATTGCCCTCCCACGTGGCGGCTGCTTCGAGCACGCGGGCGAGCGTCGCGTGGGCCGAATCGACCCGGGCGTGGCCCGCGTCGATGATCCGCCGGGCTTCGCCGACTCGCGCGGTGGCACGATCGACCTCCGATTGCAGCCGAATTCGCGCCTGCTGCAGCGCGGCGACGGCATCGGCCCGGATGTCGAGCGTGCGGCGGAGAGAAGCTGCGTCGTCATGGGATCCGGCGGCCGCCTGCTCGTGGGCGTGCTGGGCGGCGGCGAGCGCGTCGGCCTCGGCCTGCACGGCCACCATGTCGGCGCGGGCCGCGGCGATCCGCTGCTCCACCTCGCGGGCGGCCTGCCGCGCCGCGGCGAGGTCGCCGTCGCCCCGCGATACGTCGTCGGCCAGCTCGGATCGGTGGCCGCGGAGGATCGCGACGCGGGTCTCGGCTGCGGCGGCCCGCTCACACTCGGCGGTGGTGGTCATCTGGCAGTCGGCGAGCCGGGGCAGCAGCCTGTGTTCCTGCTCCGCGAGCCCGTCGGCGGTCGTCGCGGCGGATGCCGCCGCCGCCTCGGCCTCCGCGTGCCGCAGCCGCGCCTCGGCCAGCGCCGCCTCGACGCGGGCCAGATCGGCATCGACGGCGGCCAGATCCTGCCGGGCTCCCGCGAGACGACAGGCCCGCAGGGTGTCGGTCATCGTCTTCCAGCGGCGGGCCCGCGCGGCCTGATGCTTGACGGTCTCCAGCCGGCTGGCCACTTCGCCGACGATGTCGGCCAGCCGCTGCCTGTTCTGCTCGGCCCGCTCCAGGCGGCGCAGCGCTTCCGCGCGCCGCGAGCGAAACCGCGTGATCCCCGCAGCCTCTTCGAACACGGCGCGGCGCTCGCGGCCCGACGCAACCAGGATCGCATCGACGCGGCCCTGCTCGATGACGCTGTAGGCTTCGGTGGCGGCGCCCGTTCCCGAGAACAGCTCGCGAATGTCGCGGAGTCGCGAGGTGGCGCCGTTGACGAGATACTCGCTTTCGCCGCTGCGGTAGAGCCGGCGCGTGATCTGCACCTCCGCCGACTCGACCGGCAGCGTGCGGGCTGTGTTGTCGAAGATCAGCGACACTTCCGCCGCATTGAGCGGCTTTCGGCTGACCGATCCGGCGAAAATCACGTCGGTGGATTCGCGGCCGCGGAGGCTGCGCATCGACTGCTCGCCGAGCACCCACTTGATGGCGTCGACGACGTTCGACTTGCCCGATCCGTTGGGCCCCACGACCACGGTGATGCCTTCCGGAAACTCGAACCGCGTCCGGTCGGCGAAACTCTTGAAACCAAAGAGCTCCAGCGCCTTGAGCCTGGTCATGACGACTCGTCCGTGCGGACGGCGTCCGTGGTGGACCCGCGGGCGGCGTCGGCGGAGGGGGCAGGACGGTCGCGGAGCGACACCTCGTCGCGGAGCGAGCCGCGGCCGTCGTTCTCGAGCGGCAGGGCATCGAAGGCCAGGCGGGCATCCGTCGCGTGCTGGGCGGCGGTCTGCTGCAGGAACTGGATCATGTCGGGATAGGTGCCTCCGAGCCGCGCGATGGCGCGAAGCACCTCGTCGATCCGCGCGGGCACCTCCTCGTGGCGGTCGGGCTCGCCGGCCGCGAACCTGCTGCAGGCGGCGGTGGCGTCGTTGACGGTGATCACGATGGCCGAACCGGCTTCGGCCCGCAGGCCATCGGCGATCGGATGCTCCGTGCCGAAGAGCACGATCTCTGGATGGTGACGACGAGTGGCGTGCACGAGCGTGGGCCCGCCCACGTCGAGGATGTGCAGCGCGCAAATGTCGTTGAGCTTCTCCCCTCTCACCAGCGGGATCGACGAGTCCATCGTCCACAGGGCCCGGAAGGCTCCGTAGCGCGTCTCGGCGCTGGAGCTCGAGAGGAGCGATTGCAGGGCGTCGATGCCGTGCGCGTCGTCGAGCGCGGTGAGGGCAGCCAAGGCAGCCGGACGGGCGGCCCGCAGCGAGGCAGCCGCCTCGGCCAGATGGTTGGCCGTGGCCGACTCGCCGAGATAGGCGAGCGCCTCCGCCGCCGCGAACCGCACCTCGGGATCCTTCGAATCAAGTCCCTTCTTCAGGGTCACCACCGCATCCTTGCCGATCGCCTCCAGCCGGATCGCGGCCGCGGGCGCCGTGACAGGATCGACGAGCTGCCGCCCCAGCAACTCCAGCCGGGCGTGCCGCCCGCCCTGCGGCTCGATGACGGCGATCGACCGCACCACGCGGATGTAACGGCCCAGGTTGTGGCGATAGACCGGGGGAATCTCCAGTTCAATGAAGCGGTCGGTCTTCGGCGTGGCGACGCCGCGCTTGGATCCCTTGATCACCGCATGGAAGCGGCTGTTGATGGCATCCCCGATGCGTTTCGAGAGCGCGATCGAACGATGCTCGGGCATCAGCACGAGGCCGATCGGACGCGCCGTGAGCGAAACGCCTCCTCCCGGCACGATCGCCCGCAGTTTCGACTTCGAGTCGAGCGTGCCCTGCGACACCGGATCCACCAACAGCGCCCCTTCGGCGATGCCGAGCACATGGCCGTCGCGGACGCGACTGCCGAGCACGGCCATCTCCGACAACCGCGTCTCCATCAGCCAGCCGCCCGCGAGGCTCGTCGTGTCGCAGTCGGAGGGCACCTCGACGGCCACGTCGAAGCGGTCGCCCTTGCGGATGCCCGGCGGCAGGTAGGCGTGAACCCAGACGAGCGACGTCGTCCGCGAGGCGAGAAGCTTGTTGGGCTCGACCACGCCCCGGGCCTGCATGTCGGCCATCAGCGACTGCCGCCGGGAGTTCGGCGGCGGATCACCGCCGGTTCCCGCCAGCCCCGTCACGAGCGCGACGCGCTCGATCCGCTGCACGTCGGCGCCCCAGGCGGAGGCATAATCGCTCACGAGTTTGGTGTTGGCATCGAGGCTCAACAGCGCCTCGACCTCGGGGCTCTGGCTGCGGATCGCCGGCCCGGCGCAGCCGAGGCAGGTGAGCAGGAGGAGCGCGAAGCGGGCGGTGACGCCGGCCGGCATGGATGGTCTCACGAACATGCGGATGCGATCACGAGGTCCGGATCCTGTCGCCGGTCGATCAGCCGCAACACCACGGAGG
>JBIIOM010000032.1:0-17258 GCA_044336925.1 Pirellulales bacterium
TCATGGCCCACGAGCGCGACGGCGTGCCGGTGCACATGCTCGACATCCACATGGAACGCGGCATGCATTGCATCGACTGCCACTTCATCCAAGACATGCACGGCAACACCAAGCTCTACGGCGAGGTGCGGGCGGCGATCGAAATCACCTGCATCGACTGCCACGGCACGTCCGACCGCTTCGCCACACTGCGAACCAGCGGCCCGGCGAGCGACACCTCGAGCCCCGAGGGGGGCCGCGACCTGCGGACGCTCCGCACTCCGTCGGGCAAGCGGCGGTTCGTCGTCGAGGGAGACCGCGTCTATCAAAACTCGATGGTGGAAGAGAACCTCACCTGGGAGATCAAGCAGACGAAGGCCACCATCGACCCAAAAAGCGAGCACTACAACGCGCTGTCGGCCTTCGCCAAGACGGTGCGCTGGGCCGAGGACGGGGCCATGGCGTGGGGCGGGACCGCCCGACCGGAATCCTGCGCCCACCGCAACGACCTGATGAGCTGCATCGCCTGCCACAGCTCCTGGAATCCCAGCTGCTTCGGCTGCCATCTGCCGCAGAAGGTCAACAAGAAGTCGCCGGGGCTCCATTACGAGGGGGACGTCTCGCGCAACTACGTCGCCTACAACTTCCAGACGCTGCGCGACGACGTCTTCATGCTGGCCCGCGACGGCAACGCCACCGGCAACCGGATCGGGCCCTCGCGATCGAGCTGCGCGATCCACGTCGGCTCCTACAACGCCAACCGCGAGTCGATCTACGTGCAGCAGCAGACGATCTCGGCCGAGGGATTCAGCGGCATCGCGTTCAGCACGAACGTGCCGCATACCGTCCGCGGCGGCCCGCATTCCTCGGTGAAGCGCGACCTCGCCGCCTACCGCCCCGGCACGCACGAAACGAAGATGTGCAGCGACTGCCACGTGTCGAAGTACGACGACAACAACGCGATCATGGCGCAGCTGCTCATGCAGGGCACCAACTACACGAACTTCATCGGGAGATATTGCTGGGTGGGCCTCGGCTCCGGCGGCCTGGCGGGCGTCGTCGTGACCGAGCAGCAGGAGCCGCAGGCGGTGATCGGCAGCTCCTTCCACCGGATCGCGTTTCCGGACGACTTCGGCAAGCACGTCAAGAACGACGGCGTGCTGCAGAAATCGCATCACCACGCCCCCGCCGATGCCGTGTCGCTCGCGCTCAATCCCCTGAAGCAGCGCGAGGTGCTGCAGGTGCAGATGCGCGGGGAATACCTCTACGCCGCCTGCGGCCCCGACGGCCTGCGGGTGTTCGACATCGCCTTCATCGACGACAAGGCCTTCTCGCAGCGGATCACCACGGCGCCGGTGTCGCCCCTCGGCCAACAGTTCTACGTGAAGACCGCCTATGCCACCGGCGTCGCGGCGCCCTCCACCACAGCCCCCGACCCGACGCGGACCCACAACCCCGACAACTTCGAGGACACCGTCCACGCGATGTACGGCTACCTCTACGTCTCGGACCTCGAGGAGGGGCTCGTCATGGTGGGGGCCGGCACGCTCCTCGACGGCAATCCGCTCAACAACTTCCTGAAGCGGGAGGTCACGTTCAATCCAGGCGGCATTCTCACCGGAGCCCGCAGCATCACGATCGCCGGCACCCGCGCCTGGATCTGCTGCAACGCCGGCGTGGTGGTCGTCTCGATCGCCGATCCCAAATGCCCGCAGGTGGTGTCGGTCATCGGCGCGCCCCACGTCACCGCGCCGACATCGGTCGAGATCCAGTTTCGCAACGCCTTCGTCTGCGATGCCGAGGGGCTCAAGACGTTCGACATCACCGATCCCGCGGCGCCGGTTCCGCTCGCGACCGTGCCGCTGGAAAAGGCTCACAAGGTCTACGTGGCCCGGACGTATGCCTACGTCGCCGCGGGTCGCCAAGGGCTCGTGATCGTCGACGTCACCAATCCGCACGAACCGTTCATCGACCAGTGCTTCGACGCGGACGGAAAGATGAACGACGTCCGTGACGTCAAGCTCGGGATCACCTACGTCAGCGAGTTTGCCTACGTGGCCGATGGCGTGAATGGCTTGCGGGTGGTGCAGCTCACCGGACCAGAAACTCCCGGCAACGTGGGCTTCAGCCCCCGGCCGACGCCGCAGCTCGTGGCCAGCTATCCGGTGACGAAGGGGGGCATGGCCCTGTCGATCTCCGAAGGCGTCGACCGCGATCGGGCGGTGGATGAGTCGGGCAACCAGCTCTCGGTATTCGGCCGCGTGGGCGCGAAGCCGCTCGATCTCGAGAGCCAGCAGCGGATGTATCTGCGGAAGGGACGTCTCTGGAAGGTCAGCGACAATCCCTTCGACACCGAGTTGTACCGCCAGGCCCGCTAGAGCGCATCTTGCGTAGCTGTAGCGACGACCTGGCAAACGAAGAGGGGTAGGCGAGGGGGTCGGCGAAAGCTCGAGGAGCTTTGGGCCGCCGCGGCCCACGCGACAATCCGAAGGAGTCGCGAAGCGACCGACTTTTGCCGCCCCCGAGCAGGTGCCACACGTAAGGCGGATGCGCTCTAGCGCGGCGTCGGAATGACCTCGATCACGGTCGGAGGGCGTGTGCGTGCAGCCGGAGGCAGTTCGAAGGCGGCGCGCACGCGGGCCATGTCGGTGGCCGGCGCGGCTGCGAGCGACGTCTGCCAGAAAGCCTTCTCCTGCGCTGGCGGGCTCGGATATGCCGGCGTGGGAAATTCGAGCGCCAAAAGCGCGGTGAGTTCGGCGATCTTCAGGGCCCGTACGTCCTCCGACCAGTCGCCGTTCGACGACAGGCCGTGAATCAGTGCCCAGGCGAGCAGCCGCGCCGACTCGAAGTCGCCGACGCGTTGCCCGGCCGCCGAAATCCGCTCGATCGCGACCCGCTCCCGGGACGCGAGCGTGCTGTCGCGCCGCCAGCCGGAGATCGCCTCGATCCCGCTCGTTATCTGCCGGGAGTAATCGTCCGTCGCATGCGTCAGGCCGTCGGCGGTTCCGAACGGCCTGTCGTTGAGCGCGGCGACGACCGGGGAGAGCAGCCCGTCGACGTCGGTCGGCGTGCCTGCCTGCTCGAAGGCGACCGCCGCCAGACGTCGCGGCCAGCGGACCAGGGATGGACGCCCCGGCACGAGCTGCCCGTAGCCCGCCTCCTGCCGCCAGCTCGGCACGGCCAATGCATGATGGCAGGCCTGGCAGTCATAGACGGCGAGCTCCGGCCAGGGGTGGTCCTTCGCATCCTTTTGCGCGGCCGAGGCGTAGTCGCGCGCGAGCCGCACGCTCTCCTCGAGCGCCACGAGCGAACCCACGAGCGCGCGAGAGACTTCGCAGGCGCCCTCGGTTTGGTAGCCGGCCTTTGCGGCGAGCTCCTGCACGTGCGGCGACTTTTCCCAGACCCGCTTCCAGTGCCGGCCCATCCCCGCACTGAAGGCTTCCATTTCGAACGCCGGCAAGGGCGGATGGCCCGCGGCATACATTTGATGCGTGATGATGCGATCGGTCGCCACCTCGCCCAGATGGCACGACAGGCAGTTCTTGGCCTTCGCGACGGGATTGCGGAGGTCGCGCATTCCGAAGGCCTCCTTCTCGGCCGACGAGAGAAATCGCCACGACTTCTGCATATGTGGATCGAGATAGCCGGAGCCGGCGCCGTGACAGGTCTCGCAACTGATGCCGGCATGGAGGACGTCGGTCTCTTCGTCGACGTTTGGCTCGTCGATGGGATGCGTATGGCAGGCAACGCAACTGGCCGTCGCAGCGGCCTTGATGCCGAGCGACGCTTCCATGGCCCGCGTCCGCTCATTGTCGCTCGACAGGGCCAGATGCGCCCGCGAATGGGCGTCGTGCCGCCAGGCGGCCGTGGTCGCAACGTCGCACCAGTCGCCCTGTTCGCTGCGATGGCACTTCACGCAAAGATCGGCCCCCGTGTAGCGAAAGGCCGGGCGGGGCAGCGGTTCATCACCCGGTGGCGCGGCGCGGCCCGCGCCGGCAGCACCCAGGCAGACGACGGCCGCGGCCAGGAGCCGACTGACGAATTGCGTGCGGGGGCTCATGCTGGTGACCCGACGAACACGGTTTCTAAAAACGCTCACGGATGCACCGCCGCCGGCAATGGTACCGCCGCCCGTTCGCGGTTGAAACGGACGGGGCTGAAGCCCTGAGGGCTGTCGGCTCCGGGCGGAAACCGCAGGCTGTCGCGAAGCTCTTCGAGCGCCCGTCGCGTCTCAGCCGTCGCTGCCTGCCGCTGGTCGTATCGCCAGACGCCGACCCTGGCCGGCCCGCCACCGGCCGCTTCCATCACCAAGAGCGTCTGCACCGCCGCATCCCAGAACCGCCACTCCGGCGGTGCGTGTGCGACCAGCGCGTCGAGCCGGTCGTGGGAGACATCGAGGACGATGCGGTCCCGTGCCTCGAGCTCTTGCGATGCCTGCCGTGCCGCCCGCGCGAGCCCGCGGGCCTCGAGGAGCACCCGGTCGAGCCGCTCCTTGTCGGCCACGGACCAGTCAGGCTCCAAGGCCCTGCGGATGTCGACGACGCTCGCGCCGACGCTCCGCGTGCCTGGAGCGGTCGCCGTGGCGGCGGCGGCATCGAGCAGCCGGCCGGCGGACACATACCAAGGCTGCCACGAGGGCTGGCCGGGAAACGGATTCTGAAATCGACCGGCGTGCGCGGCATAGGATCCCGGCCCCAGCGTCTTATGGCAGGCATAGCAGTCAAACTCGGCGAATTCCGGCCAGCGGTGCGGTCGCTCCGCGGCAAGATCGGCCGCGGCCCGCTCGGTGCGAACTTCGAGCAGCTTCGCCACGGCCTCGAGCGTCGCCGCCTGCCCCAGCGCCCACGAACGCTCGGTGAAGTCGGGCTGTGACTCGACTTTTCCAGACGGTGCCCAGTGCCGCGGCCAGAGCCGCTGGTACGCGGCGAACTCGAAGGACAGTCGCGGGTGTCCGGCGGCGATGAGATCGTGGTTCACCTGCTGCGATGCATCGCCGACGTGGCAGGGAATGCAGTTGTTGACGCGGGCGGTGACGCTGCCCAGATCGCGGTAACCGAGCGCCTCGCGCTCCGCGGCCGAGAGCCGCTTCCACTCGGGGAGGTAATGGATCTGTTGCCACCGCGTGGAATCTCCGTGGCAGGAACCGCACCCCACGCCGTCGGCGAGCACCTCCGTTGGCAGCGGCGCGCGGCTCGCATGCTGCATGGAGTGGCAGGAGAGGCACTCCCTTGCCCGATGGGCTTCGCCCAATCCCAAGAGCCGCGCCATCCGTTTGGAACGCGGTTCGTGGAGGACCTCGTAGGCCCGCGAATGGGGATCGTCGTTCATCCAGATCGTGAATGCGAACGACTGCACGTCGTGGTTGCCCGCCTTCGGCCCACCGTGGCACGAGACCGTGCCGCACGAAGCGACGCCCATGGCGTTCGCCAGGGCACCGGGCTGCATCCCCGCGTAGCTACCGCCGTCGGTATGGTCTGGCGAACCGGCCGCTGCAGGAAGGGGGATCGCGCACGGGGCCGGCAGCGGCTCGGCGGCGGCGGCGCAAAGAATGGCGACCAACGCGGCCAGCGCGGCGGCAAAGCACCGTAAAGCGGCTCGAAACGGTCTCACGATCCACGAATTCCCCTGTCCGCGCAACATCCCCCGGAGTGAGTCTCGACGGCGAGGCGGCGACGGGTCGACAATTTGGGCAATTCGCCCCACGACCGCGCTATCCTGCCCGTTCAAACCGTTAAAGTCCGCCTTCCTGCCGCGCTCCCTTTTGATGGGAAGGCGCTGAGAACTACATTCTTCGCAGGAGGTCGATTTGATCATCGGTGGCAAAACCTGGCCGCAGGACAGAAAGTGGGTCATCGCGATCTCCGCGGTGTCGCTGTTGGCCGCGGCGGGCTACATCGCCGAATGGTCGGCCGAAGGGCGATTGCCCGGCGGCAGCAGCCGCACGGGCTTTCTCTACGGGATCGCGGGCGGCCTGATCATTCTCTTCGAGCTCCTGCTCTGGCCGAGAAAGCGAGTCCGCTCCTGGCGAATCGGGTCGGCGCAACTCTGGCTGCGGGCACACGTCTGGCTCGGGCTGTTATCGGTGCCGCTGGTGGTGATGCACGCGCGTCTGTTCTTCATCGGCGGGCTCATGAACCTGGCGCTGATGGGCGCGTTCGTGATCGTGATCGCCAGCGGCATCTGGGGCCTCGTGCTGCAGCAGTTTCTTCCCAAGGCATTGCTGGAGCAGGTTCCGGCCGAGACGATTTACGACCAGATCGAGCACGTGGCGGCGCAGCAGTGCGCCGATGCCGAGAAACTCGTCCGAGCGCTCTGCGAACCCGTTCCTGAACTTCCCGGTGCCGGGACGATCGCCCACGCGGGGCACGCGCATGACCAGCCTGACGAAGACGCCAACTATGCGGTCGTCACCGGCTTTCGTTCGATGACGGGGATCCAGGGAAAGGTGCTCGAGACCGTGCCGATCTACAGCGTCATCCCGGGCACGCAGGAGATCTCGAGACGATTTTTCGCCGAACTTCGTCCCTACCTGCTGGCCGGCGCTGCCGGCGGGTCGCCGCTGGCCGGCCCGCTCGAGTCGGCGCGGTTCTTCGAAGCGCTCCGGGCGGCATCCCCCGCGGCTGCCGGCGGCCTGATCGATCAGCTTCGCCAGGTGTGCGAAAACCGGCGCCAATTCGACATGCAGGCCCGCATCCACGGCTGGCTGCACGGCTGGCTCCTCGTGCACGTGCCGGTCTCCGTCGTGCTCGGCATCTTGCTCCTGATCCACGTGCCGGTCGCCCTGTGGTATTGGTAGCCCATGCCCCCACCCGATGACCGAACCCTGAATCGCACGACGACATCCCGCGAGCATGTCTCGCGGATCAACCGTTCGTATTTCAAGCAGCTGAGCTCCTTCCAGGCAACGCGACGCTGGCTGATCATCGCTGCCGTTGCCATCGGTGTCGGCTGGTGTGCGTGGGGGGCGATCGACGTGCCCCGGCACTATTCCCCCGGGCCGGTCGCCGCGGTGCATGCCAAGTGGGAAAACGACTGCGAAGCCTGCCACGTCCCGCTGTCGCCGATCAAAGACAATACCTGGCTCACCACCGCGGAAACCCGCCGGGACGTCGAGGCAAAGTGCGAGGCGTGTCACCGCGCCCCCGCCCACCACCCGCTGCAGGTCTCCATGGAGGTCGGGTCGTGCGCGTCATGCCATGCCGATCACCGCGGTCGCTCGAACGACCTCAATCGCGTGGCCGACCAGACCTGCACCGCCTGCCACGGCAACATCTCCGAGCATCGGATCGCCGCGACGGGCATTGCTCCCTCGAAGGTCACCGCGCCGATCACCCGGTTCGATAACGAGCACCATCCCGCCTTTGCCTCGCTCGCCTCCGATCCGGGGCGGGTGAAGTTCTCGCACGGGCGGCACATGCGGGCCGGGCTCACGTTTGGACCCACCGCCGCCACCGACCACACAAAAACGCCGGTCACCCGCGGCACCGCCGAGGTCTGGACGTATGGGATGCTGCCGGCGGCGGATCGGCAGCGGTACGTGCCACCGGGCGGGCACGACGCCGACCCGATACAGCTCTCCTGCAATTCATGCCATGAGTTCGCCACCTCCCTGGCGCCGGGAGACCTCCGGATGGTGAGCGGACTCCTCACGGCGTCCGCCCCCGGCGCCTATGCCCTGCCCGTCGAGTTCGAGCGGCACTGTGCCGCCTGCCACGTGCTGCCGTACGAAGGCGCGGCCACCGCCCAGGCAGACGCGACCGCCGCGCTCGTGCCGCACGGGCTCGATGCCGAGGCGCTGCGCCACTTTCTGGAATCGACGCTCCTCGACCGGGCGACCAGGAACGACCCGCACCTGCTCGATCGCCCGATCGCCCGGCAGAATCCCCTGCCGGCGGTGCCCACGGCCGCCCCGGTGGAGGAGACGCTTCGCACCGCGGTCATCGCACGGGTCGCGACGGCGCAGACCTTCGTCAGGGGAACGTGCGAGAAGTGCCACGACATCGAGTCCGCAGCCGTGGCGGCCGACCGCGGTCTCCTCGGCCCTGCCGCGGCGGCGCTGAATGCCGGCTGGTTTCGCGTGCCACCGACGCGGGTTCCCGAGATCTGGTTCGCGAAGGCGAAGTTCAATCACCAGCCCCATCGGGCATATGACTGCCGGCTCTGTCATGCCGCAGCCTATCCCGACGACGTGGCCACCGGACTGACCGCCGGTTCTCCGCTCGACAACGATGTCGTGATGATCGCGGGGCGCGAATCGTGCACCGAGTGCCATGCGCCGTCGCGGTATGATGCCGCCACGAAGAAAATGGTCGGCGGCGTCCGGTTCGACTGCGTCGAGTGCCACGGCTATCACGGGCTCGGGCCCCACGGCACGCCCTGACGGAAGGGATTGCATGCGTGGCAGCCGCCGAATACTCGTCGTGGTGATCGCCGCCGCCCTCGCGTTGCCGATGCTGTGCGGGCTTTTCAGCTGCCGCAGGGAACAGCCGACGGTTTCGCGTTCCACGGGGGCCGTCCGCAATGTCGCCCCGCCGCGCGAAGTGCTCGGTGCGGGCAGCTGCTCGTCGTCCGGCTGCCATGCGGCGGCTGTCGAGGGGCATGCGGCGTGGGAGAGCGCCTACACCGTCTGGGCCTCCCGCGACCCGCACACGCGGGCCTACAAGGTGCTCCACGAGCCGCTGGCGCAGCAGATCGTGGCGGCGATCGCGGTCCGCGATCCCTCGCGGCCCCACCCGCCGGCCCATGAAAACAAAGCCTGTCTGGGCTGCCATGCAACCGAGCGCCGGGCGGCCATGGCCGATGGAGTGAGCTGTGAATCGTGCCACGGCCCGGCCGGCGACTGGCTGGTCGCGCACACGCTGCCTGGCTGGAAGACGAAGGGGAATACGCTCGGCATGGTCGATCTTGCCGACCCGTTCGTCTGCGCCAGCCAATGCGGGCAGTGTCATATCGGCGGCCCACCGGCGGCCGATGGCGCGCTGCACGAAGTGAGCCACGATCTCATCGCGGCCGGCCATCCCCGGCTCACCTTCGAGCTGCGTAGTTTCAAGGCCGCGGAGCCGCCGCACTGGCGCGACCGCTTCACGGCCGCTGCCGGAGAATCCGGCCCGCTCGACGAATGGGCGCTGGGCCGGCTCGGTGGACTCGAGGCGTATCTCGCGCAGGTGGCCGCGCAGTCGACCGCTGCGGAGCAGGGCCCGGCCGAGGCCCGCCGCGGCGGCGCCGCCGGCGTCTGGCCGGAATTCACGGCCTTCGATTGTTATGGCTGCCATCGACCCGCCGTGGCGCCGCTCGACCACGGGCTGACGGCATTCGTGCCTCCCGACGGCAAGCGCCTCGGTGTCCCCAGGCTCGAGCCCATGACCTGGTCGCTCCTGGGTGTGCTCCTGCCCGACGAGACCGCCCACACGCTCGACGCGTTTCGCGACGACGTGGAGGCCAATTGGTGGCTGCCCCCTTCGCAGGTATCGATCGAGGCCTGCCGCCGGGCGATCGAGCACGCGCGACCGGGCGTCGCGGGCCGGCTCGCTGCCTTGCCGGCCGCGGAACTCGCCCGCGCGGTGCTCGCTCGTACTGATGCGGCGAACTGGGACGAGGCCGTCTCGGCCACCCGGGCTCTCACGGCCCTCGTCGATCAAGCGGCGTTGGCGAGGGACGTGTCGGCCTCACGAGAACGGCTCGTCGCCTTGCGCGGCCTGCTCGAGTTTCAGAGGGCCGATCTGGGCGGCCGGCAGGTGCGATTCGACAGCCCGCAGGGCTACGACGCTGCCCGCGTGCAGGCTGAGCTCCTGGCCCTCGCCAAGTCACTCGAAAAGTAGGGTAGCCTTCAGGCTGCCTCTCGGAGACCGCTTCCTTCGGAAGCTGATCGAGTCCGGAAAACCGCCTGTGAAACAAGCGGCCTACCGAGTCACCGTTTCGCGCCGGCCGGCGACGATCTGCAAAAGCTCCTGCCCGCTCATGCGGAAGGCGGCGTTGTGGGGACAGGCGTAGACGCAACTGGGGTCTTCATCGGGACCGACCAGATCGCGGCAAAGATCGCAGGTGGTGGCGACCCGCCGTTGCTCCTCCTCATCCTTGTGCATCGAGATGTTGCCGTAGGGGCAATTGCTCGAGCAGAGGCCGCAGCCGATACAGTGGTCTTCGATCACGATCTCGACCGCGCCGGGATGGTTTTCCCGCGGCTTGCGGTGGATCGCGTCGACGGGGCAGCCGACGAGGCAGTAGGGATCGAGGCAGGACCGGCACGAACTGGCCACGAGAAAGTTTTCGAACCGCAATCCCTCGCGGATCAGCCGCGTCACGCCCTCGTGGGTGTCGGAGCAGGCCCGCGTGCATTCGTCGCACCGCGTGCAGCTCTCCAGGTCGAGCACGAGCAATTTCTGCGCGCTGTAAAGGCCGTTGCCGATGAAATCCTCGAGCCCCTCGTCGATCTGCTGACCGCGTTCGACGTTGAGATTGAGGAGGCGCCGAGCCTCGGCGACGAGCTCGTTCCGCACGGCCGGATAGCGCTCGACGATCGCGCGAAAATCCTCCCCGCGGATGCGCACGAGCTCGACGGTGTCGAGCGCCGTGCAGGTGGCCACGCGCAGGGTGCGGGAACCGCCGGAGGCGGTCAGCTCCGAGTCGAGATCGACCATCGATGAAATGAGCCCGATCTCGCCGAACGTTCGGCCGGGGCCGAGGTAATCGAGCACCCGTTCGTGCTCCCCCATCCGCTGCGACACCTTCACGAACCCGAACCGCACCTTGTAGAAGTCGGTCGCGACGTCCCCCTGGCGGAAGATCGGCTGGCCCTTGTCCACGGTGACGAGCTCCGCCCGGTCCCGCAGAAACTCGGCGCAGCGTTGCCGCTCGTCCGCGGAGAGGTCGCGAAACATCGAGAGCTGGGAGAGTTCCTGAGCCAGGGTGCGGCTGCGGTAGGCCTGATCGAGGATGGCCCGCGACGACTCGCTGCGCTGCAGCATGTACAGCACGTTGCGATTGATCTCGAGCACCTCCGTCTCTTCGAGCGCCACCACCGTCGCCGACCGCGGGTAGGCGTTCAGGCACGCCATCTCGCCGAAGAGCACGTCGGCGGGTGTCAGCTCGCCCACCCATTTCCCGTCGACCAGTGCGAGCGACCGGCCGCTGTCGATCGCAACGGCCTTTTTCTTCTCGCGCCGCCGGGAAGGCCGTGCCGACGCCGTCCCCTGCAACCAGCCGGTCGCGGAGCGGACGAATGCCTTGAAGCCGCCTGCCGCCTCGCGGGCCGACCGGGCGGCGGGCGTCCCGATCGACACACCCACGCGTCCACGGACGATCACGAACGCCGTCGAGGCGTACTCACCTTCGCGGCAGATCACCGCGCCGGCGCGAAACCGGCGGCGGTTGATGCTCTGCGAGTTCCATTCGAGAAACTTCGCCGGGATGCCCGCGAAGAGCGGATGCTGCCTGAGGGCATCGACCCACGTGCGGTCGTGTTTTTCAACCGAAGATCCTCCGACCAGTTCGCGAAACACGAGCGCCCCAGTGGGGCAGGAAATCATGCACTCGCCGCACGACACGCAGCTCGAGGAGCCCATCGGGGCGTCGAGGTCGAAGCCGATGTGCGTGGCATATCCCTTGCCGGACCGACCGATGACGTGGTTTTCCTTCACCTCGTTGCAGGCCCGCACGCACCGGTCGCAGAGGATGCATTGGTCGTGGTCGACGGCGATCCGCGAGGAGCTGCCGTCCTTGCCTCGCGCGAGCGACCGCGGAGTGAATGCCTGGGCTCCCGTGAGCGGCCACTTCGCCTCGATGGCCGCGGGGTCGGCTGCCGGGTCGGCGGCCCATTCGAGCGCCCGCGCGTCACGGGCAAGATTGTCGAGGCTTTCGGTGAGCCGGCCGAGCTCGTTGGCCGGCAGGTCGGCCTTCCAGTCGGACGGCAGATGATCGGCGACGAGCAGGTTCACGAGCGTCCGCACGTTCGAGTCCACGCGTTTCCGCGCCGCCAGGTCCGGCGAGCGGATCGTCTGCACCTCCATCGTCTCCTCGACGCGATGGTGGCAGGCCGGCAGCAACTTCCGCTCCCGCTGCATGGAGCCCCGTTTCACCTTGGCGATCTCCACGCAGCAGACGCGGCAGACGCCGACCGGATGGAGGTGCTCCTGGTGGCAGAGAATCGGGATGGGGTTGCCCGCGGGATCCCCCTCGTAGGCCTTCGTGGCGGCGTCGTAGATCGTGGTGGCCCGCGGAACGGGACGCCCCTCGGCATCCCGAAGAATCTTGCCCTGCGAGTCGGTCTGCGGCACCGCCTTCGGCACCGTCACCTCGCGGCCGTCGATCTTGATCGTGATCTGCTTCTCAAAATCGGCCGCCGTGACCTTGTCCATCCGCACGAGCTGGCCGTCGATGTCACGCGCGAAGAGGCCGTCCTCCTCCGGCAGGATCGGGCCGTGATCGTCGAGATCGGTGCGTTCGGCTGCCATGGCTTCAGGTCTTCCGGAGGTGCGCCGCGACATCGTTCGGGAAAAACTGGAACACCGACTGCAGCGGCTTGGCGGCCACCATGCCCAGACCGCAGATCGACGTCATCTCCATCGCGCGGGTGAGCTCGTTCACCAGTTGCTGCTGCGCCGCCAGCACCGCCTGATTCATCCCGTTGCCGGCGAGCTGCAACCCGACCTCCACGATCTTCTGCGAGCCGAGCCGGCAGGGGACGCATTTGCCGCACGATTCGTCACGGAAAAACTCGCAGCAGTTGACCGCCTCGGCGACCATGTCGCGGGATTCGTTGTAGACCACGAGGCCGGCACCGATCGCGAGCCCGAGGTCGCGAAACCGCTGCAGGTCGAGCTGCAGATCGAGGATGTCGAGGTGGGTTCCGCCCGCGGCCGCCACGGCCTCCGCCAGGCCGGTCGGAGCCCTCTTCTCCCAGCCCCGCGGGAGCGACGTCACCGGCAGCCGCGCCGGCAGGAATCCTCCCGACGGCCCCGATGGGGCAAACGCCTTGAGCCCGCCGACGACACCGCCCGCCAGATCGACGAGAAATTCACGCAGCGTGATGCCGTTGGGCACCTCGTAGACACCCGGCCGCAAAACGTCGCCCGAAATCGAAAAAAGCCGCCGCCCCTTGCAGCCGTTGCTGCCCTCGGCGGCGTACCAATCGCCCCCCTTGAGCATGATCGCCGGCGCCCAGGCGAAGGTCTCGACATTGCTGACGAGCGTGGGCTTGTCGTAGAGGCCGTTGGTCTCGAGCTGCGGCGGCTTGTTCCGCGGCTGGGCCCGACGGTCTTCCATCGCTTCGATCAGCGCGCTCTGTTCACCGCAGATGTAGCCCCCGGGGCTCGTGAACACGTCGACGGGAAAGTTCCTGCCGGTTCCGAACACGTTGGCTCCGCAGGCGCCGATCGCGGCAGCCCGGGCGATCTCGCGGTTCATGATCGCGATCTGTTCGGCATACTCGTGGCGGATGTAGATCGTGCCGCGCGTGGCGCCGGTCAGCAGGCCGGCGAGAATCACGCCCTCCAGCACGAGATGCGGATGACGCGTGAGAATCTCACGATCCTTGAACGTGCCGGGCTCGCTCTCGTCGGCATTGCAGACGATGTATTTCTCGTTCCCCTTCGCCTTCCAGACGTCGCTCCACTTCTGGTGCGCCGGCACACCGGCGCCCCCCATCCCACGGAGGTCGGAGGCCTTGAGCAGATCGATGACCGCCTGCCGGTCGAACGACGCCACGAACGACCGCGCCGCGGCATAGTCGGGCGCGGCCGCGTAGGGATCGATCCGCCAGGGCCGATTGGCGTGCAGTTCGTAGCCGCCGTCGGTGTCGGGGGGCGGCCGACGGCCGGCGAGCGTTTCGCGCGCGATCCGCGCGAGATCCGCGGCCGACCGGCCCACATAGGGCTCGTCATTGACCAGCGTCGCGACGGGCCGGTCGCACCGCCCAAGGCAGGAGGCGTATTTCACCGCGGCGCCGCCCTGCGCACGTTCGTCGGCGAGCAGCTGCTCGAGGTCGCGCTTGAGTCCGGCGCAGCCCCGCTGGTGGCAGGCCATGTCGTGGCAGACGAGCACCTCGACGGCCGGCGCGGGAGAGCGCCTGAAGTGCGGAAAGAAACTGGCCACTTCCTGCAGCCGGTGGAGCGGAGTTCCGGTGCGTTCCGCCAGCTTCCGCAGTTCTGCATCGGGCAGATAGCGATGCCGCTCTTGGATGTGGTGGAGTTCCTGAATGATCATCGCCGGTTACCGTACGCCCTCGTGCCAGGGTTTGGAAAGTCTCATCTCCACTCGTCGACGAGATTGGCGATCAGTGCCGTCCAACCGGTCTGATGGCTGGCCCCGAGCCCCGCCCCCGTGTCGCCGTGAAAGTATTCGAAGAAGAGCAGGTTATCCCGCCAGCGGGGATCGTCCCTGAAGTGTTCCGCCTGGCCCCAGGCGGGACGGCGGCCGGTATCGTCCTGGAGATAGATCGACGTGAGGCGGCCGGCGATGTCGCAGGCCATCTCGCGCAGCGCGATCGGTCTGCCGCCGGCCCCGGCCGTGCGCACCGTGAAGTCTGGGCCAAAGGCGGTGCCGAGCTTGCGCAGCGACTCGATGATCAGGAATGTCGTGGGAAACCAGATCGGCCCCCGCCAGTTGGAATTGCCCCCCTTGAGCTTCGTCTGCGATTCGGCCGGCTCGTAGCCCACCCGTCGGCCGTCGAACTCGAACGGCTCGCGCTCATGCCGCTTCGAGAGCGAACGGATGCCATAGGGCGAGAGAAACTCCTCCGGATCGTGCAGCCTCTCGAGCATCCGCGAGAGCTGCTCGATGTTCATGATCGTCAGCAGGTGGGTCGTGGTGCCGTCGGCGCCGGGAATCGGATGGATGACATCGGCTGCGAGGTCCTGCCGGTTCTTGAGAAACCACCGCAGATTGCCGGAAAACTCCTTGAACGGCTCGATCCACGCCGCCTCGAGCCGTTCGACCGCAAACAACGGGATCAGGCCAACGAGCGAGCGGACGTGGAACTTGCGGATCTGGCCATCCGGCCGCTTGAGCACGTCGTAGAAGAAGCCGTCGGTCTCGTCGAAGAGCGCGTAGCCCCGGCAGCCCATGTTCTTCATGGCGTGGGCGATGTGGACGTAGTGCTGGAGAAACTTCGAGGCGAGCGCCTCGTAGACGGGGTTGTCTCGCGCCAATTCCAGCGCGATCCGCATCATGTTGAGGCAAAACATGCCCATCCAGCCGGTCGCGTCGGCCTGTTCGAGCGTGGAGCCGTCGGGCAGGCGATCGCTCCGGTCGAACACGCTGATATTGTCGAGGCCAAGAAACCCCCCCTCGAACACGTTGTTTCCCTCGCGGTCGACCTTGCTCACCCAGCTGGTGAACACGAGGAGGAGTTTGTGGAAGCAGCGCTCGAGCCAGGGGCGATCGATGCGACCGTGCCCCCGCTTTTCCATGTTGTAGACCCGCCAGACCGCCCACGCGTGCACGGGCGGGTTCAAATCGCCGAACTCCCATTCATAGGCCGGCAGCTGACCGTTGGGGTGCTGAAACTGCTCGAAGAGGAGCAGCCAGAGCTGTTCCTTGGCGAACTGCGGATCGACGAGGGCCATCGGGATGCAGTGGAAGGCCAGATCCCAGGCCGCGAACCACGGGTATTCCCACGCATCCGGCATGAGAAGCACCCGCATCGAATTGAGGTGCCGCCAGTGCGTGTTGCGGATCGTGCGCCGGCTCTCGGGCGGCGGATGGTCGGGGTTGTCGCCATCCAGCCACTTGGCGACGTCGAAGATGTAGTTCTGCTTCGACCACAAGAGGCCCGCGAGCGCCGCGCGCTGCACTCGTTTCTGGTCCGCGGTGGCCGATGGCGGCGCGAGCGCCGCGTAAAACGCATCCGCCTCCGCGCGGCGCAGGGCGACGGACTCATCGACGAATCCGGCGAGCCCGGCATTCGGGACCGCTTCGGCAGGCGGGCGGTTGGTCAGCAGCAGGTGGAGCGTCGTCGCGCCGCCCGCGGGCACCAGCATCTGGAAGTCGATCGCCGCCTTGGTGCCTTGCTCCGCTGGGTTACAGGCCGCCGTCTCCCCCGCGCAGAGCAGGCGATGAAAGGCATCCTTCGTAAACGAAGAACGGCTCGTCTGGTCGGAACCGAAAACCACCGGCCCATTGGTTTCGTTGTCGGTGAAGAGCGGGGTGGCGCCGACGGCCGCCGGCGCGATAAGCCACCGTCGCCCGAGCTCGTAGATCGTGGGAATATGAGGATCGGCAGGCAGATTGCTGTCTTCGGCCATCAGGCAGAGCGTGCCCTGGGGCCCCTGCTCGCGACGGATCACCGGCTGCGACTGCACCTCGCCGCTCCAGCTCCATGTGTTGCGAAACCAGAGCGTCGGCAGCACGTGCAGCGGGGCGGGGCTGGGCCCATGGTTCGTCGCCGTGATCCGGATCGCGATCTCCTCGGGACTCGTCTTTGCGTACTCGATCAGGATGTCGAAGTAGCGGTTCTCGGCGAAGACGCCGGTGTCGATGAGCTCGTACTCCGGGTGGTTCCCCCGCCGGCGGTCGTTTTCCGCGATCAACTCCGCGTAGGGGAACGGCCGCTGGGGGTAGCGGTAGAGCAGAGCCATGTACGAATGGGTGGGGGTGTTGTCGACGTGGAAGAAATACTCCTTCACATCCTCCCCGTGATTCCCCTCGTAGTGGGTCAATCCGAACAATCTCTCCTTGAGATGCGTATCACAGCCGTTCCAGAAGGCCGGCGCAAAGCAGAGCAGTTGATATCGGTCGCTCAGGCCGGCGATGCCGTCTTCCCCCCACCGGTAGGCCTTTGCGCGGGATTGGTCATACGTGAGATATCGCCATGCATCGCCGTCGGCGGAATAGTCCTCGCGGACGGTTCCCCAGGACCTGTCGGACAGGTAGGGCCCCCACCGGCGCCAGCCGCTCGAATCATCGGAAATCTCCCGGATTCGCTGCGCTTCGGCGCTTGAGGTCGTCTGGGAATCTTGGGCGGCCATGCAGGGGAACCTTTCCGCTGAGGCTACCCGATTGAGTGCCCCAAGTGTGAATGAAACCGCCGAGTGGTGGCCGATGTTACCGGAGGGTATTTTTGATTTCACGCATCGCACGCGTCGGTTGAGGCATTCATGATCCTTGCGACTCTGAAAAAATGGCTGCGGAGGCCCGCCCCGGCCCGACGGGCGGCCCCGGAGAGCCTCGGCACGGAGTCCCTCGAACGGCGGAGCATGTTCGCGGGCGGCCAACTGACCGCCGCCGAAGTGACGGCGTTGCTCGACCGGGCCTCGGCAGCCACCCCCAGCCGCGACGCCATCATT
>JBIIOM010000033.1:0-17133 GCA_044336925.1 Pirellulales bacterium
CCTCCACTCCAACCAACGGCGCTCCCACCCGCCCCGCGAGAAACGCCCCGACTCTCCTCGCTCGCGCGTCGGGCTTCCGTAGCGAAGCGAGCGTCCGGCGACGGGGCACGGGTCGCCCGAAGCCGGCTTGCGCGCTGAGACGTTACGCGCTCTTCGTGCGGGCTTCGCGGATCGGCACGACCGGCTCGACGCCATCGACGTTGCGCTCCGTGATCACGTACGAGCTGCCGGAGTGATCGGGCAGATCGAACATCACGTCGAGCATGACATCCTCGATGATCGACCGCAGGCCGCGGGCGCCGGTGTCTTTCTTCATCGCCTTGCGGGCGATGGCATAGAGGGCCTCGTCGGTGAATTCGAGCTGGCAGTTTTCCGTGCCGAAGAGCTTCTGATACTGCTTCACCAGCGCGTTCTTCGGGTCCTTGAGCACCTGCACGAGGGCCTTGTCGTCGAGCGGCTTGAGCGACGAGATCACGGGCAACCGGCCGACGAGCTCCGGGATCAGGCCAAACTCGAGGATGTCGTCGGAGTCGACCTGCGGCAGGAGCTCCGCGAGCGTCGCATCCCCCTTGTGGCCGGCCGGCTGGCCGAAGCCGATCGTCTTGCGGCCGAGCCGCTTGCCGATGATCTTGTCGATGCCGACGAACGTGCCGCCGCAGATGAAGAGGATGTTCGAGGTGTCGATCTGGATGTATTGCTGCTCGGGGTGCTTGCGGCCGCCCTGCGGGGGCACGTTGGCCACGGTGCCTTCGAGCATCTTGAGCAGCGCCTGCTGCACGCCCTCGCCCGAGACGTCGCGGGTGATCGAGACGTTTTGGCTCGTCTTGCCGATCTTGTCGATCTCGTCGATGTAGAGCACGCCCCGCTGGGCGGCTTCGATGTCGAAGTCGGCCGCGTTGAGCAGCTTCAGGAGCAGGTTTTCCACGTCCTCGCCCACGTAGCCGGCCTCGGTGAGCGTGGTCGCGTCGCCGATGGCGAAGGGCACGTTCAGGATCTTCGCGAGCGTGCGGGCCAGGAGCGTCTTGCCGCAGCCCGTGGGGCCGAGCAGGAGGATGTTGGACTTCTCGACCTCGACGTCGGAACCCTCGCTGCCGAGCGTGAGCCGCTTGTAATGGCTGTGGACGGCCACGGCGAGCACCCGCTTGGCGTGCTCCTGGCCGATCACGTATTCGTCGAGGTGGGCCACGATCTCCCGGGGCGTGGGGATCGACGCGAAGAGCTGCTTGCTCGTGCCGCGGCGCCGCTTCTCCTGGTCGAGGATCGACTGGCAGAGCTCGATGCATTCGCCGCAGATGTAGACGTCGCCCGGGCCTTCGACCAGCGGCCCGACATCCCGGTAGCTCTTGCGGCAGAACGAACAGAAGGCGTTTTTCTTCGTGGTGCCCCCGGTGCCGCGGCGGCCGAGATTGTTGACGTCTTTCCCTGAAGGCATGCTGTCGTTCCCTTTCCCTGGACGGGTGCCCGATCTCAACGATCCGCTCGTGGATCCACGAGCGTTCTTATTTTTCGGTATTCCTCATCGCTGAGCACACCCTTGTCGCGGAGATTTTTGTAGCCGGCAAGCGCGCTTTCCCAATCGCCACCTTCCGCACCGCGGCCTCGATAGCGCGAGCGGATTGTGACAATCGCAACGATGCCGGCGGCCACGAAGACGGCCAGCATCAGGGCACTGATCAGGAACGATTGCACGACTTTCCCGCCGCGATAGCACGAGTCGGTCTGGGGTGTGCCGCCGGCATCCGTGTCGGCAACTGACCGGATTATGGCAGCCCCGGGGGGGCCGGGTCCAGAAAGAAAAGCCCTCTATTTTGCCGGTCTTTCCCGATTCCACGGTGCCGCACGCCCTCTCCCCTGCCGCCGCGCGAAGCTGGGAAACGTCCGCCGCGGCTTTCCGGAAAAACGCGACTTTGCCACCTTCAACGGTCGATCCATGCAGACATGGCGAAGGTCTGTTCAAAGAGTCTGCCGGGCAGTCTGTCGGAGGCCGAGCCGCGTGGTCGCGGCGCGGTGCTGCCGCGCGCCCTGCTGGCGATCGCGGTTTGCATCGCGGCAGCATCCGGCCCCACGGCAGTCCGTGCCGCCGATGGCAGCCTGCCGCCGCCGCCTGCGCTACCCGATCTCGTGCGCACGAAGCACCAGGTGTTTTCGATCCCGTTCAGCCCGCCGCCGTCGCAGTCGCCCGACACGGCAGCCCAGCGGGTGACGCTCAGCGTTTCGAAGGATCTGGGCGCGACCTGGGAACCGGCAGGGGAAGCGGCGCCGAATGCGGGCTCGTTTTCCTTTTCCGCCGGCAGCGACGGCGAATATTGGTTTCGCCTGCGGGCCATCGACGTGAAGGGCCGCATGCGCGGCGGAGCGGGGCCCGACCTGCGGGTGCTCGTGGATGCCGCCGGACCGAAGATCGCCGCCCGCGTCTGGAAGGGCGCCGACGGCGAGATCATCTGCCGCTACGCCGCCGTGGACGATTCGCTGCGGCTCGACTCGCTCTCGTTCGAATACCGTGGGAAGGGAGACCAGGGCTGGAAGAAGGTGGCCGCCGTGGGCATCCTCTCGCGCGAGTCGCCGGCGCACATGGTCGGCGAGGAGATCTGGTGGGCCGGCGAACAGGTTGAAACGATGACGGTGCGGATCGCGATCTCCGATTCGTCCGGAAACAACACGGTGCGCCAGTTCACGCTCAATCCGACCGATCCGCAGGTCGACCAGGCCGCGCTCGCCCGCGAACTCGGCGCCCCGTCCTTGCCTTCTCAGGAGACGGGCGGCTTCGAGCCTCCGCGGGCGGCCGCGATGCCCACGGCCACACGTCCCACGCCGGCCGGCGGCTGGAGCGCCGAGCCCGCCAACGCCTGGGCGGCCGAGAGCCCCGCGGCATCCGGCAGCCAGAGCGTGCTCGTCAGGCCGGTGGGGACCGGTGGCGCGGCGGTTCCGCCGTCGGCCGGCAACGCGGCGCTCGACACGCTCGCGTTGCCGGGTGGAGCCGGCATGCCGGGCCTGAGCGACGATCGCGGCCTCGCGATGCCCGGTCCACAGCAGCCGCTCGAATACCGCGGCAAGCCGCTGCAGCTCGTCCGGTCGCGCCGGTTCAGCTGGGACTACGACTACGAGGCCGATGCGGCCGACATCGGCGCGGTGCGTGTCGAGCTCTGGAGCACGCGCGACGGCGGCATCACCTGGCAGCGCACTGCCGTCGACGACGACACGACGAGCCCGATCGCCGTGTCGCTTCCGGCGGCGGGACTCTATGGATTCCGGCTCGAGGTCGTCTCCAACCAGCCCAACGCGGCCGGCGGACCGACGTCGGGCGACGCTCCCGACAGCTGGGTGGGCGTCGATGACGAGACACCGGAACTCGAACTGATCGAAGTGGCGCGGGCGAAGGCGGGCGAGCCGCTGGGCGTCGTCATCCGCTGGACGGCCCGCGATCAGATGCTCGTGCCGCGCAGCACGCGGCTCTCCTATTCACCGAATGCCTCCGGTCCTTGGGCCACGATCGCCGAGTCGCTCGAAAGCCAGGGGGAGCATCGCTGGCAGCCGCCGCGCGGCGTGCCGGCGAAGGTCTACATCCGGGCCGAAGCCGCCGATGCGGCCGGCAACATCGGCGAGACCGTGACACCGCAGGCCGTCGCGGTCGCCGTGCCGCGGGTCACCGGAAAACTCGGCGGCGTCCGGCCGCTCGCCCCCGCCCCGGCTCCCTAGAGCGCCCTTCCCGTTACACTGCTCACGGACGAGCCGGGCGTGAAGCCGGCCTCTCCGGGAGCCGTGCGCCGTGGCTGCATCCAAGAGTCGATCCAAGACCTCCGCCGAACACGAATCGCGATCGGCCCTCGACATTCTCGCGCGGCCCGACGACTGGTCGCTCGGCGAACCGTCGATCGTGGTGCTCGTCGGCGACGAGCCCTTCCTCTCGTTTCACATGCTGGCGCTGTTGCGCGAGCGGCTCTGCCCCGACGAGGCCGACCGGGCCTGGGCGTGGCGGGAATTCGCCGGCGACGAATCGCCCGATCCCCGCGATGTCTTCGACGAGGCGGCCACGGTGCCGCTGTTCGGCGGGGCGACGCGGGCGGCCATCGTCCGTTCAGCCGATGCCTTCGTGTCGCAGGCGCGCAACCTGCTCGAGGACCTGGCCGGCAAGCCCCGCGGTCGCCGCGGCCTCGTGATCCTGGAGGTGAAGAGCCTGCCGTCAAACACGAGGCTCGCGAAGGCGGCCGCCCAAAACGGCCTCGTCGTCGACATGTCGATCCCGCAGCGGGGCGACCTCGCTCCGTGGGTGCGGCAGTGGGCGCAGTCGCGGCACGGCGTGCAGCTCGCGGCCGCGACCGCGCAGCGGCTGCTCGAACGACTCGCCGACAATCTGGGGCAGGTGGACCAGGCGCTCGCCCGACTCGCCGCGACGATCGATCCGACGGCGAAGAAGGCCGCGATTCCGCCCGAGGCGGTCGATGATTTCGCCGGCAGCCCGCAGGAGCGAACGGCCTGGAGCATGATCGACGGCGCCGCCGGCGGCGACGCCCGCGCCGCCATCGCCCAGCTCTCGGACCTGCTCGATGCCGGCGAAAACCCGATCGGACTGGCGGCCCAGGCGACGACGGTGCTGCGCCGGCTCTCGACCGCGGCCCGACTGCTCGCCCTGCCCGCCGGAGCGGGCCGCCCTGCGGGAATCGAACAGGCGGTCCGCGAGGCGGGCGTCGCCGCGTGGCCGAAGGCGGTCGCCCAGGCCCGCGAGGCGCTCGTGCAACTCGGCGCGCGACGTGCCCGGCAGCTGCCGGTGTGGCTGTTCGATCTCGATCGCAGCCTCAAGAGCGATGCCTCGCGGGGCCTGCGCGCCCGGCTGGCCTTGGAGCGGCT
Source organism: Pirellulales bacterium (assembly GCA_044336925.1). Lineage (GTDB taxonomy): Bacteria > Planctomycetota > Planctomycetia > Pirellulales > UBA1268 > RGVT01. The sequence continues at coordinate 4,846 of JBIIOM010000033.1, forward strand.
CTTCTGCAAGATGGCGGCTCAGAAGGGCGACCGCGAGAGGGCGCCCGCAAAGCCTCGAGGAGTGCGTCCGTGAATTCCGACCTGCCCGCCGGCCCCAAGGACATCTGGGAAAATCCGCTCGCCGCCCGCTATGCCTCGGCCGAGATGACGCGGCTCTGGAGCGACAACCACCGCTACAAGCTCTGGCGGCAGGCCTGGCTGGCGCTCGCCGAAGCGGAAGCCGAGCTCGGGCTGCCGATCTCGCCGGAACAGCTCGCCGAGATGCGGGCGAACCTCGAGCCGATCGACTTCGCCAAGGCGGCCGCCTACGAGAAGCGGATGCGGCACGACGTCTTCGCCCACCTCCACACGTTCGGCGACGCCTGCCCGAAGGCGAAGCCGATCCTGCACCTCGGCGCCACGAGCGCCTACGTCACCGACAACACCGACCTGATCCTGATGCGTGATTCGCTCGACCTCGTCGCCGCCCGGCTCGCCACCGTGATCGAACGGCTCGCCGCGAAGGCCGTCGAGACCCGCGACGTCGTCTGCCTCGGTCGCACCCACCTGCAGCCCGCGCAGCCGACCACGATCGGCAAGCGGATCTCCCTCTGGATCCACGATCTGCTCCTCGACCTGCATGAGGTGCTCCACCGCCGCGCCACGCTCAAAGCCCGCGGCGTGAAAGGCACGACCGGCACCCAGGCGAGTTTTCTCGAGCTCTTCGCGGGAGACCATGCCAAGGTCCGCCGTCTCGACGAGCTCGTCTCGAAGAAGCTCGGCTTCGGCGGCTCCTACGAGGTCACCGGCCAGACCTACACCCGCAAGGTCGACTCGCAGGTCGTGGCGGTGCTCGCCGGGATCTCCGAATCGACCCACAAGGCAGGCAACGACCTGCGGCTCGCGGCCGCCTGGGGCGAGATGGAGGAGCCCTTCGAGACCGAGCAGGTCGGCTCGTCGGCGATGCCCTACAAGCGGAATCCGATGCGGGCGGAGCGGATGTGCGGCCTCGGCCGCTTCGTGATGGGGCTTTTGACGACGACGGAGCAGACCGCCGCCACGCAGTGGTTCGAGCGGACGCTCGACGACTCGGCGCCGCGCCGGCTCGTGCTGCCGCAGGCGTTCCTCGCCACCGACGCGCAGCTCGTGATCTACGCCAACATCGCCGGCGGCCTCGTCGTGCTGCCGGGCGCCATCCGCCGCAACCTCGAGCAGCATCTCCCCTTCCTCGCCAGCGAGCGGATCCTCATGGCCGGCACGACGGGGGGCGGCGATCGCCAGGAACTCCACGAGGCGATCCGCCGCCACAGCCACGCGGCGACGGCGCGGATGCGCGAGGGGCACGACAACGACCTCGCCGAACGGCTGGCGGCCGACCCGGCCTTCAAAGGCATCGATCTCGCCGCGGCGATGGAGGTGCAAGGGCTCGCCGGCCGCGCCGCGGCCCAGGTCGACGAATTCGTCTCCGGCCCGGTGGCCGAATCGCTCCGCGCCTGCCCGCAACGCGCGGGTGAATCGGCCCTGCGGGTCTGACCGTCGTGAGAGCAGGCACCGGCGAAAGCCCGCAGCGCAAGCAAGGATGAAACGCGCCGTTCCGGAAACCGGTTCGGGAGCAACCTCGACAATCCTCGCTCGCGCGTCGGGCTTCCGACGACGTCACACCCGGTCTTGGTGGCGGGAGCGGCTGCGGCCGCTGCGGCAGTCGGCGCAGGTGCCGCTGATGATCAGCGTGAGGCTCTCGGGCCGGAACTGGTGCTGGCTGGAGACGGCATCGCGGATCCGCAGGAGCTCGTCGCTCGAAAACTCGATCAGCTTGTCGCACGACGTGCAGTGCAGGTGCTCGTGCTGCGGATAGCCGTAGTCGTGCTCGTAGACCTTCTTGCGGCCGATCTCCATCTCCTTGAGGAGCCCGGCCTCCACCATGTCGGCGAGCGCCCGGTAGACCGTCGCCTTGGGGGCCTTCAAATCGCTGGCGAGCTTGTCGGCGTCGAAGTGCTCGTGCTGCCGCAAGACGTGCTCGACGATCCGCAGCCGCGGCTGCGTGATCTTCTTGCCGCGGGCGCGGAGATACTCCTGAAACCGCTCCTGCGGCGTGAGCGACACGGCGACCTTGCCGAGCGAAAAGTCAGGTGCGATGGCCATGAAAAAAACCGGTTGGGTTACCCGCTCACAGTCTAGCGTCGGCATCGCCCCACCCCAAAAAGGAAAGCGGCTGGACCGTTGCCGGCCCAGCCGCCCTTGTCTTGCGCTGCGAGAAGTCGCCGCTCAGGTCAGCGGAGATCGATCCGTTCAGCCCAGCCGGTCGAGCAGCCGCTCGAGGGCGAGGTCGAGCTTCTCGGGCGTCTCGTACGAACCGTCGGCGATGGCCGCGCGGATCGCGTTCACCTTGTCGAAGCGGATGTCGGCGGTGCCTTCGGCGGCCCGCACCGCATCGACCGACAGCGTGACGGAGTCGTGGACTTCGCCGATGCCCTGCTGGGCGGCGGCCTGCGCGGCCTTCGCCGACTCCACGCCCTTCACGCCACCGAGCGCCTGAGCCCCATGCGTCGAAAAGACACCCAAGATGTTCATGATTGCACTCCTTGCAGACGGTGTTTTGATTCCCTTGTCCCCCGGCCCACACGCTGATACGCGTCGTGGTGCCGGATCGTTCGGTCGGGTCCGGGAATTTTTCGGCCGCCTGTTGTTCCTTCTATTGTTGCCGCGCTTTCGCGTTCCGGCGACACCAGTCGCCGGACGGTTTCCGGACGGTTCACCCGTCCTTCCACCGCGGCTGATCGATCTTCATCGGCTCGGCCGCGGCCTGAACTTCAACGAAAAATTTTTCGTACCTGTTTTCCTCATCATGCCGTCCCGAAAGGCCCGCAGACCACCCAGTCTTCCCGGTCGGTCACATCGCGAATTCGGGGCGGCGGCGTTCGAGCTGGTTTTGCAGCCGTTCGACGATCGCGCTATGCATCTGGCTGACGCGGCTTTCGGAGAGGTCGAGCGTGGCGCCGATCTCCTTCATCGTCAGCTCCTCGTAGTAGTAGAGGATGATGATCAGCCGCTCGTTGCGGTTGAGCCCCTTGGTGACCAGCCGCATGAGATCGGCCTTTTGGATCCGACGCGTGGGGTCGTCCCCCTTCTTGTCTTCGAGGATGTCGATCTCGCGGACATCCTTCGAGCTGTCGGTCTCGCACCACTTCTTGTTGAGGCTCACGAGGCTCGCCGCGTTGGCCTCCACGAGCAGCTTCTCGAAATCCTCGCGCGAGAGCTGCATGTGCTCGGCGACCTCCTCGTCGGAGGGCGCCCGGCCATACTTCGCCTCGAGCGTCTTCACGGCCTCGTTGAGCTTGCTCGCCTTGCTTCGCACCAACCGCGGCACCCAGTCCATCGTCCGGAGCTCGTCGAGCATGGCTCCGCGGATTCGCGGCACGCAGTAGGTCTCGAACTTGACGCCCCGCGACATGTCGAACGCGTCGATCGCGTCCATCAGCCCGAACGTGCCGGCCGAGGTGAGATCGTCGAGTTCGACGCCGTCGGGCAGCCGCGACCAGATCCGCTCGCCGTTGTATCTCACGAGCGGCAGGTAGATCTCGATGAGGCGATTCCGCAGGCTCTCGTCCGATTGGTCGGCCTTGAACCGCTTCCAAAGATCCTGAATCTCGTCGGCTGTGAGTTGATGCGCCACGACTTCCTCCATGAAAGGGCTACTGCTGGGCGGCCGAACCGAAGAACATCGTCCGGTCGGCCACCTCGGCTTGAATGTTTTTTCGGGCGCCCGCGCACCCTGACTTTCTCGCTGAATTCCTCGGTTTTTGCTGCTGTGTTTTGCTCGTGGGCCCGGCCCAGCCCGTCACGCTGCCCAGCCCGTCACGCTGCCCGGCCCGTCACGCCGCCTGGGCGTCGGCCGCCCCGATCGTCGCGAAGACCTCCACCCGCTCCTCGTCGGCGACCTCGTCATGGGAGAGCACCGCAAGTTCGGGCAGCGGCCTCGCCAGCGCCTCGCGCACGGCGCGGCGGCGTTCGGCTTCGACGACGACCACGGCCGGCGCGGCCCGCTCCAGCCGCGGACGCACCGCACGGCGCACATCGGCGACGACGGCCTTCGCCGCCGCGCTCCCGCCGGCGAGCAGGGCGTCGGTCGCCTGATTCGTGAGTTTCACCACGACGAGCCTGCCCTCGCCGTCGCGGACCCGGCGGCAGATCGTCCGCGACAGGCCGTGCCGTACGAGTTCGGCGAGCGCCGCCGGCTCCTTCGCCTCAGCGGCATGGTCGGCCATCACCTCGAGCAACGGCGCGAGCGGCCGGATCGGCACACCCTCCCGCAGGAGACACTGGAGCGTCCGCTGGATGCGGGCGACCGTCAGGACGTCGGGCACGACCTGTTCGACGAGCGCCGGCTGCGACGCGCGAAGCGATTCGACGAGCCGCGCCGCGGCATCGCGGGTGAGCAGGGCGTCGGCGCGCCGCCGGACGACCGCCTCGAGGTCGGCCGCGAGCGATTCCGCGTCGGCGGCGGCGCTCGTGCGGCGGCGGGATTCGAGGATCGCCTCGTGGATCGGCTCCCCGGCCAGCATGATCCGATAGCCCCGATCGGGGAGTGCGAGATCGTCCTTGAACGCGATCGCGGGCACGACCACGCCGAGGTCGGCGGCCACGGCCGATCGGAGGGCCTGCGACTTTTCCAGGAGCAGGGGGGCCGCGCCGGCTCCCGACACGAGGCCGAGCAGGCCGCGACCGAGCTCGACCACGATCCGGTCGTCGGTGAGCACATCGGCGAGTTTTTCACTCGGGCGATCCCGTTCCTGCGGCGCGGCGGACGCCGCCTTCGCGCCGCGGCCCGATCGGCCGAGCATCCAGGCTCCGAAGAGCGTGAGGGCGGCCATGCCGGCGAGCGGCAGGAACGGCATCCCGGTGAGCGAGAGCACCGCGAGGAACACGGCCGTGATCAGCAGCACGTGCGGCCGCGCCACGAACTGCCGGCCGAGCTCCTGCGAGAGATTGACGGCCTGGGTCGACCGCGAGATCAAAAGCCCGGTGGCCACGGCCACGAAGAGTGAAGGCACCGCGCCCACGAGACCGTCGCCGATCGTGAGCCGGGAGTAGACCTCGACCGCCTTCGACAGCGGCATGCCGTGCTGCAGCATGCCGATCGCAAGCCCGCCGATCAGGTTCACCAGCGTGATGATCACGCTCGCCACCGCCTCGCCGCGGACGAACCGGCTCGCACCGTCCATGCTGGCGAAGAAATCGGCCTGCCGCTGCAGTTCGAGCCGCAGGCCGCGGGCCTGGTCGCGGGTGATCGTGCCGGCGGACACCTCGGCATCGATCGCCATCTGCCGTCCGGGCAGGCCGTCGAGCGTGAAGCGGGCCGCCACTTCGCTGGTGCGGGTGGCCCCGGCCGTGATGACGACGAACTGAACGATGGCGATGATCGCGAAGATCACGCCTCCCACCACGATGTTGTTGGCCGACACGAACTGGCCGAAGGCCTCGACGACCTCGCCGGCCGCGCTCGCGCCGTCGATGGCGGCCCGGGAAAGAATCAACCGGGTGGTCGAGATGTTGAGCACGAGCCGGACGAGCGTGGCGCCGAGCAGGAAGGTGGGGAAGACGCTCATCTCGAGCGGCGTGCGGGCCGCGAGCGCCCCGAGGAGCGCGAGCACGGATACCGTCAGATTCGCGGCCAAAAGCAGATCGACGACGGGCGCGGGCACCGGCGCGAGCACCACCAGCACGGCGAGCAGGATCGTCGCCGGGACGAGGTAGTCAAGCACATGCACGGAGCCGCCACTGGGGACGTCTGCGCTCCGGTGGGCGGCTGAGCTGGTCCCGATCGACTGCGTCATCGGCTTTCAGATCACGAGGGTGTGCTCGCGGGCACATGCCCGAAGCGGCGGGACGATAGCGGGGGCCGCGCCGGCGGTCCATACCGCTGCCGGCGACGCAAAACGCTACAATTCTCCGCCCAGACACCGTTCCTCGCCCTCTCCACGGACCTTGCCGATGCGTTTCAATCAGTTCGGGCTCAGCTTCGACTATCCCGAGAATTGGTCGGTCGACACCGACGACTCCGGGGGCCGCCACGCCGCCGTCACCGTCTACGCGCCGGAGGGCGGCTTCTGGTCGGTGAGCGCCCACGCGCCGGGCGGCGAGGCCGAGACGCTCGCCAAGGCGGTCGTCGCGCAGATGCGGAAGGAATACCAGGATCTCGACAGCGCAGCCGCCAGCGACACCGTCGATGGCCACGCACTGCCCGGCTTCGACCTCAACTTTTACTGCCTCGATCTCACCAACACGGCAGCCGTCCGCACGCTCTCGACCCCGTCGGCCATCTACCTCTTCTTCTGCCAGGCGGAAGACCGCGATTGGGACCGGATCTCTCACGTCTTCGCCGCGATGACGGCCAGTTTCGTGGCCGCCCTCGAGGCACAGTAGACCGCTTCGAAAGTAGACCGCTTCGTCCCGAAGCGGATCCCCTCCAGATCCGCTTGCGGAGCAAGCGGTCTACTGTGGCGGAAGCCGCCTGCTACACTTCCGCATCCCCGCTCCGCACCCCTGCCCCGCACGGAAGACACCGCCTTGCTCGCCTGCCTGCCCCTGCTCTTTGGCCTCTCCGCCGCCGCCGACCCGGCCATCATCCAAAACATCCACTGGGCCGCGTTTGCCGCCTTCGTGGTGGTGATGCTGACGCTCGACCTCACCGTGTTTCACAAGCACGCGAGCGAGCCGTCGCTGCGGGAGAGCGCCTTCTGGACCTGCTTCTGGTCGGCCCTGGCCTTCGCGTTCAACGGGCTCGTCTGGTGGTGGCTCGGGGGCAAGGCCGCGCTCGAGTTTCTCACCGGGTATCTCGTCGAGTGGTCGTTGTCGATGGACAACGTCTTCGTCTTCGCGGTGGTGTTCGCCTATTTCGGCGTGCCGCTCAAATACCAATACCGCGTGCTCTTCTGGGGCATTCTCGGCGCCGTCCTCATGCGGCTGACGTTCGTCTTGCTCGGGGCCGAGCTCGTCGAGCGCTACAAGTGGGTGATGTGGTTCTTCGGCGCCTTCCTCCTCTACACGGGCATCAAGCTCGCCTTCGGCGACGAGGATCACGAGCCGGGCGACAACGCGCTGATCCGCTTCTTCAAGCGGATCATCCCGCTCTCCAGCCATTCCGACGGCGACAAGTTCTTCGTCCGCGAAAACGGCCGGCTGATGGCCACCCCGCTGTTTCTCGTGCTGCTGGTCGTCGAAAGCACCGACGTGCTCTTCGCGGTCGATAGCGTGCCGGCCATCCTGGGCGTCGTCGAGAAGGGCACTCCCTACATGCGGTTCATCGCGTTCACGTCCAACGTCTTCGCGATCATGGGCCTCCGCGCCCTCTACTTCCTGCTCGCCGGCGTCATGGATCTCTTCCGGTTCCTGAATTACGGCCTCTCGGCCGTGCTCGTCTTCGTCGGCGTTAAGATGCTCGCCGAGGCAGCGCGACACACCGAGTGGCTCGCCGAGTGGGGCGGCTGGGACGCCCACGCGAAGGGTCACCTCGTGCACCCGGCGGTGTCGCTCCTCGTGATCGTGGCCTTGATCGGCGCGAGCGTGGCCGCGTCGCTGATGTTTCCCGAGCGGAAACACGGCGCCGACGAGACCAAGCACGCCTAAGTAAGCATCGACCAAGTAGACCGCTTCGTCCCGAAGCGGATCTGGATCCGCTTGCGGAGCAAGCGGTCTACGGTAAGCGGTCTACATGCCCCGATTCGCCAGCCTGCCCGCTCGTGCTCCTTGCCGGCCGTTGGGTCACCCAATTTTACTTGTGGCCCCCCCGGGGGGGCCTCTAGGGTTTGCGGGATTTCTTTTTCCACTCCCCGAGGATCACCCATGAATCGTCATCGCCGCACCGGCCGCCACGCGCTCTCCGTCGAGACCCTCGAGACCCGCACGCTGCTCACGGCGTCGCTCGGCCGCGGCATCCTGGCGATTCGTGGCACCGCGGCGAACGACGTGATCGAAGTGCGGCGGTCGGCCGACGACGCGAATGTCTTGCAGGTGGTCGAGAACGGCACGGTGACGTTTTCCCGCGCGATCTCGGCGGTCAGGCAGATCCGGATCGATGCCGGCGCCGGCAACGACGAGATCAGCGTGAATCAGGAGTACGGCGCCATCACGATCCCCGCCAGCATCAAGGGCGGCCGGGGCAACGACCTCGTGCAGGGAGGCGGCGGCACCAACCAGATCGACGGCGGCCTCGGCCGCGATGCCTTCCAACCCGGCGGCGGCCGCGACCGTGTCACGAGCGCCACCCGCGTCGATCGGCTCGCGCGGCTCGGCACGCCGGAAGCCTTCCGCGACTATCTCGCGAATGCCGCCCGCAACCGTGGCGGCCTCGGCGTCATGGCGGCGGGCTTCGGAGCCCGGCTGAATGGACCGTTGTTGGCGTTGAACGACACGTCGACGACCGTTTCGACGGCCGCGAGCGCCAACACGAACACCGGCCATTCCCAGACCAACACACAGGTCGCCGGCGTCGACGAGGGCGACATCATCGAAAACGACGGCCGCCACCTTTACATCCTCTCCCGCGATGAGCTCGTCATCGTCGATGCGCAAGATGCCGACGCCCCCGTGGTCGCCTCGCGCACGAAGATCGACGGCGCACCGCTGGCGGAATACCTCCACGAGGGCCGGCTCACGGTGCTCTCGAGCGTCTGGACGCCGGCGAACCCATCCGGCACCCCGGGGATCATGCCGCTCCTCGGCATGCGGCACGCCGGCCAGGTGCAGGTGACGGTCTACGACGTCGCCGATCCCGCCGAACCGCGGCTCCTTTCGAGCACCCGCATCGACGGCGCCTATGTCGATTCGCGGATGGTAGCCGGCCGGCTCGCGCTCGTCCTGCAAAACGACCTGCTCGCCGGCTATTGGGACGGCGCTCCCGCGATCATGCCGGCCGTGATGCCGGAGGGGCGGCTTGCGTTCGCCGCCCAGCCGGCCTCCGATGCGGCGCTCGCCAAGCGGATCCGCCAGGCACCGGTCGCGCGGATGCTGCCCACCTGGACGACGACCGTGGCGAAAGCGGACGGCACGTCGACCACGTCCGCGCCGCAGCTCGTCTCCCGCCCCCAAGACGTGCTCTCCCCGGCCATGGGCAACGAGGTCAACCTCACGTCGGTCGTGCTCGTCAACGTGCATGCCGCAACGCCCACGATCGCCGGCGCGACCTCCGTCATCGGCGGCTACGCCTCGACGCTGCACATGAACGCGGAGGAACTCTACATCTTCAGCCCGCGCCAGGAATGGATCCACGGCGAGCGCACCGACGTGCAACGGTTCGACATCACCGGCACCGCGCCCCGCTTCATCGCATCGGGCTCGTTCGCCGGCCACCTGCTCAACCAGTTTTCGGCCGACGACCACGGAGATTTCCTGCGCGTCGCCGTCACGAAGACGACGCACGAGCCGGCGGTCGACGACGCACCGGTGACGGGCGGCTCTTCGGACGTCTTCGTCTCCCTGCCCTTCATGCCCTGGACCATGAACCGTTCGAACGCCGTCTACGTTCTCGCCACGCAGGGCGACACGCTCGCGGTGGTCGGCTCGGTCGAACACATCGCGCCGGGCGAGTCGATCATGTCGGCACGGTTCGTCGGCGAGACTGCCTACATGGTCACGTTCGAGCAGGTGGATCCGCTCTACGTGATCGACCTCTCGACGCCGACCACGCCTCGGATCGCGGGCGAGCTGAAGGTGCCGGGCTTTTCCCGCTTCCTCCAGCCGCTCGACGACGGTTTCCTCCTCGGGATCGGCCGCGACGCCGATCCCGAGACGGGCCTCACCCGCGGCATGAAGGTGTCGCTCTTCGACGTCCGCGATGCCTCGGCGCCCAAGGAAGTCGGTACGTTCCTCGTCGATCATCCTGCCGAGGGCTGGTCGTGGTCGGACGCCGAATGGGATCACCACGCCCTCGGCTTCTTCCCCGAGCTCGACGTCGTCGCCCTGCCGGTTCAGTCGTTCGTGATGGTGGCCGCCGATTCGCCCGATGGCGACCCGACGTGGCAGACGCGGGCCGGCGTCGTAGTGCTCGACATCGACCCGGTCACGGGCATCACCGAACTGGGCACCATCGAGCACGATTCGCGCTTGCTGCGGACCGCCCGGATCGGCAGCACGATCTACTCGGTGGCGGATCTCGACCTCAAGGCGGTGGATGTCGTGGGCGGCGCATTGGATCAAAAAGGTGTCAGGACTCTTTTCCGGCCAAACACTGTCATTTCCTGAAAACCGATTGGCCGGAAAAGAGTCCTGACACCTTTTTGATCACGCGGGCCGATTCGCGGGCCGTCTCCAGCCAGCGGTGCGACTGTCGCGGCAACTCGACGTGCAGGCCGCCACGGTAGTCGGCGTGGGCGAGCGTCGCGAGCACGGGCTCGAGATCGACCGTGCCCGAGCCCAGCGGCAGGTGCTCGTGGCGGCAAGCCAGCATGTCTTCGACGTGCACGTTCACGACGTCGCCGGCGCGGGGCGCGAGCACGTCCGCCAACGGCCATTCTCCCATGCACTCCATGTGGCCGATGTCGAGCGTCAGTCGCAGGTGATCCGGCCCGCCCAGCCGCTCGGCGAGCCTGGCCTGACGGGCAAGCGTGTCGATGAACATGCCGGGCTCCGGCTCGAAGCCGACCGAGACGCCGCGTTTCCCTGCATGGTCGAGCACCGCGGCGAGGCCGTCCGTGAGCCGCCTCCAGATCGTCTCGTCGTCGGCCGAGTCGCCGACCACGCCCGCCCAGAGCGAGACGCAGCCGGCCTGCAGTTCGGCGGCGACATCCACGGCGCGGCAGAGAAAATCGACCCGCCGCAGCCGGTCTTCCCGATGCGGCGAGACGAGCGTCGGCTCGTGTTTCCGCACGGGATCGAGCAGGTGGCGGGCTCCCGTCTCGATCACAGAGGCCATGCCGGCAGCCGCCAGGCCGCGCCGCCAGCGGTCGAGTTCCTCGGCGAGTGCCGGCCCGAGGGGATTGAGCACATGGTGGTCGAGCGTGATCGCGAGCGAGCGGTAGCCGAGGTCGCGAAGCATCGGCAGCGCGTCGAGCGGGGGAATGTCGCCGATGCTGTTGGTGCTGTAGCCGAGCCGCATGGAAGGCCGCCGCCCGAGAGGGCGGCCGTCACGTAGGTGAGACGAGTTGCCGGCCGAAGAGGAACGGCCCGAGCAGCAAGAGCACGACGATCGCCCAGGGCTCGCCACAGGAAGCGAGCACGAGCACCGCGTCGAGCGTGATGATCGACATGATCGCGTTGCCGACCGCCTGCCGCACCCGCCCGCCCGTGGCATCGATGATGCCGAGCAGGTTGCGGACCGCGATCGATCCACCCAGAAGGCCCCAGAGCAGGAGCCACGCGGTGAGCCGTTCGCCGCGGAGCCAGGCGGCCCCGCCCCCCGCGTTCGCCATCAGCCAGGTATGCCCGGCCGCCACGGCCAGGCCGGCGAGCATGACGAGCGTGGCGATCGCCAGTTCGCCGCGGCGGCTCTGGCCGGCCTCGTCGCGGGCGAAGAGCGTGATGCCGCCGGCATACATGCCCATGCCGAGCGGGATCAGCCATTCGTGGGCCGTCGGACCGCCTGCGGCCGTCATGCCGAGAAGCCAGCTCAGCGCCCGGCAGGAGCCCATCACCGTCGGCCCGAAGGCCGTCGCCTTGGCATGCCGGTCGTAGATCCAGATGGCGGCCGTGAGCGCAGCGCCCACGAGCGCGACGGCCGCATGCCCCGAGACGAAGGCCGTGATGCAGGCGCAGATGCCACCAATCCCGAGCAACCGCTGGCCGACGGACGCCGCCGTGGCGACGTCGATCGCGCCGCGCGGGAGCGGCCGCTCCGGCCGCTCCCGCCGGTCGAGTGCCACGTCGAAGACGTCGTTGAGCACCATGCCGGCGGCGTAGAAGAAGAGCCCCGCGGCGAGCGCCCACCAGAAGGGCGCCGGCGGCATGGCGATCTCCCTCGCCTGGGATGCGATCAGGAAGCCGGCGAGGATGTCGGCCGCCACGGTGGCGTGATTCGGAAGCCGCAGGAGCTGAAGCCATGCAAAAAGCGTCTTCACTCGCTTCACTCCAAGGCCACGCCGGCGCGAGCGGCACAGGAACGAAGGTGCGCCTTCGCGGCGCGGGCCGCGTCGTCCGGGCGATCGCGGTAGGGATAAAGCTCGACGGTGATCCAGACGTCGGGCGTGTGGGCCGCGATCGCCTTGAACACGCCGTCGAAGTCGATCGCCCCTTCGCCCGGCACGAGGTGGTGATGCACCCGCGTGGCCGCGATGTCTTCGAAGTGGTAGTGCCGCGTGTGGGCCTTCATCCGGGGCA
>JBIIOM010000192.1:0-5252 GCA_044336925.1 Pirellulales bacterium
GAGTTTTTCCGCAGCTTGGGCGGATCCTGCCTGCCAGGTGACGAAAGCAAACGCCAGCGCAATGAGAGTGGAGCGGTACATGAAACCTCCTGGCTGCTGACAGGCCCCGGCGGGAACGGCCTCAACGAGACATTCGGCATCGACGTTCCAAGGGTGACGACGTTTCGCTCCGCCGACACTATCGCTCCTAAGTATAGCACGTGATTTGCCGGGAAACCACGTCGATGCGCGAGTTCTAACCCGTTTTGCCCGAGGGCTGGTGAACCCGCACGCGGCCGCGTTCCACGATCCACAGCCGTCCGGCAAGTGGTTCAGTGGCCATCGCACGGGTCAGCGTTGCCAGGCCCGCCTGCAGGTCGGTGCCCGCTTGGGCATGCGGATGACGGCGATACCCGGGTAGTCAGCGGGCGGATACACAAGCGGGTTCGCAAAATCCATATCGAGGGTCACCAAGGCCCGGCCTTCGCTACGGCACACCTCGATCAGGTGCCGATCCTCGGCAGCCGTGAGCGCCTGATCGGGCACCGTGCACACATCATGGCCAGCAGCTACCAGAAGCCGCCGCCCGCGTTCGCCGAGGTTCTCGTCGAGCTTGATCTTCACGACGCTTCGAGCGGAATGTCCACAAAGCGCTCGCGGGCCATTTCGGAGCCGTACGCGAGACAGGCGCGGATGTCTTCCTCCTCGAGGCCCGGGTAGTCGGCGAGGATCTCTGCCACCGTGGCGCCCGAGGCGAGTAGGTCGAGCACAAGCGACACCCAGATGCGATGCCCACGAATGCACGGCTTGCCACCGCACCGCGCGGGATCGATCCAGATTCGCTCCAGCAACTGTTCGTGAGTGGCATCCATCTCCGTATCGTACCGCAGATCGCTGTGCGCAGCCAAACATGAAGGCAGGCCGCCAATAAACTTTCGGTCGGGAGCCCCGCTGAAGCCGGCTCACTGCGAAGTGAGAGGTTCGCAAGCGGACGACGGTCATGAATGGCTTCGAATCTCGCGCCCGGGTGTTTTACGCCCCGCCCAGGAGCGATTCAGCGCGGGCCAGCACGGTCGCGAAGGGAACGCGGGCCAGCAGGCCGAAGGCGGCGTGCCGGCCCAGCCTCTCCCGGCTCGTGGCGGGGCTCGTGAGTCCGCAGAGAAAGCGGGCCAGTTGCCGGGGAGTGGCGAGCGAAGACCGATTTTCCGCGACCAGGCTCTCGATTACCGAGGACTGCGCGGCGGTGATTTCCGGCGCCATGGAGACGGGGATTTCCCGCGGGGTGGCGGCGCGGGATTTCGAGGACTTTGGCCGAGGATCCTCACAACTCGTGCAGCCGCCGCACCGGACTCGAGCCTCGTCGCTCCCCTGCGAGTCGACATCCTCGCCGAAATACCGCAGGAGCCTGTGGGTGAGGCAGCCGCGCTCCGCCGCGAAGTCGATCACTGCCTGCAACCGCTCGAGATCGCGGGCTTCGCGGACGGCAAACAATTCCTGCATCGAACGGGTGAGCGCGTCGAGATCTGGCTGGCCCGCGTCTGGCTTGCCTTGGCCATCGCGCTGTAAGCCGCCGGTCAGCCTGTATCGCTGCCGGCTGCCGCTGGGCCTGAGCTCGATGCTGCCGGAATCGGAAAGCCAGCCAAGCGCCTTCACGATGCGGTCGCGCGGCTCGGCCAACTCGGCTGCGGCGCTGTCGGGATCGATCGTGGTCCACTTCGTGCCGCGCTTGCCGCAGTGCAAGAGCTTCCGCAGGAAGACCTGCCGCTCGGGCGTGTGTGTGGCCAAGACGGTCGCTTCAGGCTCGAGCAGCCGAAACTGATAGTTGGCATAAAACGATCCCAGTGGCCGGAGCACCCCGCTCAACTCCAGATGGGTGAGCACCGTTTCGATCACCAGCGGGCGGATGTCCGTCGCCTGCGCAAGTTCGTAGAGCGAGAGGTCGAACTCGCCCGGCCGCTCTTGGGAACGTCGGCCGGCGTGGGGTGCCGCCGGCGCGAGGATCTCGCCGAGGAGCTGCCGAATCGCCTCCGGCGTGGGCGTGTCGCCGTAGGTGAAATTCTCGAGCGCGATCCGATCGTCGGCGCAGGCCAGGAGTTCGCAGACGGAGGGCTCGCCATCGCGGCCGGCGCGGCCCGTTTCCTGTGCGTAGTTTTCGAGGGTCTTCGGCAGGTTGTAGTGATAGACCCCGCGGATGTCGGCCTTGTCGATGCCCATGCCAAAGGCGATCGTGGCGACGATCGTGTCGGCACGTCCATTCATGAAGGCATCCTGCGCCGCATGCCGCTGCTCGTCCGGCAGGCCGGCATGGTAGGCGAGGGCGTTGAGGCCGCTCTTCTGCAGTTGATTCGCCACCTGCTCCGCCGTCTTTTGCAGCGTCACATAGACGATCGTCGCCCCGTGCGACTCTTGGAGCCGGCGCGTGAGCAGCCCGAGACGATCTTTGTCGGCGCAGGGGGTGACGCGGTAGGCGAGGTTTGGCCGCAGGAACGAGGTCTGCACATGGTCGACCTCGTCGATGCCGAAGGCCCGGCGGATATCGGCCGCGACCGCGGGCGTCGCCGTGGCCGTCAGCGCCAAAACGGGGCTAATGCCGAGTTCCTTGGCCACATGCGCCAGCCGCAGATACTCGGGCCGGAAGTTGTGCCCCCATTCCGAGATGCAGTGCGCCTCGTCCACCGCCATCATCGCGACCCGGGTTCGCGAAAGCTTCGCGACGAATTGCTCGCTCGTCAGCCGTTCCGGGGCGATGTAGAGGAGCTTCAGGCTGCCGCTACGGATTTTCTCATAGACGCCCGCCGCCTCGGCCGGGGTGAGCGAGGAATCGAGCCGTGCCGCCGCGACACCCCGGGCCTCGAGCGCCTCGACCTGATCCTTCATGAGCGCGATCAATGGTGAGATGACGACCGTCAGCCCGTCCAGCAGGAGGCTGGGCAACTGATAACAGAGCGACTTGCCCGCGCCCGTGGGAAAGAGCGCAAGCGCGCTTCTGCCGGCCAGCAGCGACTCGATCACCTGCTGCTGTCCAGCGCGAAACGAGGCATGGCCGAATGTGTCGTGAAGAACGGTTTTCAGATCGTGGGGCATGGGAAGAAGTAGACCGCTTTCTCCGGAAGCGGATCCTGTGGGCCGCAGGTTTTTGGAGGCCAGTGGGGAGAAGTATACATGCGTATATTCATTGTCAAGCCGCGGTTTCCGCCCCGTAGACTGCCATCTTGAAAGACATCCGTGTTTCCCGAGGGCCTTCCCGTGCCGTCCCGCTTTGCCACCGTGGCTCTGATCCTCGCCGGATTTCTAGTCGGAGCCACCTGCATGACACAAAAAGATGCCCGCGGTGACAACGCCCCCAAGGCCGCGCCGGCCGAGCTGGCCCGCGACATCGCCACGCGGGTGATCACCGAGACCCGCGATCGCCCCGGCGACGATCCCGAGCGACTCATCCTGCTTGCGGCGGCGATCGACAAGGCGCCGGCCGAGGCCCGCGCGGTCTTGGAGGCGATCCGGGCCAACTGGACGTGGAGTTTTTTCATGAACAACCGCTGGCGGTTCGCCCAGCGGACGAGCGGCGGGACGACGGCGGACGATCTCACGTCGATCGCGTCGTGGGATCTTCCGAAGATCGTCGGCGAGATCCGTGCGCGGTTCGCGGCGGCGATTGCGCAGAAGGACGCGATCCAACAATTGCCGGTCGCCGCGTGGAACGCGGTGATCGAGCCGGGCACGATGCCCGATGCCTACCGGCCGACGGTCTGGGACATGATCGTGCGCGACGCCCTCGCGTTTGCGGAATCTGGCGAGCGCGGCCTCGTCGATCCCGAAGACGCCTTCGAGCTCGCGGCCGACGGGCCGGCACTGGGCACGCTCGATGAATTCCTCGCCTGGCGGCCCGATGAGGATCCGGCCGTGACCGACCGCGACTCGCCGCTTCTGCAGGCGGCCGGCCTCTACCGCGGCCTGCTCGCGTTTCACAAAACCGACGCCGATCGCACGGCGCTCCTGGCCGCCGACCTCGATCGGATTCTCTGGGCGGCCGGTCATGCGGTGGGTGATGACTTCGGCGCACGCAAGCAGGCCGCGCTCGAGGGCTTTATCGCGCGGGCCGGGGACCACGAGACAGTGGCGATGGCGCGATTCCATCTGGCATCGGTCGTGCGCGAGCAGGGGGATCTCGTCGAGGCCCGCGCGATCGCTGCCAAGGCCGTCGAGCAGCATCCCAAGAGCCCCGGCGCAAAGCTCTGCCACAACCTGATCGCGGAGATCGAGGGGAGAACGCTGGCGGTGTTGGTCGAGCGGACGTGGGCCAGGCCGTGGCCCGTGATCCGCGTGCGCTACCGCAATCTTGCAAACGTGCACCTGCGGATCGTGAAGGCCGACTGGCTCGAGCGGGTGCTCGCGGGGAGGGCGCATGCCGGCTGGTTAAACGACGCCGAGCGGGCGAAGCTACTCGCGGCCGCGCCCGCCAAGGCCTTCAAGGCCGAGCTGCCGCCGACCGGCGACTACCAGGAGCGGTCGCACGACATGCCGGTGCCGCAGGATCTCGCCCCCGGCAGTTATTGGGTGATCGCCAGCCACAGTCCAGACTTCGGCGAGAAGGACAACGTCGTGTCGGCCGGGCTCGTCTGGGTGAGCCGGCTCGCGCTCGTCACGAATGGATCGAATCCACGGGCGGGAGAGCCGCTCTCGGGCCACGTGGTCGATATCGCGTCGGGTGAGCCGATTGCCAATGCGAGCGTGCAGGTGTTTGTGCAGCAGCAGGGGCATCCGCCCCGGTTCGCTCCCGGCAAGACGGCTGCGACCGACCGCGACGGCCGCTACGAACTGCCGGCCGAGCAGGGCCGCGAGGTCGTGCTGCTCGTAAAGGCAAGCGTCGATGGCCGCGACGAGATGGTCGGCAGCGAGCCCGCGCACACCTGGCAGCAGCCGGCGCCGGAGGCCCACAACACGATCGTCATGATGACCGACCGTGGCATCCATCGCCCCGGACAGATCGTCTTCTATAAAGGCATCCTCTGCCACAGCGATCCCGAGAACGGGGAGTATGTCGCGCTCGCCGGGAAGCCGGTGCAGGCGGTGCTCCGCGATGCGAATGGCCGCGAGGTGGCGCGGGCTGTGCACACGACCAACGCCAATGGCTCGTTTCACGGCGAGTTTGCCATCGCGACGGGGGCACTGCCCGGCCAATGGACGATCCTCGCCGAGGGGCCGCATGCCGCCGGCGTCGCGAATGTGCGCGTGGAGGAATACAAGCGGCCGAAGTTTCAGGTGAAGCTCGCCGC
>JBIIOM010000193.1:0-5190 GCA_044336925.1 Pirellulales bacterium
ACGTCCGCGTTGGCACGTTGCGAAAGATCATTTCGCAAGCCGGGCTGACGGTGGATGATTTTCTACAGGCACTTGCCGGCGAATAAACCGGTGAGCCAGAAAAGGCAGGCTGAAGCCTACCCTACTTTGGCAGGCTGAAGCCTACCCTACTTTGGCAGGCTGAAGCCTACCCTACTTAGCCGCCGTCGATGGTGAGGACTTGGCCGGTGATGAAGCCGGCGCGGGGGCTGGCGAGGAAGTCGATCGCGCCGACGACGTCGTCCGGCAGACCGAGGCGGCCAAGCGCTGATCGACGGGCGACTCGCTCGCGACGCTCCGGCGACAGAGCGGCTGAAAGCTCCGTTTCGAGAAACCCCGGCGCGATCGCATTCACGCGGATGCCACGCGGGCCGAGCTCACGGGCGAGGCTCTTCGCAAATCCCTCGAGGCCCGCCTTCGTGGCCGCGTAGACCGAAAGCCCGGCGCTGCCGCGGCCGGCCACGACCGACGAGATCACCGTGACCGACGCAAACATCGATCGCTCGACAAGCATCTGCCGCACCGCCTCGCGCACGAAAACGATCGACCCCTTGAGGTTGACCGCCAGCATCGAGTCGATCTCGGCGTCGGTGGCCGTGGCGAGGACACCCTCGTGCGCGATCGCCGCATTCGCGATGCAATGATCGATCCGGCCAAAACGCTTCGCGACCTGCTCGACGAAGCCCCGCACCGCTTCGGAATCGGCGGCGTCGAACTTTTCGGCAACGAGCCTATGGCCGTGCTTCGCGGCGAGCGCGTCAAGGGCCGCGGACCCCGAGCGGGAGAATGTGGCCACCTCGTCGCCCCGCTCGAGCAAACGCTCGACGATCGCCAGGCCCAGCCCGCGCGACCCGCCGGAGATAATGGATGTGGAGTGCATGAAGGCGAGTTTAACCTGAAGCAAAGTAGGGCGGGCTTTAGCCTGCCTTCATCCGGCCGCAATGGCAGGCTAAAGCCTGCCCTACTTCGGACATGGCAGGCTGGAAGCCTGCCCCACCGCTACCGGCGGGGGATTTTGCCGGCGGGGGTGGTGATGAGACGCTTCACGATGTCGAGCACGCGCGGGACGGCGTGGGGCTCGAGCCTTTCGCGGCAGACGGCTAGCGCGGCGGCGCGGACCTGATCGGCCGTCGAAGGCTCAGGCAGCGGATCGCTCACCACGATCTCCGCGGCCACAAGTTCGCCCGTGATCGCGCTTGGCATCCCATGCACCCGCGCATCCGCCACACCCGGCACGCCGCGGAGCAATTCCTCCACCCGCTTCGGATAGACCTTCGCCCCGCCCACCACGATCACGTCGCCACGCCGGCCGGTAAACTCGAACCGATTGCCCTTCCGCTCGACGAGATCCCCCGTGCCCACCTCCGCCGTATCGCGGGACAGCTGCACGAGTAATTCGCCGTCGCGACGCATCGAGATCCGCACGCCGCCCGGCAGCGGCTTCGCGAGCCACTCCGCCGGAAAGCCGGCCTTGCCGTCGGTCACGCGGAAGACCTCGCCCAGCTCCGTCGTGGCATAGACATGCGTGATCTTCGCCCCGGGAAAAAGCTCCTTCGCCTGCTCGAGCAGCTGTGCATCGGCCGCCTCGCCCCCGAGCGTGATCCGATCGATCTTCAGGCCCGCTAGCGCGGCCCGATCGGCCGACGTGATCAGCCGGCGCAGGAGCGTGGGCGTGGCGGGCAGGATCGACACCTGCTCCTCCGCGATCGCCTTCACGACCACGTCGGGATCGCGCGACGCAGGTACCACCAAACGGCCGGCCGTGAGCACCGCCTGGAGCCAGACCTGCAGGCCGGCCCAGCGGGTGGCGTCATACACCAACAGCCAGCCGAGGCCATGCCACTGCTCCGCGAGCCGCGCGGCCGCGAGCAACGAATCCCAGGAATGATCAACGAGCTTCGGCGGGCCGCTCGTGCCGCTCGTGGCCACCACCACCTGCGGCGGCACCGACTCAAACTCCCGCCGCGGCTGCGAAGGCGAGGCCGCAGGGAGCGCGAGCGAATCGTCGAGCGACACCCAGTCGTGCAGTTCACCGATCAGGTCGCGGGCGTCCTCGGCCAGAAACGCCACCGGCACATGCTGCCGGCCGCAGGCCGCCGCGATCACGACGAGCGACTCCACCCGCTTCGCCCGCGCCACGATGCCGAGCGGACGCGCGGCATCCAACTCCGCCTCGAGCTTCGCGATCGCATGCGCGAGCGATGCATAGTCGATCACGCGACGAGCGTCGCCGCCGGCCTGGGCGACGATCGCCGTGCGGTCGGGAAACTGGCGGGCGACGATGCCGATCGCGGAGGCGAGTCGGTCTTCGGCGGGGGCGTCGGCGAGGTTTTCAATCGTGGAGTTGGTGGCGGAGGTCATCTGAGGCTCAGGGTTTTTGACTCGAAGCTGCGGAATAAATGGCAATCAAATCGGAGACGGTGCGGAGGCTCGGCCGCGGGGCATCGGCTGCGGCCTGGCGAAACGGATCGACGCCGAGCGACCGCTCGAGGAGCACGATCGTTTGGGCGAGATCGAGCGAATCGAGACCGATGTCGGCGGCGAGACGCATGCCGGGCTCGATCGGGCGCACCTCGCGCGCGGTGTCGCGGAGCACCTGCTCGATGGCGTCGGCGATGGCGGATGTGACGTTCACGAGATTGATACGGAAGCCCGACGCGCGAGCGAGGTGGGTTGACGTTTTGGGAGTAGCAGGGCCGATCTACCTTGCTCGCGCTGCGGGCTTTCGTGGATTGGGATGGGTCGTGTAATTACGGAAGCCCGACGCGCGAGCGAGGTGGGTTGACGTTTTTGGAGTAGCAGGACCGATCTACCTTGCTCGCGCTGCGGGCTTTCGTGGATTGGGATGGGTCGTGTGATTACGGAAGCCCGACGCGCGAGCGAGGTGGGTTGACGTTTTGGGAGTAGCAGGGCCGATCTACCTTGCTCGCGCTGCGGGCTTTCGTGGGGGAGAGCCCTCGAATTCTTGCATGCTGGCGGAGCCGGGGGAGGCGATGCCGCGGCCCGTGAGGGCCTGCCAAGCGACCAGCCAGATTGTGCAGATGACGATGTAAATATCCAGAAACGGGCCATACCAGCGGCCCAGCATATCGACATATTCAGCGTCGCGCTCGAGCCTTTCCGGCCAGCCCAGCTCGTTGCGGCCGTGGATCTGGGCCCAGCCCGTCAGCCCCGGCCGCACGCGGAGCCGCTCCGCCTGCCGGGGCGTATACCGCTCGACATACCGCAGCGGCAGCGGCCGCGGCCCCACCATGCTCATATCGCCCACGATCACGCAAAAAAGCTGCGGCAGCTCGTCGAGGCTCAGCCGCCGCAGAAACCGCCCCACGGCCGTGAGCCGCTCGGCATCTGGGAGGAGCTGGCCGTCGGCCCCGCGGGCATTCGTCATCGTGCGAAACTTCACGAGCGAGAACGGGCGGCCATCCTTGCCGGCCCGCCGGTCGAAGAAAAACACCGGCGAGCCGAGCGACACCCGCACCACGATCCACACGATCGCGAAGAGCGGCAGCAGGACGAGCAGGAGCGCCGTGGCCGAGAGGAGGTCGCTCGAGCGTTTGAGGGTGGTGGCGTAGAGCATGGCAAGTGGCTACGGAAGCCCGACGCGCGAGCGAGGGGAGTGGACGTGTTTTGAGAGTGGAGACCGGATGAACCTTGCTTGCGCTGCGGGCTTCCGTGGGCCGCGGTGTTTTGTATCGCTACGGAAGCCCGACGCGCGAGCGAGGTGAGTGGACGTGTTGTGAGAGTGGAGACCGGATGGACCTTGCTTGCGCTGCGGGCTTCCGTGGGCCGAGGTGTTTCGTATCGCTACGGAAGCCCGACGCGCGAGCGAGGGGAGTGGACGTGTTTTGAGAGTGGAGACCGGATGAACCTTGCTTGCGCTGCGGGCTTCCGTGGGCAATTGTTATTTTCGGACACTGAGAAAGAGGAGAATGGCGATGACGGCGGCCATTGAGGCGAGCCCGCCGTAGAGCCCCGAGACCACGCGGTGCGGCCAGCCGGCGATCGCAAGCCGCTGGTAGATGTGGCTGCGATGCGGCTGGAAGATGTTTTCGCGGTTGGCGAGCCGGCGCAGAAGCGTGAAGCCGGTGTCGAAGATGAAGGGCCACATGACAAACACCGCCACCGGCACGACCCGCGGCTTGGATTCGGCGCCCACCGCCAGCGGCAACACGGCCAGCAGCATCCCGCAAAACGTGCTCCCGACGTCACCCATGAAGACCCGCGCCGGCGGCCAATTCCACATCAAAAACCCGAGCGACGCGGCCGCGAAGGCCGCCGCCACCGCGCCGATCGCCGTCGCCCCCGAGATCCACGCCGCCGCCGCGAGCGCGACCCCGCCGGCGAGCGCCGTGATCCCCGCGATGCCGTCGATGCCGTCCATGAAGTTGAAGGCGTTGATGAGCCCCACGATCCAGAAAACCGTGAGCGGCCAGGCCGCGACGCCGAGATCGAACGCGCCGAATGACCCCAGCTCGATTCGCTCGACCGGGCCGAGCACCGCCGTGGCCGCGACCGCCGCCGCGAAATGCACGGCGAACCGCACGCGGATCGGCACCGACCGCACGTCGTCGAACCAGCTCACTGCGGCGACGGCGAGCGCCGGCAGGATCGCGCCGGCCAGCGGCCTGAGCGACTCCGGGTGCAGCACGGCTGCCAGGAGCGCGGCGGCGGAGACCACGGCCACGATCGCCAGGCCGCCACCGCGCGGCGTCGGCAATGCATGGCTGCCCCGCTCGTTCGGCAGGTCGAGCATGCCGCGGGCCCGCGCCCAGTCGATCAACTGCCGCGTGAGCACGGCCGAGCCGCACACGGCGGTGAGGCACCAGACGGTGTAAAAAACAGCGTGAGTCATTTGCGAGTCACGGAAGCCCGACGCGCGAGCGAGGGGAGTGGACGTGTTGTGCGAGTGGAGGACGGATGAACCTTGCTTGCGCTGCGGGCTTCCGTGGGTTGCGGGCTTCCGTGGTTTGGGATATTGCGTATCGCTACGGAAGCCCGACGCGCGAGCGAGGGGAGTGGACGTGTTGTGCGAGTGGAGACCGGATGGACCTTGCTTGCGCTGCGGGCTTCCGTGGGTTGCGGGCTTCCGTGGGCTGGGATGTTTCGTATCGCTACGGAAGCCCGACGCGCGAGCGAGGGGAGTGGACGTGTTGTGCGAGTGGAGGACCGGAT
>JBIIOM010000034.1:0-16913 GCA_044336925.1 Pirellulales bacterium
AGGAGGATGGCGATGGCGCTGATGCCCAAGAGGGTCAAGCACCGAAAAAGCCAAAGAGGTCGTATAAGAGGTGACGCCTCGCGCGGCAATCGCGTCGTCTTCGGCGACTTCGGCCTCCAGGCCGAACAGCCGGGGTGGCTGCCTGCCGCGACGATCGAAGCTGGCCGTATTGCAGCCCAGCAGTACCTCCGCACGGAGGGCCGGCTGTATGTGCGCGTGTTTCCCCACAAGTCGATCACGTCGATCCCGCTCGAGACCCGAATGGGCAAGGGCAAGGGAGAGCCGGAGTATTGGGCTGCCGTCATCAAGCCGGGAACGATCCTCTACGAAATCGCCGGTGTTTCGGAGGATGCGGCGCGGGTGTGTCTCGCGCGGCTGGCTCACAAGATGCCGCTGCGGGTTCGGTTCGTGAAGCGGCGGGCGATGTAAGGAAAGAACTCCATGAGCTCCACAAAGGCACGAGAAATCCGCGAAATGAGCGACGAGCAGATTCGGCTCCTCTGGAAGGACGCCGCTGAATCGCTTTTCCGGCTGAAGCTGCAGTCGCAGACCGAGAAGCTGGCGGCGCCGACGGAGGTTCGCAAGAACCGGCGCACGATCGCCCGCTGCCAGACGATCCTCGGCCAGCGCGGCAGCGTCGTGGCCCCGGCGGCGGGGCCCGATGGATCGATCGCGGCCGACGCGGCCCAGTCCGGCAAGCCGGCCAAGCGTCGGGCCAAGAATCGCACACAGAGTGGCAAGTAAACAGGAAATTCCCCAATGCCCAAGCGAATCGAAACCGGAACGGTGACCAGCGCTGCCTCGAGCAAGACGCGCCGCGTGGAAATCCCGCGCGTCGTCCGTCACTCGAAGTACAGCCGCATCCAGCACCGCCGCACCGTCTGCCACGTGCATGACGAGAAGGAGGAGTCGGGCCTCGGCGACACCGTCGAGATCATCGAGTGCCGTCCGCGCAGCCGCCTGAAGCGGTGGGAGCTCGTGCGGGTCGTCGCGAAGAGCACGGCCGTCGACGTGGCCTCGCTTCGCAGCGGCGCCCGGGCCACGGAGCTCAAGGAATCGGCCGCGCGGGCCGAAGAGGCTGCCGCTTCCGGGCGGGCTCAGCAGGAAGGGGCCGCAACATGATCCAGATGCAAACCCGGCTCGTCGTGGCCGACAACACCGGCGCCAAGGAAGTGATGTGCTTCAAGGTGCTCGGCGGAAGCAAGAAGCGGACCGCCGGCCTGGGCGACATCATCGTCTGCAGCGTGAAGAGCGTGATCCCGGGCAGCGACGTCAAGAAGAAGGCCGTGGTGAAGGCGGTGATCGTCCGCTGCAAGCGGCCCACGCGCCGCGACGATGGCAGCTACGTGCAGTTTGACACCAATGCCTGCGTGATCATCGACAACGACAAGAATCCGAAGGGCACCCGCATCTTCGGGGCGGTGGCCCGTGAGCTCCGCGACCGCAACTTCATGAAGATCGTCAGTCTGGCGAGCGAGGTGGTTTGATGCTGATCCGATCGGGTGATACGGTCGAGGTGAAGACAGGCAACGCCCGTGGTACGCGGGCGAAGGTGCTCTCCGTGCAGCCTGAAAAGGGCCGCCTGGTGGTGGAGGGCGTCAACCGCGTCTACCGCCACGTCAAGCGGAGCCAGAAGAATCCGCAGGGTGGTCGTCTGAGCCGGGAGATGCCGATCGACGCATCCAACGTGCTCGTCGTCTGCACGTCCTGCGGCAAGGCCACGCGGCTGGGCGTGAAGGTGGGAGCCGACGGAACCCGCACGAGGTTTTGCCGCACGTGCAACGCCGACCTGGGCGTGCTGAAGCGGGCCAAGGCGGCGCGGGCCACGGCGAAGAAATAACGGACACAAGCGAACCACAGTCAGGAAATCGTACGATGGCAAAGAAGACGAAGGCCGCCGCAGCTCCGGAATCCAGCGCCGGCACGCCGCGCATGCTCGAGCACTACACGAAGACGGTTCGGCCGGCGCTCGGCAAGGCGCTCAGCCGCACGAATCCTCACGCGATCCCGAAGCTCGAAAAGATCGTCGTGAACATGGGCGTCGGCGTGGCCGTGACCGAGAAGAAGTATCTCGAAGAGGCGATCAACGCCCTTTCGCAGGTGACCGGTCAGAAGCCGATCGCGACCCTCTCGAAGGCGGCCGTCTCCGGCTTCAAGCTTCGTGAGAACCTGCCGATCGGCTGCAAGGTGACGCTCCGCGGCCGGCGGATGTACGAGTTTCTCGACCGGCTCGTCTCGCTCGCCTTGCCGCGGGTGCGAGACTTCCGCGGTCTCTCCAGCACCGCCTTCGACGGCCACGGCAACTACAGCCTGGGCCTCTCCGAGCAGATGGTGTTTCCGGAGATCAACCCCGACAAGTTCACCCGTCCCCAAGGCATGAACATCACGCTCGTCACGTCGGCTCGGACCGACGACGAGGCGCGGGAGTTTCTGCGGGCGATGGGCGTTCCGCTCAAGAAGGATGATGAAGATGGTGGTGCCGCGGCGTAGCGGCATGTGGACGATTGAATGATTCGCGGCCCCTCGCCTGGTGGCGACGGGCTGCCGGCACTGGAAACTCTCCATGGCAAGTAAGTCCAAGATCGCGGCGGCCAAGCGACCGCCGAAGTTTTCCACACGGAAGGTGCACCGCTGCATGCTGTGCGGCCGGCCGCGGGCGGTCTACCGCAAGTTTGGTATCTGTCGCATCTGTTTTCGCAAGCTCGCTGATCAGGGCTTGATCCCGGGCGTTCGCAAGGCCAGTTGGTAGGGTTCACCGTTTTTTAGCAAGGGTTCTTTTCACATGATGACCGACCCCATCGCCGACATGCTCACCCGCATCCGCAACGCGGTGCGCGTCGAACGCGCCACCGTGGAGGTACCGAGTTCGAAGGTGAAGCGTGGTGTGGCGGACGTGCTGAAGCGGGAGGGCTTTATTTGGGATTGGCGCGAGGTTGAATCGGAGCCGGTCGCCAAGCTTCAACTCGAGCTCAAGTATGGCCCCAACGGCGAGCGACTCATCCGCCACATCAAGCGGGTGAGCTCTCCCGGCAAGCGCGTCTACAGCCGTTCCGTGCGTCTGCGCCCCGTGCTCGGCGGCCTCGGCATCTCGATCCTGTCGACCTCCAGCGGCGTGGTGAGCGACCGCGAGGCCCGGCAGCGAAAGCTCGGCGGCGAAGTGCTCTGCGAGCTGTGGTAAATCAGAAAGGCATCGAAACATGTCGCGTATTGGCAAATCCCCCGTTCCGCTCCCCAAGGGTGTGAAGGCGGCCGTCGAGGCCGGCAACCTGAAGGTGGAAGGGCCGCTCGGCAAGCTCGAGCAGCGGCTGCATCCCGCCGTGGCCATCAACATCGACCAGGCCGGCGGTGTGTTGAACGTCACGCGGGCCGATGACGACCGCACGTCGCGGGCCGTTCACGGCCTCACGCGGGCGCTCGCCGCCAACATGGTCGAGGGCGTCACGAAGGGCTACGAGAAGAAGCTCGAGATCGTGGGCGTGGGCTACATCGCCGCGATCCAGAAGAACACGCTCCAGTTGCGGGTTGGCTTTGCCAACGAACTGCAGGTGCCGATTCCCGCCGGACTCAACGTGACCTGCCCCGATCAGACGCACATCATCGTCAAAGGCATCGACAAGCAGCTCGTCGGCCAGTTCGCCGCCGAGGTGCGGTCGCTGCGGAAGCCGGAGCCCTACAAGGGCAAGGGCATCCGTTACGAGAACGAACAGGTCCGCCGCAAGGCCGGCAAGGCCGTCACCAAGTAATCCGCTCCAGCGCATCATTCATCCCAGACCTTTCCTTTCCTCCCAGCAGTCGTTCCCATGGACCACGCCCGCACGATCCTCCGACAGCGCCTGCGTCGCCGCTTCCGTGTTCGCCGCCACATCCGCGGCACCGCCGAGCGGCCGCGGCTGGCGGTCTTCCGCACGCACAAGCACATCTACGCCCAGATCATCGACGACGCCGCCGGCCGCACGGTGGCCTCGGCGAGTTCGATGGACAAGCAGCTTCGCGGCTCCGTGAGCTTCGGCGGCAACAAGCAGGCTGCCGAGGCGATCGGCCGAGCCGTGGCTGAGCGGGCCAAGGCCGCCGGCGTGAAGAAGGTCTGCTTCGACCGCGGTGAATTCCGTTACCACGGCCGCGTGGCCGCCCTCGCCGAGGCGGCCCGTGCGGCCGGCCTCGAGTTCTGATCCCCCAAGCCAAGCCCTCAAGCGGAGACTTTCAGACGTGTCGACCGGAACGAACAGAGATTCACGTGGCGGTGGTGGAGGCCGTGGCGGCGATCGCGGAGGTCCGCGCGGCGGCGACCGTGGCGCAGGGCAGACGGGCGAGTTTGCCGAGAAGGTCGTGAAGGTCCGCCGGTGTGCGACCGTCGTAAAGGGTGGTCGCCGATTCAGCTTCGCCGGGCTCGTCGTGGTCGGCAATGGCCGCGGCAAGGTGGGCATCGGCTACGCCAAGGCCAACGAAGTGCCTCCGGCCGTCGAGAAGGCGATCAAGGACGGGATGAAGAATCTGGTCGAAGTGCCCGTGCAGTCGGGCACGATTCCGCACCGCGTCGAGGGAACCAGCGGCACCGCCAAGGTGATCCTGCTGCCCGCCAGCCCCGGTACCGGCATCATCGCCGGCGCCGCCGTGCGTGCCGTCTGCGAATCGGCCGGCATCCACGACGTGCTGACCAAGGCCCATGGCTCGACCAACCCCGTCAACCTGGTGAAGGCGGCCCTCGAGGCTCTCAAACAGCTGCGGACGCGAGAGGATGTCGAGCGCCTCCGCGGCGTCTCGCTCTCGTAAACATCAGCCGGCTGCCAGTGCTCGCGAACAGGAACCAATCATGAAGATCAATGACGTCAACCGAGGCATCCAGAAGAACCGCAAGCGGATGCGGGTGGGGCGTGGCCCGGGCTCCGGCAAGGGCCGCACGGCCGGCCGCGGCAACAAGGGACAGGGCCAGCTCGCCGGCTGGTCGTCGCCCGCCATCTTCGAGGGCGGTCGCATGCCGATCATCCGGCAGATCCCGAAGCGCGGGTTTCACAACCGCCACGGCAGCATCGTGGTCGGCGTCAACGTCGACGACCTCGAGGTCTGTTTCGCCGCCGGCGCCGACGTGAACCCGAAGACGATCAAAGAGGCCGGGCTCGCCAAGGGAATCTGGCACGAATTGAAGATTCTCGGTGACGGGAAGCTCGGCAAGTCGCTGAAGGTTTCCGCCCATCACTTCAGCGCCCAGGCCCGCGAGAAGATCCTCGCGGCCGGTGGCACCGTGACCGAGCTTTCGGGCCCGGCGGCCGTCGAGAAGGGCGTGAAGCGGGCCAAGCCGAAGGCCGCCCGGAAGAAGACGACTGGGTAACAGGCCGGCCGTTGGGGTAGGCTGTCGGCCCCCCGTGGCGGTTGTCAACGGATGATGGCTGCCCGACGCCCGATTGCCGGGCGGTCGCGCCGGTTCACGGGGCACCAGAGGAGTTGGTCACGTGCTCGAGAAACTTCGCATCATTTTCACGATCCCCGAACTGCGGCAGAAGATCCTGCTGACGCTGGGGCTGCTGGCCATCTATCGGGTCGGCTGGCAGGTGCCGCTGCCGATCGTCGATCCCAAGGCGATGACCGCCTTCGCCGAGGAAGCCGGCGGCATCGGCGACCTCCTCAAGACGGTGGCCGTGTTCTCGGCCAGCCAGCTTTCGCAGGCCACCATCTTCGGCCTGGGGATCATGCCCTACATCTCCGCGTCGATCATCTTCCAGCTGCTCGGCACCGTCTGGCCGCCGCTCGAGCGACTGCAGAAGGAGGGGGAGGCGGGACGCAAGAAGATCAACGAATACACCCGCTACGCCACGGTGCTCATCTGCATCATCCAGAGCTGGGCCTACGTGGCGTTCCTCTCGAATACGCGAATCGGTGAATCGTCGCTCATCCAGCCCGGCTTTCTCGTCGACGGCAAGCTGCCTTTCATCTGGCAATTCGTCGCCGTGATGACGATGACGGCCGGCACGGTGTTTCTGATGTGGCTCGGCGAGCAGATCGACGAATTCGGCATCGGCAACGGCATCAGCCTGCTCATCATGGCGGGCATCCTGGCCGCGATGCCGAGCGCCCTGGTGGAGCTTGCCGGCGACACCAGCTGGGAGCTCGGCGGCGGCGGCGGCAAGATGGGCATCGAAACGCTGCTCGTATTGGCGGCGCTGTTCGTGGGCGTCGTCGCGGGCGTGGTGTTCATGACCCAGGGGCAGCGGCGGATTCCGACGCAGAGCGCCAAGCACGTCCGTGGTCGCCGGGTCTACGGCGGCACCCGGCAGTATCTGCCCCTGCGGGTGAATCAGGCCGGCGTGATGCCGATCATCTTCGCCAGCTCGCTGTTGCTCTTCCCGCAGATGCTCTTCCAGTATCTCCACAACGCCAATCCGGGCAGCTCCCTGCTCGGGGCGCTGCACGATTCATTCACCCGCGGGCAATCGTTCCTCTACAACCTGCTCTACGTGGTGCTGATCTACTTCTTCTGCTATTTCTGGACGGCGATCACCTTCAATCCGAAGGAAATGGCCGACAACCTGAAGAATTTCGGCGCCTTCATCCCGGGCTACCGTCCCGGGAAGCGGACGGCCGACTATCTCGAGCGGGTGATGGAGCGGATCACCTACGTGGGCGCGGCGTTTCTCTCGCTCGTGGCGATCATCCCTACGATCGTCGGCGGCGCGCTTGGCATCCCCGCCCAGATCGCGAGTTTTTACGGCGGCACGGGCCTCCTCATCGCGGTCAGCGTCGCCTTCGACCTGGTCCAGAAGATCGACAGCCACCTCGTGATGAGGAATTACACGGGGCTCCTGGAAAAATCCTGATTCTTTCACCGTGGCCGGTTCGTCCTGGGCTCGCGACAAACCGCCGGTCCGCCCCTTCGGTCACGTCCTGCGGACTCGTCAATGCGGATCATCCTGATCGGACCGCCCGGCGCTGGGAAAGGCACGCAGTGCCAGCGGCTCGTCGAGCACCTGCGGGTGCCGCATCTGTCCACCGGGGAGATGCTCCGCACCGCGGTGCGGGCCGGCACGCCGGAGGGGGTTCAGGCGGCGCGGTACATGGCGGACGGCCAACTCGTGCCCGACGAGATCATCGTGGGCATGGTCACCAAGAGGCTCGAGGCCCCCGACTGCCGGGGCGGCTGCCTTCTCGACGGCTTTCCGCGCACGCTGCCCCAGGCGGCGACGCTCGACGAATTGCTCGAGCGGCGGGCCATGAGCGTGGACGGCGTCATCGAGTTGGCCGTCCCCCGAGACGAACTCATCCGGCGCATGCTCGCGCGGAAGCGGGCCGACGACAATCCCGAGATCTTCTCGAAGCGGATCGCGAGCTTCGAGCTGCAGACGGCGCCGCTGCTCGATTACTACGCCCGTCAGGGGAAGCTCGCGAGCATCGACGGCCTGGGGACGGCCGAGGAGATCTTCGAGCGCGTGCGGGCGGCGCTCGATGAGTTTGGCCGCGCGGCCGGCCGCCGCAGGCCGTAGAGCAGGGTTCCCGGGGGCGGTATACTCGCCTCCAGTGTCGAGCTTTTCCTCCCGGGAATGGGTGTTTTTGTCGTGGTGAATCTTCGTTCCGCTCGCGAGATCGCGGCCATGCGCCGTGCCGGGCTGGTGGTGTGGGGCGCCCATCAACTCGCTTCAGCGCTCGTGCGGCCCGGCAGCACCACCGGCGAGATCGATCGTGCGGTCGAAAAATATTTCGCGGAGCACGGCGCCGTGCCGCTCTTCAAGGGCGTGCCGGGGAAGGTTCCCTTTCCTGCGGTCTGCTGCATGTCGGTGAACGACGAGGTCGTGCACGGCATCCCTGGCAATCGCGTGCTCGTCGCCGGCGACGTCGTGAGCATCGACACGGGCTGCAGCGTCGATGGCTGGTGCGGCGACTCGGCCGTCACCTATCCGGTCGGGACGATCGATCCGGACGTGCAACGATTGCTCGACTGCACGTCCGGCGTGCTGGCGCTCGCCATCCAACTGATGGCCGTGCGGAGCCGCTGGAGCGACGTCGCCACGGAGATGGCCAAGTATGTCCGCGACCACGGCTTCTCGGTGGTCGAAAACTTCGTCGGGCACGGCATCGGCCGCAAGATGCACGAAGACCCGCAGGTGCCCAACTTCTGCACGCCCGCCTTCCGTCGCAACCACGATTTCGATCTCGAGCCCGGGCTCGTGATCGCCGTCGAACCGATGGTGAACATGGGGTCGAAGAAGGTTCGGGTGCTGCCGGATCACTGGACGCAATCGACCGTGGACGGCCGCGCCAGCGCCCACTTCGAGCACACCGTCGCGATCACGGAAAACGGCCCTGTGGTGCTGACGGCGGCCCCCGCCGCCGGCGAGTCGATCGGCCGCGTCGCCTAGATCGCATCCGACATACGTGTGGCACCGGCTGCGGGGCGGCAAAAGTCGCGTCGCAGGGGCGAGGATACGCCCAATGCTCCTCGAGCTTTCGCCGACCCCTCCGCCTGCCACTGCCGTACTCGGAAAACGGACCGAACCTGAGCCGCCAGCGGTTCGCGGAATGCGAAAAAATCGCGGCGCTACGACACCCCCTTGTGAACGCCCTTTTTCGCTGCCTATACTCCGTGACTTTCCGCCAGTTCCCCCGTTTTCCGATTTGAAGGCGTGGTCGGCCGCCGCCACGAGCTCCAGTATGAAGGTTCGCGCCAGCGTCCGTCGCATGTGTGAAAAGTGCAAAATCGTCCGGCGCCGCGGCGTCGTATTCGTCGTGTGCGCAGATCCCCGCCACAAGCAGCGGCAGGGGTGACGTCCGATGGTGCCGGCGGTGGCTGACGCCGCTCATCCCCGTCGTCGAACGCCGCACCATGCTCGTCGGTTTGTCGCTTCAGTCCATCCACCTCACCGCCTGACTTCCGTTCCTTTTCCGGATTCCCGCCATGCCCCGTCTCCTCGGTGTCGACATCCCCTCTGAAAAGAAGACGATCTACTCCCTGCAGTATCTGTATGGAGTCGGTCCGCGAGTGGCGCGAGAGCTGTGCCACAAGGCTGGCGTCGATCCCGAAGGCATCGCCCGCAATCTCCACGAGGATGAGCTCGCCCGGCTGGCGGCCCTCATGGACAAGGATTACGTCGTCGAGGGGCAGCTTCGCCGCCAGGTGTCGCAAAACGTCTCGCGACTCAAGGACATCGGCAGCTACCGCGGCCTGCGGCATCGCCGCGGCCTTCCGGTGCGCGGCCAGCGCACCCGCACCAATGCCCGCACCCGTAAGGGCCCGAAGAAGACCGTCGCCGGCAAGAAGGGCGTCAAGGATCTCAAGTAACGTCTCGATCATCCCCATAGCACGAGTGTTTGAACACCCAAGAGCAGGTTCATGTCAAAGGTTGCCAAGACGAAGAAGAAGAGCGTGACGGCCGGCATCGCCTACATCACGGCGAGCTTCAACAACACCACGGTCACGATCACCGACACCCGGGGCGACACGCTCTGTTGGGCGAGCGGTGGCACGTGTGGCTTCAAGGGGAGCCGCAAAGGCACGCCCTTCGCCGGCCAGTGCGCGGCGCAGCAGGCCGCTGAAAAGGCGGCCAAGTACGGCGTCAAGGAGCTCGAGGTGAAGGTGCGCGGGCCCGGGAGCGGCCGCGAGAGCGCCATCACCGCGCTGCAGGCCGCGGGCATGAACGTCAAGAGCATCGAAGACATCACGCCGCTGCCGCACAACGGCTGCCGCCCGCCGAAGAAGCGTCGCGTCTAGTCCTCTCCATCAACCAACCATCAGTTTTCACCGCCGAGACCACGAACGAACATGGGACGCATCACCGGACCTGTCTGCCGCCTCTGTCGCCGCGACGGACTCAAGTTGTTTTTGAAGGGCAGTCGCTGCGATACGCCGAAGTGCGCGTTCGAGCGCCGCGCCACGCCGCCGGGCGTGGTGCAGAAGCGTCGTAGCAAGCCGACCGACTACGGGCTGCGGCTCCGCGAGAAGCAGAAGCTGAAGCACTACTACGGCGTGCTCGAGCGTCAGTTTCGCACCTATTTCGCGCGGGCGGAGCGGGGCACGGGCAACACGGGCGAGACGCTCATGTCGCTGCTCGAGCGCCGTCTCGACAACGTGGTGCATCGCATGGGCTTCGCGTCGTCGCGTGCCGCCGCCCGGCAGGCGGTGATGCACGGCCACATCACGGTCAACGGCCGTCGGCTCGACGTGCCGAGTTATCTCGTCAAGGCCGGCGACCTGATCCGCGTCAAGAATCGCGCGAAGAGCCTGCAGCTCGTTCACGCGGCGCTCGCCGATTCGCGCCGCGAAGTGCCCGACTTCCTGTCGCGGATGGAAGGCCCGATTCCCGAAGGGCGGGTCGACAGGCTGCCCGGCGCGGAGGACGTGTCGATTCCCGTCCAGGCGAACCTGATCATCGAGTTGTGCTCGAAGTGACCGCGCGTTGACGCCGCGGCTTTTCCGAAACAATCTGGCTTCCACGTACACCGGCAGAAAACAAGGAGTTCCACATGCACATCCGTTGGCGCGGTCTCGAGTTGCCCGGTTCGGTCACGGCCGATCCGAAGACGCTCACCGGCACGTACGGCAAGTTCACGGCCGAGCCGTTCGAGCGCGGCTTCGGCACCACGGTGGGCAACAGCCTGCGGCGCGTGCTGCTTTCCAGCCTCGAAGGCAGCGCCGTGACCCAGATCAAGGTCGGTGGCGCCCTGCACGAATTCACCACGATCAAGGGTGTGCTCGAAGACATCACCGATATCGTGCTCGCGGTGAAGAGCCTCGTCGTGAAGAACCACAGCGATTCGACGCGGGTGATCCGGGTCGAGAAGAGCACCCGTGGCCCGATCACGGCCGCCGACATCCAGACCGACGAGGCCGTCGAGGTCGTGAACAAGGACCTGCTCCTCGCCACGCTCACCGATGACGTGCCGTTCGAGCTGGAGATGGTGGTCGAGAACGGCCGCGGCTACGTGCCCGCCAGTGAGCACAGCCCGGAAGCCCAGGAAATCGGCATCATCCCGGTCGACGCCGTCTTCAGCCCGGTGACCCGCGTTCGGTACGAGGTCGAAGAGACCCGCGTCGGCCAGAAGACCAACTACGACAAGCTGACGATGGAGATCTGGACCGACGGAACGGTGACGCCCGAAATGGCGCTCGTCGAGGCGGCCAAGATCCTGCGGAAGCACCTCAATCCGTTCGTCTCCTATGGCAAGCCCGGCGCGACCGTCAGTGCTCCGGCCTTCGGCAACGTCTTCTCGGTGGAGGCGCCGCTGGAGAGCCGGCTCGGCATGCTGGTCTCCGATCTGAAGCTTTCGCTGCGGGCTGCCAACTGCCTGGAAGCCGAGGGCATCGCCACGATTCGCGAGCTCGTTGCGCGGTCGCGCGAGGAGCTGCTCGAGGTGCGGAACTTCGGCGAGACGACGCTCCAGGAGCTCGAGGAGAAGCTCGCGGAGATCGGTCTCCGGATCGGCATGCAGGTGCCGTCGGCGGCCGACGCCTGATCGGATCCACGCGGCCCCCATCACTCAACCTCCCGTATCGCAGAACCCTTCGCAAGGAATTGACCCATGCGCCATCGTCGCAAAGGCCGTGTGCTCGGACGCAGCCCCTCTCATCAGCGGGCGCTCCTCCGCAATCTCGCCTCCGCCCTCATGCTCACCGAGCGGGAGGTCGAGGTGGACGAGGTCGGCAGGCCGCAGGTGGCCGGTCGGATCATCACCACCGTCGCGAAGGCCAAGGAAGTGCGGCCGCTCGTCGAGCGGTGCATCACGATCGCCAAGCGCGGACTGGCTGCCGCCGAGAAGGCGAAGCCATTTGCCGTCTCCGCCGAGCGGGATTCCGCCGAGTGGAAGAAGTGGCGTGCCAGCGAGCAGTGGCAGAAGTGGGCCGCCGCCTCGGCGCCGGCCGTCACGGCCCGCCGCCGTGCGATCACGCTGCTCGGCGACAAGCAGGCGGCACGGGTGCTGTTCGAGAAGATCGCCCCCCGCTTTGTCGACCGCCCCGGTGGTTACACCCGCATTCTCAAGCTCTCCACCCCGCGGCTCGGCGATGCCGGCCCCCGCGCCGTGCTCGAATTCGTGGGCAGCGAAGGGCGTTCCGGGCAGGCCCCGGCCCCGCAGGTGCAGGCCTCCCGGCCGCCGCGCAGGTCGCCCGCCGGCGCCTGACGGGCAGGCCGTTTCGTAAGGTAGACCGTTTCGTCCAAGGTAGACCGCTTCGTCCCGAAGCGGGAAAGATCCGCTTGCGGAGCAAGCGGTCTACTCTGTGTTCGCGCCAGTTTTGGATGGGCTGATGCCTTCCGGTAGACTTGGAGGGGTGGCTTCTGTCGCGGTGGGCAAGCCGCGTCGGGAGTGCCTGCGAGGGATCATCATGCCGGCGTCTCGCTCCCGGGCTGTCGCCTGTCTCTCGGCCATCGCGTTTTTCGCCGGGGCTGCGCTCGCCGCCGCGGCCGACGAATCGTTCGGCATTCCGCAAGTCAGGTTCATCAACGAGCAGGTGGCGACCGGATGGGCCGACGCCGAACTCGAGCCTTCGGCTGACGCGACCGACGGGGAATGGTGCCGGCGGGTCTTTCTCGACACGATCGGCCGCATCCCGACCATCGACGAGCTGAGGCGTTTTCTCGACGATTCATCGCCGACCAAGAAGGCGGACCTCGCGGCGCGGCTTCTCGGTGACGAATATGCCGACGAGTATGCCCGGAACTGGACCGATGCCTGGACCACGATCCTCATCGGCCGCGACCCCGAGAATCGATTCGTCAACCGGTCGGGCATGCGGCAGTGGCTGCGACGGGCCTTCCAGAAAAACAAGCCGTACGACCGCTTCGTGGAGGAACTCGTCACGGCGGAGGGCTCGAATACCAACAAGGAGAGCATCGACAACTTCAACGGCGCCACCAACTTCCTGACCGGGAAGCTGGAGGAGGGCGGGGTGCAGGCGGCCGCCAAGACCGCCCAGATTTTCCTCGGTCTGCATGTGCAGTGCACGCAGTGCCACGATCATCCGTTCAACGACGGCAAGCAAAACCAGTTTTGGGAGTTCAACGCGTTTTTTCGGCAGACCCGGCCGCTGCGGCGGTTCGAGCAGACCATGGACATCCAGTCGATCGAACTGGTCGACGAGGACTTCCGCGGCGAGGGGGGCGATCCACAGTCGGCCGAGATCTACTACGAGCTTCGCAACGGCCTGAAGCAGGTCGCATTTCCGGTGTTCATCGACGGCACGGCGATTTCGAAGAGCGGCTACCTCCCGGCGAAGATGGACGACGGCACGCCCTATGGCGCCCATCGCCGCCGCGAGCTCGCACAGCTCATCAAGGCGAGTCCGCTCATGCCGAAGGTGATCGTCAACCGGATCTGGGCCCACTTCCTGGGCTATGGCTTCACCAAACCGATCGACGACCTCGGCGAGCACAACGCGCCGTCCCACCCCGAGTTGCTCGACGGCCTGGCCGCGAAATTCCGCGAGCAGAGCTACGACCTCAAGGAGCTGATGCGGTGGATCGTGCTCTCGAAGCCCTACTCGCTCTCGAGCCGGGCCGGCGGCGACAACGCGCGCGACGACCCCGCCCTCGGCGAGCCGCCGCGATTTTCGCGGTTTTATCTGCGGCAGATGCGGGCCGAGGAATTGTATGAGTCGCTCCTGACCGCCACCGCCGCCGACGAGAGCCGGGCCATCGGCGAACGCGCGGCCAGAAAGAAGGACGAGTGGCTCGGGCAATTCGTCATCGCCTTCGGCACCGACGAGGGGGACGACACCACGACCTTCAATGGATCGATCACGCAGGTGCTGACGATGTTCAACAGCGAGCTGATGAAGGTCGCCACCGGGGTCGGCAAGGGCGGCTTCCTCGACCGGGTGGCCGCCGGCAACGCCAAGAATGCCGCCAAGATCGAAACGCTCTACCTGGCGGCCCTGGCGCGAAAGCCCTCCAAGCCGGAGGTCGCGATGGCCAATCAATTGATGAAGGCCCGCCGGGGAGATGCCGTCGGGGCCCTGCAAGACATCTGGTGGGCCGTCTTGAACTCGAACGAATTCATCATCAATCACTAGGCTGCGGGAGGATTCCATGTCGCGACTGTTTCGCACCCCTGCCGACATGACACGGCGGCACTTCATGAGCCACCTGGCCGGCGCCGCGGCGCTGGCCACGCCCGCGACGGCATTCACGAACTCGATCCTCGCCAACGCCGCCGACCTGAAGAAGCGGCACAAGTCGGCGATCCTGCTCTGGATGGGGGGCGGGCCCAGCACCATGGACATCTGGGACTTGAAGCCCGGCGAGGCGACCGGCGGCCCGTTCAAGCAGATTTCGACCAGCGCCGACGGCATCGCCATCTGCGAGCACATGCCGCTGATGGCCAAGCAGATGCACCACATGTCGATCGTGCGGTCGATGAGCACCCGCGAGGCCGACCACATGCGCGGCCGCTACTACATGCATACCGGCTATGTCCCAAATCCGAATGTCGAGCACCCGAGCTACGGCTCCGTGATCGCCCATGAACTCGCCGACCTGGTGCCCGACCTGGAGATTCCGCCATTCGTCTCGGTGGGCGGGGGCAGCGTCGGGCCGGGTTTCCTCGGCATGGCCTGGGCGCCGTTCGTGGTCGATTCCAACGGCAACGTGCGCAACCTCGACATGGGCATCGACCCGACGCGGGTGACCCAGCGGCTCGAGATGCTCGCCGCGATCGAGAACAGATTCATCGGTGAAAAGCGGGGCGGCTCCGCGGAAGATCACCAGAAGGTGGTCGAAAAGACGATCCGCCTGATGACGAGCCAGCAGATGAAGGCCTTCAAGGCGATGGAGGAGCCGAAGGAGGTGCAGGAGAAGTATGGCACCACCGGCTTCGGCCGCGGCTGCCTGCTCGCGCGGCGGCTCGTGGAAGCGGGGGTGCCCTTCGTGGAGGTCGATCTCGGCGGCTGGGACATGCACCAGGGCATCTTCCCGACGCTCGCCGACCGGAAGCTGCCGGAACTCGACAAGGCGATGAGCGGCCTGGTGAGCGATCTGGCCGATCGGGGGCTGCTCGACGACACGGCGATCATCTGGATGGGCGAATTCAGCCGCACGCCGAACATCAACGGCGACGCGGGCCGCGACCACTGGGCGCGGAGCTGGAGCGTGGTGGTGGGAGGCGCCGGCTTCAAGCGCGGCGTGGTGGTGGGCGAGACGAGCTCCGACGGCCGCGAGGTCGTCACCGAGCCCTATTCGTCGCAGGACGTGATGGCGAGCGTGCTCAAGTCGCTCGGCATCTCGCTCGAGACCACCTTCACCGCCAAGAACGGGCGGCCGATGAGGATCGCCAACTCCGGCAAGGTCATCAAGGAACTCTTCGCCTGAGCGGATCGAGCACAGCCGATCGCGGCGCGGGCGGGATCACGCGGCTCTCCGGCACGGTTCGTCCGGTGGCATGGCTCGTGCTGCCCGTGCTCGTGGAGCAATTGCTCGCCCTCTCCGTCGGGTTCACCGACAAATGGCTGGCGGGAAACCTGCTCGCCGGCGCCGAATACCTGGCCGCGGTCGGCCTGGTGGCCTACTGCCTCGCGTTTCTGCCGGCGCTCTTCGCCATTCCGGCGGTTGCCTCCACCGCGCTCGTGGCCCGCAGCGTCGGTGCGGCCGATCTTCCGGCCGCGCGGCGGGCGGCGGCGCAATCGCTGCTCATCGGCGGCGGGCTGACGGCCGCCCTGATGGCCCTGGCGTTCGTCGCCGGCGGCACCTTTCTCGTGGCGCTCGGGCTGCCGGTTGAAAGTTCGCGACACGCGGGGCGGTATCTGGCCATCGTGATGCCGGCCCTGCCCGCGATCATGGTCATTCACGTCGGCGTGGCAATCCTCCGCGGCGCCGGCGACATGGTGGCCGGGCTCGTGTCGATGACGGTCGTGAACCTGGTCAATGCGGCGTCGAGTTATGCGCTCGCCACCGGCTGGGGCGGCCTGCCGGCCCTCGGCTGGGAAGGGCTCGCCTGGGGAACGGTTCTCGGCTACTGCCTGGGAGCCGCGGTCGTCGTGGCGTTTCTGGCCCGGCGATCGCGGAGACTCGGGCCCGGGCCGGCGGACTGGATTCCCGACGCGGCCTGGCTGCGGCGCATCCTGCAGGTGGGCGTTCCCGCGGGGCTCGATGCCGCGGCCAATGCGGCCTGCCACCTCGGCTTTCTCTCGATCGTCAACCGGCTGGGCAACGTCGATGCCGCGGCGCATTCGGTGGCCATCACGATCGAGTCGCTCGCCTACCTGCCGGGAAGCGCCTTCCAGGTGGCGGCCGCCACGCTCGCGGGGCAGTTTCTCGGCGCCGGCGACGAGCGGCGGGCGAGAAAAAGTGTCTGGCTCGCCGCCCTCGCCTGCCTCGCCTTCATGTCGGCGGCCGGGGCGGTCTTCCTCTGGCTCTCCGGGCCGCTCGCCGGCTGGTTCGTGGGCGGCGCCGAACGCCAGCCTGAGGTGGCCGACCTCACGGCCCGGCTCGTCCGCATCGTCGCCTTCGCACAGCCGCCCCTGGCGCTCCTGATGGTGCTCTCGGGCGGGCTGCGCGGGGCCGGAGCCACGCGGGTGCCGCTCGTGGTCAATTTTTTGGGCCTGCTGCTCGTGCGGCTGCCGCTCGCGGTGGGGCTCGCCTGGCCGGCCGTGCCCCTTCCCGCCGGGCTGGGCACGCTGCCGGGCATGGGGCTCGGCGCCGTCGGGGCGTGGTATGCCATGGCGGCCGATCTGAGCGTGCGCGGCGTCGCGATGCTCATCTTTTTCTCAACTCCCCAGTGGTCGCGCCTGCGGGTGTGATTCGCCCGCCCGGCATGGCCTTGACGCCGGTTCACGCTACACTCAAAAACATTCACGCCGCGGTGGCGGCGCGGTTTCCCCGGCCGGCCGGACCTTCACGAGGACGATGGATGGCAGTCGATCTCGACGTCGATCATTGGAGCCCGGCGGATGCCGCCGAACTCTACGAGGTGGCCCGCTGGGGCAACGGGTATTTCTCGGTCGG
>JBIIOM010000194.1:0-5146 GCA_044336925.1 Pirellulales bacterium
AGCCAGGCGCCTAAGATGAACTCTGCAATTGGGACTAAGTCGTAACAAGGTAGCCGTAGGGGAACCTGCGGCTGGATCACCTCCTTTCTAAAGGAAACCGCTGACGCATCTCTTCGGAGATGCCGATGCAACCGCCAGATGGAACGGTTGAACCCGGTGCTTGCACCGGCGATTCAGCCTGGAAGTCTGTCGGATCAAAGAGTCAAAAGGCCGCAAGGCCTTGAAGACTCATGTGGAGACACGATCGTGCCGGATTCGCCGACAGGCGTTTCTGGTGTGCCGCCGAAAGAGATCTGCCTGCCAGCGGGAAACCGCCGGTGGGCAAAGCTGCCAAACGATCAAAGATTTGTGACCCGCCTGGGCTCAGCCGAGCCCAGGCGGGTTTTTTTATTCATATCGCCGGGTACCATATCGCCCATGAACAAGCAGATGATCTCAGGCGTGGTTCCTCCGAGTGTTGCCGAGGCGACGGTGATGACCGTCTGGCCGTCCGTCGGTTCGACGGGGGTCGGCCAGATGCTCGGCCGCCTCTATCGGATCAAAAGCGGTTTCGGGCCGTTTTCCTTCGGGCGGCTCGCGCTGTTGGCGACGATTCCCGTCGGCATGATGCTCTATCTCTCAATGCGGCTGCCGTGGGGGCTGAAGCGGTATCGTCTTACCAATCGCCGCGTCTGCATCGAACGCGGCATCACGCCGCGAGTCGAGCAGTATGTCGATCTCGATCGATTCGATGCGATCGATCTCGTCGTTCAGCCGGGGCAGGAGTGGTATGACTGCGGTGATCTCGTGTTCCGCCGTGGGCCGATCGAGACGTTGCGGTTGCCGGGCGTCAGCCGTCCGGAGCCCTTTCGCCAGACCTGCCTGAAGGTTCGCCAGTCATACGTCGGCGTGGCCTGAAAAAGGTGTCAGGACTCTTTTCCTGCAGGGCGTGAAAAAGGTGTCAGGACTCTTTTCCTGCCTACCTTTTTTGGCGAGCAATGCCGTTTCTGCAGGAAAAGAGTCCTGACACCTTTTTGTCCTACACCAGCCGGCGGTTGGCGACTGGGCCGCGGGCATCGATCGCGGCTTTGATCGATGCGCGGGCCTCGTCATCGAGGCGGCATGCAAGCGCTCCGGCGTTGATCGCCACCTGTTCGGGCGACGTGGCGCCGAAGAGCACGCTCGTGATGCCGGGCTGCTCGGCCGTCCACGCGAGGACGAGATCGGGCAGGCTGCAGCCGAGCCGGGCGGCGATCGGCCGCAAGGCATCGACAAAGTCGAGGTTGCGCCGGAATTCGTCGCCGTTGAACATCGGATATTTGTGGCGGCTGTCGGTCACGGGGAATACCGTGTCGCGACGCATCCCGCCGGCCAGGAGCCCCTTCATCAACGGCCAGTAAACCACCATCGCGACGCCGTGGCTCCGACACCAGGGAAGGATCTCCCGTTCGATTTCGCGCTGCAGCATGTTGAAGTGCATCTGGCAGGCCGCAAGCGGGCAGGTGGCCGCGAAGGCCTCGAGCTGGGCGAGCGAGACGTTCGAAACGCCGATCGCACGGGCCTTGCCGGCGGCGAGGAGACGGTCGAGTTCGCCCGCCGAATCCTCGATCGGAATCGTGGGATCGGGGGCATGCAGATAGAGCAGGTCGAGCCGGTCGGTGCCCAGCCGCTCGAGGCTTTCCTCCACTTCCGCGCGGATGCGGTCGGGGCGGCCATCGACGCACTGCCTCCGCGGGGGATTTTTGGTGGCGTCGGGCTCCCAGTGGATCCCGCACTTGCCCGCCAGGAATACGTCGTCGCGACGGCCGCGAATCGCCTCGGCGATCACCCGCTCGCTTTCCCCGTGCTCCCCGTAGCAGTAGGCCGTGTCGAGGTGGCGGATGCCGGCGTCGATCGCGGCGCGGACCGTGGCCACGGCGGCCTCCCGCGTGATTCCCGTGCGGGTCATGCCCGACAATGGCCAGCAGCCGAGGCCCAGCGGGCCCGCCGGCACGGAGCCGCCGCCGATCGATCGTGACGCGGGGTTCATGCCGCACCTGCGGGAAACTCGCCGCGCTCGAGGAACGAGGCCACCAGGTCGGCGGCGTCGCGGCGAAACAACAGCCCCGAATGAAACGTCGGGATCGTGGCGTAGGCGTGGGGCACATCGGGGTGCGTGCTCTCGTCGGAGACGAGCGCATCCCACTTCGCGGCGATCACTCCCAGGTCGACGCCGCTCGGCATGGGGAGCGAGTTGACGAGGCTGTCGTGGGCGGTGGAGAGTTCCGCCACCGGCTTGAAC
Organism: Pirellulales bacterium; assembly: GCA_044336925.1. Classification (GTDB taxonomy): domain Bacteria; phylum Planctomycetota; class Planctomycetia; order Pirellulales; family UBA1268; genus RGVT01. The sequence goes on from JBIIOM010000194.1 coordinate 2,261, forward strand.
ACCCTCCCGATCGTGCCGGCGATCCTCGTGGCCACGAAGGAGCCCTTGTTGGGCGGCGCGAGCATCACGATGCGGCCGAGCTTCCGTGGCCGGAAGCGGTCGAGGGCGGCCCTGGCGATGATGCCTCCCATGCTGTGCGTCACGAGGTGCAGGCTGTCGATGGCCGGGTTGGCGTCGAGCGCTTCGAGCTTCCCGGCGAACCGCGCCGCATGCACGAGCAGCGAGCAGCGCATGTTCCAGTAACCCCAGGCCGTCGTGTCGTAGCCTTGGCGGCCGAGACGCCAGCCGAGCGGGGCGAGTAGAACCTTGTTGGCGAGGTATCCGTGCACCAGCGCCACGTGCTCGCGGCCGCCGGAGAAACTCATGGCCTGCGCATCGCCGGGGCGGGGCAGCAATCGAGCGGGCAGACATCGTGATTGGCAGGCAGCGTGCCGATCGCGACGCGCTCCCCCTGGCCGAAGTGGCGTTCGGCGATCAGGTCGCGCACCATGCCCACGAACGCCGGGTCGGTGCCGACCGTCGCCGCACGGACCATGTCGATGCCGAGCTCCCGGCAGAGATCGGCCGCTTCGGTGTCGAGATCGTAAAGCACCTCCATGTGGTCCGAGATGAAGCCGATCGGCGCGATCACCAGTTGCCTGATGCCCCGGGCATGGAGCTCGCGGATCGCGTCGCAGATGTCGGGCTCGAGCCACGGCTGCGTCGGCGGGCCACTGCGGCTCTGGTAAACGAGCCGCGAGTCGGCCGCTCCGGCGTGCTCGGCCACCAGCCGCGTCGCCTCGGTGAGCTGCGTGACGTAGCGGCAGCCGTCGGCCATCGATGACGGGATGCTGTGGGCGGTAAAGAGCACCGGCACGTTCCGCCGCGCGTCCGCCGGGAAGTGCTCGAGCGCCTTCCGCACGTTGGCGGCCATCGGACCGACGAACCCGGGGTGATTGAAGAACACGCGAATCTTGTCGACCTGCGGCGCACGGTCGCCGAGCGACGCGCAGGCGGCGGCGATGTTTTCCCGGTATTGGCGGCAGCCGGAATAGCTGCTGTAGGCGCTCGTCACGAAGGCGATCGCCCGCTTCACGCCGGCGTCGGCCATTTCGCGGAGCGTGTCGGTGAGGAGCGGATGCCAGTTGCGATTGCCCCAGTAGACCGGCAGATGCGGGCCACGCCGGTCAAGTTCCGCCTCGAGGGCGGCGATGAGCGCCCGATTCTGCTCGTTGATCGGGCTCTTGCCGCCGAAGTGCTGATAGTGCTCGGCCACCTCGAGCATCCGCTCGCGGGGCACGTTTCGTCCGCGGAGCACGTTTTCCAAGAAGGGAATGACGTCATCCGGACCGTCCGGCCCGCCAAACGACACGAGCAGAATCGCGTCGTAGATGCCATCAGCCATGAAGAGCCTCGAAGCCGCTGTCGGAGTGCATTCAAATGACCCCACGGGGAATCGAACCCCGGTTACAGCCTTGAAAGGGCCGTGTCCTAACCGCTAGACGATGGGGCCAGTGTGGCGTGTTGGCTTCTCGCGAAACCGACTCCACAGTTGTACCGCAGCAGGCAGCCTCAGGGAATGCCGCCTCAGGGAATGGAGTCGTTCGCCGGCGGGCGGGAATCTTCCGGCCCGGGGGAGCGGCCGGCCGAGAGTTCACCGGTGTCGGCCTCCGGAGCAGCCGGCGCGATCTGCGTGGGGGAGCCAAGCTGAATTTCCAGCGGTTCGCCGCGGGCGATGGCATCGTACACCTCGCGGCGATGCACCGGCACCTCCTTCGGCGCCTCGACGCCGAGCCGCACCTTGTCGCCACGGATTTCAACGACGACGATCGTGATGTCGTTGTTGATGACGATGCTCTCGTCTTTTTTGCGCGACAGTACCAGCATGAACCCTTCCTTAGGCGTGCTGCATCAGGCGTGCTGCATCGACGCCGGATCGGGTGCCGGCACGGGCACCCAGCTCGACTCAAACCTCTTAAACTGTAGAGGTTTCCGATTCATCGTCAAGCAATGGCCGGCCGGGCCGACCTGCGGGAATTGCGGGGGAAACCCCTTTCCTGAGCCGCCGGGGCCGGTTTCTTGCCGGGATTTCCGTCTGCTCGCCCCCACGGCCGGGGAGGACCTGTGGGCGGTCTTCGCCGGGCAGCGCCAGCCCCGGCGTCCGCCGGACATTTTGTGGCGCCGCTTGTTGGCTGGGAGCGGCTCCCTATACTCTCGCCGGACAGCAACCATCAGAGCCCGGTGCCCATGAGAGTCTGGTTTCGCAACTTGTTTTCGGCCGTGGCTACCGTCCTGGAGGGGATGCTCGTCACGCTGCGGGTGTTCAGCAGCACCTATGACCAAAAACGGCGCACCTTCACGGAACACTTCGAGTATCCGGAACTGCCGGCGCCGGTGGCGGCCCGCTATCGCGGCTTCCACCGCTACGATCTCACCACCTGCATCGCCTGCGACCAGTGCGCCAAGGCCTGCCCGGTCGATTGCATCTACATCGGCAAGGAGCGGGTGACCGACGGCAAGGGCTTCCGCGTGAGCGGGTTCACGATCGACTATTCGAAGTGCATGTTTTGTGCACTGTGTGTCGAGCCCTGCCCCGTGGACTGCATCTTCATGGGCTCGACGCTCGACCTGAGTTGCTACAGCCGCGATGGAACGATCGTCGATTTCGCCCGCCTTCCGGTCGATGTGGCCTGGGGCCGATCCACGATCAACCCGACCGCCGTTGCGGCCTCGAAGGTGATCGTCGAGCCCGTCCACGGCGGCCCCAACCAGTAGCCCCGCCAAGTCACGCCCGCCACGGGCGGGCTTTCGAGAACATCCATGCATCCCACGCTGATTGCCGGTTATGTCGCCCTCTTCGTCGCCCTCGGCGCCGCATTTCTCTTCGTGAATCTGCTGGTGGGCTGG
>JBIIOM010000195.1:0-5142 GCA_044336925.1 Pirellulales bacterium
TGCCGTCCCTGAGCCGGTGGGGCACCGAGAGAGGGATTTCAGATCCGCTTCGGGACGAAGCGGTCGACGCGCCGAAGCGGGCTACTTCAGCGTCTCGGCCTGGGCGGGGAAGCGGCGGGCTTCCACGTCGCTCCGCCAGCGGGCGAGGCCGTCGGCGATCGACGACTTGGCGTCGGCATAGGCGCGGACGAATTTCGGCACGCGGTCGAGCGAGAGGCCGACCAGATCGTGGAGCACGAGCACCTGCCCGTCGCAGTCGGGCCCGGCTCCGATCCCGATCGTGGGAATGTGGATCGCCTCGGTGATCGCACGCGCCATCTCGCGCGGGATGCATTCGAGCACGACGGCGAAAGCGCCCGCGTCGGCGGCGGCCTTCGCGTCGGCCATGAGGTGGTCTGCGTCGCGCTGCACGCGGTAGCCGCCGAGCTGATGCACGGCCTGGGGCCGCAGGCCCACGTGGCCCATCACGGGGATGCCGGCCGCCGCGATCCCGGCGATCACCTCGGCCTGGCCGGCCGTGCCCTCGAGCTTCACCGCCTGGCAGCCGGTCTCCTTCAGGATTCGCGCGCACGACTCGACGGCCGTGCGCACGCCCAGGTGCTGCAGCGGAAACGGCAGGTCCACCACGACGAGCGCCCGCTCCGCGGCCCGGGCGACGATCTCGCCGTGGTAGATCATCTGCTCGAGCGTGGCGGGGATCGTCGAGGAGCGGCCCGCGACCACCATCGCCACGCTGTCGCCGACGAGCACGCAATCGACGCCCGAGGCATCGACGAGCCGGCCGGTCGGCCAGTCATAGGCCGTGACCATGGTGAGCGGCCGGCGGTCGCGCTTGGCGGCGGCGAGATCGAGCGTGGTGACGCGGCGGGAAGTTGCTGGCATGCGGTGGAGGCTGGCGCCTACTTCAGCCCCTTGAAGAAGTCGCCGAGCTTCTCGTCTTCGGGTGGTGCCTCGCCGGCATCGGCATCGCTGGTCGGCCACTGCACCGCGTGGGCGGATGCCTTTTCGGCGGGCGGTGCGGCGGCGAGAAAATCGAAGCCCTTGCCCTTCTTCTTCGGCTTCTCGCTCGCTTGCTCCGCCGGCGCCGGCTCCGCCGCTGCAGCGGCGACCTCCTTGGGAGCCACCTGGTCGGGAGCCGCCTCCTCGGCCGCTGCTTCCTGAAACACCGGCTCCTGAGCCGAGTCTGCATGCGTGGCGACCGCCGACGCATGGCTATCGCTGGCGTGCTCCACATGGAGCGGCTCGGGGTCGCCGCCGTGCTGCGCGCCGATCGTGTCGTCGAGGCTCTTTCCCTTGGCCCCACGGACGTCCGTCGTTTCCGTACGCGGCGGCATGTCGTATTCGACCCGGAACGCGAGGCCGCCCACGCGCACGACGGCGCCGGACTTCATCGGCGTCTTTTCGCTCGCAGGCACCTGCTCGTCTTCGAGGAAGGTGCCGTTGGTCGAGCCCAGGTCGCGAAGATAGACGACGCCGTCCTGGCCGAAAAACTCGCAGTGCTTGCGGCTCACCCGATCCTGCTGAATTCGAAATTTCGCCTCTTCGCTGCGGCCGACGACGATCGGGAGCTTGACGGTGAACGTGCCCTTCTTCGACTCAGGGGCGATGACGACGAAGCGGACATTCATGCAGCGATTCCTCGGCCGATGGGCTCGATTCTAGCTACGGACCGGCCGCCGCCAATTCGTCCTTCCCAGATTCCTCAGAAATCCGGTCTTGCCCAGAGGGTGATCTTGCGGCGGCCCTCGACACCCCTATAATCGCTGGGTTCCCGGTCGCAGCCAACTGCGATCGATTGGATCGCGGGTGTAGCTCAGTTGGTAGAGCACCACGTTGCCAACGTGGTTGTCGTGGGTTCGAATCCCATCACCCGCTTCATTTCCTTTTTGCGTCCGCCCCGTGACGACCCCGCGTTCGCCGCGACGGGCGACGTCCCTCCCCGATCCCCTGGCCCCATTTGGGAACCCTCCATGTCTGACTCCGCCACCGCCCTCGCCTCCTCCGATGCCGACCAGGCCGTCCGCCAGCCGCTCAAACTCGACGTCACGGTGGAGAAGGCTTCGACCTGCCAGCGGCGGGTGACGGTGTCGATCCCTCGCGAAGACATCGACCGCCACCTCAAAGAGGCCGTGGCCGAATTGATGCCCAGCGCGCTGTTGCCGGGCTTTCGACCGGGCCGGGCGCCGCGGTCTCTCGTGAGCAGCCGCTTCAAGACCGAGCTCCGCGACCAGATCCGTTCCAAGCTGCTCACCGAGGCGATGGCCCAGGTCACCGAGCAGGAGAAGCTCTCGCCGATCAGCGAGCCCGATCTCGACGTGGGCGCCATCGTGCTGCCAGACGAAGGGCCGATGACCTTCGAGTTTGCGATCGAGGTGCGTCCGGAATTCGAGATGCCCAAGTGGAAGGGGCTCGCGATCAAGCGGCCCTCGCGCGACATCTCCGCCACCGACGTCGAGGAGGCCCTCGGCAACATCCTCCGGGAGCGCAGCCGGCTCGTGCCGCACGACGGCGCCCCGGCGGCGGGCGACCTGATCGTCGCCAACCTGCGGTTTCTCGATGGCGACACGGTCCTCTCCGAGGCCAACGAGCTCGAGATCGTGGTGCGGCCGAAGCTTTCCTTCGCCGACGCCGAACTGCCCGGCTTCGACGCCCTGCTGAAGAAGGCCAAGGCGGGCGACACCGTCACCGCGAAGGTGAAGGTCTCCCCCGAAGCGGCCGTCGAATCGCTCCGCGGCAAGGACGTGACGATGGAGCTCGAGGTGCTCGAAGTGAAGAAGCTCGAGCTGCCCGAGCTTTCCGCAACGCTTCTCGAGGAGCTCGGCGGCTTCGAATCGGCCGACGCCCTGCGCGACGCCGTCCGCAAGCAGCTTGAAAACCAGCTCGAATGGCACCGTCGCCGCCAGGTGCGGCAGCAGGTGGCCAGCGCCCTCACGGCATCGGCCGATTGGGACCTGCCCCCCGATCTGCTCCGTCGCCAGAGCCAGCGTGAACTCGAGCGGGCGATCCTCGAACTGCGTCGCAGCGGCTTCGACGACGATTCGATCCGTCGCCACGTCAACGAGCTGCGGCAGTCGGTGATGGCGAGCACCGGCCGGGCTCTCAAGGAGCACTTCATCCTCGAGCGGATCGCCGAGGATGAGTCGATCGCCGACGCGGCGGCCGACTACGACGAGGAGATTCGCGCGATCGCCGCCCAGTCGGGCGAATCGCCCCGCCGCGTGCGGGCGAGCCTCGAGAAGCGCGGCCTGATGGACGTGCTCCGCAACCAGATCATCGAGCGGAAGACGCTCGACCTCGTGACGGAAAACGCGAAGTTCACCGACACGCCCTTCGAGTTTCCCCGCCCCGACACCGACGCCATCGATCATGCCGTGTGCGGCGTGGTCGTGGGCGAAGAGGAGATCCCGACCGCAAAGCATGCCGAGGCGGCCCCCGCCCCGGGCAAGCGGGCCTGAGGCAAACCGACACACTTATGCACGAGCGCCACCGCGATCCCATGACGATGTCCGCCACGAAAAACTCGAGCGCGAGCCGCGACTACCAGCGGCAGCGGCAGATGACGCTCGGCGATCTCCTCCTCGAGAATCGCATCATCCTGCTGCAGGGCGAGATCTACGACGGCAATGCCAACGAGCTCGTCATGAAGCTGCTCTACCTGCAGAGCGAGAATCGCCGCAAAGACATCCACTTCTACATCAACTCGCCGGGCGGCAGCGTGACGGCCACGATGGCCATCTACGACACGATGCAGATCCTTTCCTGCCCGGTGGCCACCTACTGCGTGGGCCTCGCCGCCAGCGGCGGTGCGGTGCTGCTCGCGGGCGGCGCCAAGGGGAAGCGGTTCGTGCTGCCCCACGCGAAGGTGATGATCCACCAGCCCTACGGCCAGGTGGGCGGCCAGGTGAGCGACATCGAGATTCAGGCCGACGAGATCATCAAGACCCGCCAGGTGCTCAACGAGATCCTCGCCCACCACACCGGTCAGCCGCTGGAGCGGATCGCGAAAGACACCGACCGCGATCGCTATCTCACCGCGACGGAGGCCAAGGAATACGGCCTCGTCGACGAGATCCTGAGCAAGCCGCCGGCGGCCGATGAAGACAAGGAGAAAGACTGATCCATGCCGCTGATCCCTTACGTCATCGAGAAGAGCGGCCGCGAAGAGCGGGCGATGGACATCTACAGCCGCCTGCTCAAGGACCGGATCGTGTTCCTGGGCACGCAGGTGAACGACGAGGTGGCCAACGCCATCGTCGCCCAGATGCTCTTCCTGCAGTCGGATGACCCCAAGTCCGACATCCACCTCTACATCAACTCGCCCGGCGGCAGCGTGACGGCCGGTCTGGCGATCTACGACACGATGCAGTTCGTGACCTGCGACGTGGCCACCTACTGCATCGGCCAGGCCGCCTCGATGGGCGCCGTCTTGCTCGCAGCCGGCGCCAAGGGCAAGCGCCGCGCGCTGCCCAACGCCCGGATCATGATCCACCAGCCGCTCGCCGGCATGGAGGGCACGGCGGAGGAGATCATGATCCACGCCAAGGAATTCAAGAACGTCAAGCACAAGCTCAACAACATCCTGCTCAAGCACACCGGGCATCCGCTCGAGAAGATCGAGCAGGACACCGATCGCGACCGGTTCATGTCGGCAGAGGAGGCCCGTGACTACCGGCTGATCGACGAGGTGATCGAGCACATGCCGGCCGGGCGGGCCGACGTGAAGAGCATCTGAGGATCGCTGCACACCGTCTGACAGGGATCGATTCGACCGTCTGAGGCGCAGGAGGCGCATCATGACCCGCATCGCGAACGGATTCGCAGGCATCTCCGTCGCCCCCCCGACCCTCGTGTCGGCGGTGGCGGCTGTCTTGGTCATGGCATGCGGCTGCAAGACCGACATCAGCCAGCAGCTGCTCGAGCGCGAGCTGCGGATGCAGGAGGATCAGATCTATCTCCTGCAGGACGAGCTCCAGGATAAGTGCTCCCGGCTCGATCGCATCGCCAGCGAAAATACGAGCCTCAAGAAGCAGCTCGGCATCGTCGATCCCGACGCCTCGCTGCCGAGGAACATCAGACTGCCGCCCGGCGTGGCGGCCCCGGCTGCCGCTCCGCGGATGGCACCGCCGGCCCTCACGCTGCCCG
>JBIIOM010000273.1:0-3478 GCA_044336925.1 Pirellulales bacterium
AAGCACGGCGCTCTTGGTGGTCGGGCTCATCGTCATGCAGGCGTCTCCTTGTTCGGTTCGACCAGTTTTCCATGCCGCTCGCGCAGCCCGGCCACGCAGGCCTCCACCGCGGCCGGCATCGCCTCGCGGCCCAGCACCCCCTCCTGCACGAGCGCCTCGGCCGCCTGCTCGATCGCGCGGCGCGAGAGCCGCTCCTCGAAGGAGAGCATGAGCCGACGCTCGACGAGATCCTCGAGGGAGGCAGCCCATTCCTCGCGGATGCAAAACCGGGCCGCCGCCACCGGCAGGTCGGTGCCGTCGAACGTGTCGGCCGCGGCGCCGCCGCGCGAGTCGATCGCGGCGCAGACATCGACACCGCGGCTGCCGAAGACCTCCACCGCGCGGCGGGCCACGCGGCGGGCGCGGTCGCCTGGCATGCCGGCCGCCTGGGCGTGCGCGGCCGCCGCGTCTTCCACGCGCGGGCGATCGGCGTCGCCGAGGTTTCCCGGCAATGGTCGATCCCGCGACGTGCCGCCGACGGGAATGCCGAGCGTCAGCAGAATCTCGCGGGCGGCCGACTCGGCGAGGCTGCGGCATGTGGTGAGCTTGCCGCCGACGATCGACCAGAACGGCACGGGCGCCTGCGGCTGCCGCACGAGCATGTGCCGCCGCGTGATCGATGCCGGCGCTCCGCCCCCCGCGCCCGCGGTTGGCAGCGGTCGCACGCCGCAGTAATGCTGCACGACGAGCGCGCGATCGGGCGCGGTCGCCGGAAAGAGCCGCGCCACGGCGGCCAGCAGGTAGGCGATCTCGGCTTCATCGGCGCGGGCAGCCGCCGGATCGCCCACGAACGGGATGTCGGTCGTGCCCACCAGCACGAGCCGCGGGCCGAACGGCAAGACGAACACCGGCCGACCGTCGGCCGCTTCCGCATAAACGCCGCGGCGCCCGAGCGCCGACCGCAGCCGGGCCGCGGCGAGCACGATGTGGCTTCCCTTCGTGCCGCCGATCAGCCGCTGCGGCGGCGCGGGCAAAAGCCCCGCGAGCGTGCGATCGACCCAGGCGCCGGTCGCGTTGATGATCGCCGCCGGCTCGATCACGCGCGGCCCGCCAGCCGCCATCTGCGATCCCGTGGGTTCGATCGTCAGCCGGCCGTCGGCGGCGAGCCGCGCCGCATGCCGCGTGAAAAGTGAAAACTCCACCCCCTGCTCAGCGGCAATCCGCCGCGCATCGACGAAGAGCTCCGCCGTGAACCGCTCGGGAAAGAGCATCTGGGCATCGGCGTAGATGGCGGCGAGCGGAAATCTTCCGGCATCGACCTGCGGCAGCCCGATGCCGCCGGCCCGCGCCATCCGGTGCCGCGGCCAACGCGATCCGGTCGACAGCAGATCGTAGAGCGTGAGCCCCATGCCGACGGTCCAGCTGCCGCGGTTCGCCGGCAGCCGCCGGGCGAGCGACTCGAGCCCGCAGATCCGCGCGGCCGCGGCGCGAAGACCGCCGAACCGAGACGCCACCGGCAGATAGAATTCAAGCGGCTTCACCAGGTGCGCGGCGAGCCGGACGAGCCGGTCGCGTTCGACGAGGCTCTCGCGCACGAGGCCGATCTCGCCATATTCGAGGTAGCGCAGGCCGCCGTGCACGAGCCGCGTGGACCAGGCGGTGGCCCCAGAGGCGATGTCTTCCGCCTCGACGACGACGACCGACACACCCGAGAGCAGCACCTCGCGGGCCAACGCCGCGCCGTTGATCCCGCCGCCGAGCACGACGATCGTCGCAGGCTTCGCGGTGCCGTTCGTCCGAGTGCTTCCGCCCACCGACGGCATCTCCAAGAGGGGTCACCGAGATCGCGGTCTTTTCCGGACCGCAACTATTTTTCCGGACCGCAACTATACTGGACGCCACCCAAACGACGGCCTGCCGGAATCCATGAAAGCCATGCTGCGACCGCGGCTCCTTCTCATCGCGGCCACTGCCATCTTCTCGGCACTCTGGATGGCCGATGCTCCCGCGGCGCCCGCGATCGATGCCGATTGGACCGGGGTGCCGCTCCGCGAGGTCGCGGCGCGGCTCACGGGCCTCGGTGGCGTGGCCGTGGTCGTCGACCGCCGGCTCGATCCGACCGCGCCCATCGCGCTGGCCGCCTCCGGCGAGCCGCTCGACGCGGTTCTCGAAGCGGTCGCCGCCCAAGGAGGCGCGGAAGTCGCCTTGCTCGACGGGCATGCCCGGATCGCACCGGCAGCCGCCGCGGCGCTCGCCCGGGCCGGTGCAGCGGCCCGCGAGCAGGAGATCCGCCGGCTCGAGCCGAAGCTTCAGCGGCTCGCACAGGCGCGGCGGGCATGGACGTGGCCCGACGGCGCCCGCCCGCGCGACCTCGTGGCAGCGGCCGCGTCCGAGGCGGGCATCGCGCTCGAGGGGCTCGGCGCGGTTCCGCACGATCATTTCCCTGCGGCCGACCTGCCACCGCTCCCGCTTGCGGAGCGGCTCGATCTCGTCCTCGCCCACTTCGACGCCCGAGTCGAGTGGCAGCAGACCGCCGCCCCCGCGGCAGAGCGGCCGGTGTTTCAGATCGTGCCCATCATCGCGACGGCCTCCACGGCTCCGCGCCAAACCCCCTTGAGCCCACGGGCCACGAGGCCGCCGCGATCGCCGGACGTCGCCCACACCTATTCCCTCAGGGTGGCCGCGCCGCTCGACGACCTGCTCGCGACGCTCGCGAAGCGATTCGGTCTCGCGCTCGATCTCGATCGCGCGGCGCTCGAACGGCGTGGCATCGCCCCGCGCGAAATCGTCCGCCTCGACGTGAAGGATGCGTCGCGCGAGGCGCTCCTCGACGCGGTGCTCGACCCGCTCGGGCTCGGCTGGCAGATCGAGGGAAAGACGCTCCGCGTGGGCATTCGGAAGCCCGATGCGCGAGCAAGGTGAGTCGGGGTGGAGTAGCAGTGCGGGTTTACCTTGCTTGCGCTGCGGGCTTCCGTCGGGAAGCAGTTTCCCGGTGGCAGCCTGAAGGCTACCCTACTTCCCCCCGAGCATGCGTTCGGCGGCGGCGCGGTTTTGCCGCGAAGGCTCGTGGTCCGGCTTGATCCGCAGCGCCGCCGTGTATGAGTTGACGGCTTCGGCATACTTCCCCTGCCGCGACTGCGCCACGCCGCGATTGAACCAGGCCCGCACGTCGCGCGGGTTGTGGCGGATCGCGAGATCGAAATCAAACTCCGCCTTCCGCGGCTCGCCCGACGAGAGGTAGGCGAGGCCGCGATTGAGATAGGCGATCATGAACGTGCGGTCGCGGCGGATCGCCGATGCATAGGCATTGATCGCCTCGAGCGGGCGATTGAGCTCGATCAGCGCGAGGCCGCGCCAAAGCTCGGGACGCGGATCGTCGTAGGCGATGCCCGCGGCATCCTCGAAGTCTTCGAGCGCGACTCCATACAGCCCCTGATGAAACCAGGCGATCCCGCGCCGCAGATACAGCTCCGGGTTTTCCGGATCGATGGCCAGCCCC
>JBIIOM010000196.1:0-5071 GCA_044336925.1 Pirellulales bacterium
CGAGCGTGTTGTTGATCTTGTGGGCGCCGGTGTGGCTGAGATCCTCCCGCTTGAAGTAGATCTGCGCGCCACCGGCGAGCTGCGTGAGGCGGCCCGCGAAGAGCAGGGGGGTGGGGCGGCCCACGAACGCCGCGAGGAGACCATCGAGCTCCTTGGCAAACGCGGGGTCGGCCACGGCCTCCTCGTAAGCCCGCTCCAGTTGATCCAGTGCCGCGGTGAGGGTCTCGGGCACGTAGCGGCCGCCGAACCGGCCAAACCGACCCAGGGCGTCGGGCACGCTCGAGAGGCGGGGAGCGGTCTGGATCTGCGGGGGAGTCGTCGTGGACAAGGTGGCGGTTCCCGGAAAGGGCTGACAAAAGCCAACGTCGTTGCGCGTGATCTGATTGTAGCCTCCGCGTGCAGGGCTACCATCGCAGCGAGACAATTGTCCGCCGAACCCGCATTCCGAAGGGGCCACGACGCCGATGCCCGAACTGCCAGAAGTGGAGACGATGCGCCGTGGGATCGCCTCGGTCGCCGGCCTGCGGATCGCATCTGCCGAGTTTCCGCGCGGCACGCGCCGGCCGATCGCCGTGCGGCCGACGCCGGAGGTCCTCGCCCGGGCGCTCTCCGGTCGCCGGATCGCCGCGACGGCGCGGTTTGGCAAGCGGGTGGGCTTGGAGCTCGCCCCCGGCGGCGGCGCGCCGCGGCAGTGGCTCCTGATCGAGCCGCGAATGACCGGCCTCATGCTCGTGGCCCCGCCTCCGACGACCGACCACGTGCGGCTCGTGCTCACGCTCGAGTCACGCCGCGTGCCGCGGCTCCTCTTCTGGGATCGGCGCGGGCTCGGCACGGTGCGGCTCGTCGATGAATGCGGCCTCGAAGCGGCCTGCGGCCGCGAGAAGCTCGGCCCCGACGGCCTCGTGATCACCGGCGGCGACCTCGCCGCGCGGCTGGGCAGATCGCGCCGCGCCGTCAAGGTGGCGCTCCTCGATCAAAAGGCCGTGGCGGGCATCGGCAACATCTATGCGGCTGAGATCCTTTTTTCTGCGGGCATCGATCCGCGGGCGGCCTGCCGACGGCTGAACGCCGCGGCCTGGGAAAAGATCGCGGTGACGGCCCGCCGGCTGCTCGCCACCGCCGTGAGGCTGGAGGGCTCGACGATCGGCGATGCCACCTACAAGACGGCCGACAATCGGTCGGGACGGTTTCAACATCGGCACCGCGTCTACGGTCGGCAGGGCACGCGGTGCCGCCGCTGCGGCGGCACGGTGGAGCGCATCGTGCAGGGGCAGCGTTCGACGTTCTTCTGCCCGGGCTGCCAGTGGCACCCCCGGCGGCGATCTCGTAGGCTTTGAGCATGCACTTTTCACCTCGCCTCCCTCGCCGCCGGCTGCTCGCGACCGCCGCCGGGCTCGCGACGCTCACCGGTCTTCCACGGCCGCTGCGCGGCGAGGAGCCGGTGACGACGACGGCGGAGACGCTCGCCCAGCGGCTGCATGCCGCGCTCACGCCGGAGCAGCGCAAGGCCGTCTGCATGCCCTGGGACTACGTGCATCCGAAGTTCGGGCTGCTCCGCACCCGCGTGGCCAACAACTGGAATGCGACGCAGCCCGCGGTCGCCAGCGACTTTTTCACACCGGATCAACAGCGGCTCGTGCGCGAGATCTTCGAACGGCTCATCGAGCCTGAATGGCACGCCCGGATCGACAAGCAGCTCGAGGACGACACCGGCGGCTTCGGGCACGACCAGTCGATCGCGCTCATCGGTGAGCCCGCCTCCGGAAAATTCCAGTTTCTCCTCACCGGTCGCCACATGACGCTCCGCTGCGACGGCGATTCCGCCGATCACGTCGCCTTCGGCGGGCCGATCTTTTACGGCCACGACGCGGGCGGCTTCAACGAAGGGCCAGATCATCCCGGCAATGTCTTCTGGCCACAGGCGGTGGCGGCGAACGGCGTCTATGCCATGCTCGACGGCCGGCAACGGAAGCTCGCGCTCATCGATGCCATGCCACGCGAAACGGCGATCGCCTTCCGCGGCAGCGGCTTCATTCCGGGCATTCCGGTGACGGAGCTCTCCGCCGACCAGCGGGCGGAGCTTGGCCGCGTGCTGGCATTGCTGCTCGAGCCCTACCGCACGACCGACCGCGACGAGGCGCGGCGGTGCCTGGAGAAGCAGGGGGGCCTTGATAGCTGCCGGCTCGCCTTCTATTCCCAGGGAGACCTCGGCAACGACGGCGTCTGGGACAACTGGCGGCTCGAAGGGCCGTCGTTCGTCTGGCACTACCGCGGCGCGCCGCACGTGCACGTGTGGGTCAACATCGCCGACACGCCGACCGTGCCCACCAACACCTGACGCCCTGCCTCGGGATACATGGCCACACCGACAGACTGCTGCATCATCGGCGGAGGCGTGATCGGGCTGTCGATCGCCCGCGAACTCGCCGGCCGCGGGCTTTCCGTCCGCGTGCTGGCCCGCGAGCAGGGCCGCGACACGGCGAGTTGGGCCGCCGCCGGCATCTTCCCGCCGGCGCCGATGTGGGCCGGCGCCCCGCCCGGCGACCTGCTCACGGCCTGGAGCGACCGGCTGCATCGCGAGTGGGCGATGGCGCTGCGCGAGGAGACCGGCATCGACAACGAGCTGCGGCCGGCCGGCGGCCTGCACCTCGCGGCCGACGGTCCGGCGCACGAGCGGATCCGGCAGGCCGCGGATGACTGGCGGCGCCGGGGCGCGGCCTGCGAATGGCTCCACTGCGGCGACATCGCCCGGGCGGAACCTTCACTCGCCCCCGCGATCGATCGCGGGGGCATCGTCGGCGGCTATCTGCTGCCGGAAGAGATGAGCATCCGTCCGCCGCGGCATCTGGCGGCGCTCGAGTCCTCCTGCCGCAGCCGCGGCGTCGAGATCAGCACCGGTGCCGATGTGCGGGGCATCGAGGTTCGCGGCGGCCGCGTCGAGGGCGTCGCCACGGCGGCCGGGCTCGTGCAGGCCGGAACCTACTGCCTCGCCGCCGGCGCCTGGTCGGAAGCGCTCGCGCGGCCACTCGGCCTCACCCTCGCCACCCGCCCGATCCGCGGCCAGATCGTGCTCCTCGCGCTGCCTCGGCAGGTGCTCGGCCGGGTGGTGAACGTCGGCCTCAATTATCTCGTCCCGCGCGACGATGGCCGGCTGCTCGTGGGCTCGACGCTCGAGGACGCGGGCTTCGTGAAGGAAACGACGGCGGAGGTGGTCGAATGGCTCCTCGGCTTCGCGCACGGCCTGCTCGGCGATCTGCCGAGCGCCCGGATGGAGCAGGCCTGGGCCGGCCTGCGACCGGGATCGGCCGACGGCCTGCCTTCGATCGGGCACGTGCCGGCGATCGCGAATGCGTTTATCGCCGCGGGGCACTTTCGGGCGGGGCTGCACCAATCGACCGGCACGGCGGTGCTGCTCGCCGATCTCATCACGGGGGCGGCGCCCGCCATCGATCCGAACGCGTTCGATCCGGCGCGGCCATCCGCGAAGGCCGCCGCGGGAGTCATGCTGCCTGCAGGCTGAGCCGGCGGTGGATCGCCTCGATGTCGTCGGGCACGAGCGTCCGGCCGGGGCTCGCCTCGACGACCAACGCCGCCAGGTCGGCGATCCGCGTCGCGACCGCGGGGATGCCCGCGGCGATCTCGTGGATCGTCCTGGCCACCTGATCGCGCTCGTCGAGCGAGCCGGCTGCAGTGAGCCTGGCCGCCACGAGCATCCGCGTCTCATCGAGCGTGAACGGCGGAATCACTCCCCGCAGCGACACCATCTGCTCGAGTCGGCGGTCGCGGGCCACGAGCGAGAGCAGCCGTCCTTCTCCCGCCAACGCCACGGCGCCCTCGGGCCGCTGCCTGAAGAAACGCTCGACGGCGGCCGCGAGTTCGCCGTCGCGGGCGTGCTCCGCGTCGTCGATGAGAAGCACCGCGGGGGGCCGCGTCGCGTCGGAGCCTTCCCGCCAGGCCGGAAAGGAAATCACGGCAGCCCCTCGCGCCGCCAGGGGCGGGGTCTTCTCGACCGCGGCGAGCACGAGCGTCTTGCCGACGCCGGCCGGTCCGCAGAGCAGGGCGACCGCTCCCGGCTGCTCCAGGCAATAGGCCAGGCGGGCCAGCGCCGCCTGCTGCGAAAGCGTGAGTCGAAAGACCGCGGCGTCAGGCATCGTGCTGCTCCCAAGACGCGCTGGCCGCACCATCCGCGAAGGTCTCCACCTCCCCGAGCACGCAGAGGCCGATCGCGGCAAGCGCGTCCGCATGCGCTTCGCAGCGTGGACGATCGGCCCGCCGCACGAGGATGACGGCATCGCAGCCAAATGCCTGACGCGCGAGATGATGGCGACGAATCGGCCCCGGCGGAAACCAACTGCCCGCTTCGACGACGATGATGTCGGCCTCCGAGTCGCCGGACGCCAGCTGGAGCGGCGGCTTCGTCACACAGGCGGCACGGCGGCCGCGAGCCACGAGCGCGCGCACCGCTCCCTGGGCGACGGTCGAACAGCCTTCCCCCCGCCGGGCGGCCACCACCGCGATGACGCGGCAGCCCGCGTCGTTCGCCGCCTCCAGTTCGCTCGCGATCGCCGCCCATGCATCCGGCACGGGGGCCGCGGCCAGCGGGCTCGAAGCAGGTCGATCAACGCGTTTTTCACCCCCAGGCAGTTCTCCGCCGCACGGACGTGAGTCCAGCAACTCGACCGATTCTCCCTCGACCGGTTCTCCTTGGAAGCGGCCGATGAAGGCCCGGTCGATGAGGTCGATCGCGGCCTGTGTCATCGCGGCGAATTCCCCTCGCGGGCGAGCCGCTCCGGCCGCTGCTCGACGGTCGTCTGTTCGCGCCGCGCGTCGGCAACGCGTTCCGCATGGATGCGTTGGCGATCGTTCCACAGGGCCGCCGTCCACGTGATGGCGGCCACCAGCGCAAGCGTCACGACCGAGCGCAGGGGGAACCGCTGCGGCTCAGACGACGGCGCGGGGCCGCGCGCCGGCAGTTCCCGCAGCTCCCGTGCGGGCGGCGGCGGAAGCCTGCTCGTCTCCGGTTCCCGCTCGGGCGGAGCCTCCCGCTCCGCGTCGAGCGTGGGCAGGCGGG
>JBIIOM010000197.1:0-5061 GCA_044336925.1 Pirellulales bacterium
AAGCGCCGCAAGTAGGAAAGTAGACCGCTTGCTCCGCAAGCGGGTTTGCGATCCGCTTGCGGAGCAAGCGGTCTACCTTCCTACAGCCCCCGGCGCAGGTCGTAATCCGCCGGCGCTTCGCGGCTCGCGAGCCAGGTGCGCCAGGCCGCCGAGTCCCATTCGAAGTTGACTCCCGTGATCGCGACCAGCGCCTCGAGCACGGCGCCGTTGCGCACCGACACCTTCACCCGCTTCGTGCCGCCGCCGACCGACAGGCCGCCGCCGGAGGGAGTAAACGTGGCCGAGGTCGAGCCCTCCGGCGTGCCGTCGCCGGCCAGCCCCATGTGCTGCGTTTGCAGCGCGGCGATCAAGGCGCCGAGAAGTTGCAGATCGAGCGGCCGCGATTCCACGAGCCGCTGAATCGCCTCGGCCGCACGGTTCACGCGGGCGTTGTCGGGGCTGCCCAGCGCCGCGACGACCATCGGCATCGCCTGCTCCGGCCCGATCGCCACGAGCCTCTCGGCGGCGGCGATCCGCGTCTCCGGATCGGCATGATCGACGGCGAGCGTCGCCAGCGCGAGCGTGGCGTCGGACGAGCGAATCCGCGATAGCGCCTCCACATAGAAGCCGCGCACCCGCCGCTCCGTTTCGGCCGCCACCGCCGCGGTAAGCGCCGGCACGGCGAAGGGATCGGCGATTTCACGAATCTCTTCGGCGGCCTGCTCCGCCTCTCCGGATTCGCCGAGCCGCTTCCGCAGCTTTTCGAGCCGTCCCTTCCATTCGATCCGCGCGAGATGCGCCCGTTCGGACCGCTCGATCAGCTCGATCTCCTGCACCGTCCGCCAGCCGCCGCGATAGCGCACATACCCGCGCTCCGCCATCAATTCCTGCTGCGACTTCTTCGGTCCGGTGGGCTCGTCGGCGCGGAGCACCGCGGCAGAGAGCACCACGACGATGATCGCGAGCCAGGGTTGCATCACCAAGAGCCTACCCGACCGCCTCCTGAATCGCCCCGACGTAAAACGAGAAAATCCGGAAGATCACCAGCGCGATCAGGCCGGCCACCACGGCCCAGACGGCAAACCCGACTCCGCGGGCCGCCGCCTCGAAGCCGCGCCGCGATTCGTCGTCGAATTCCCCCGCGATCCGGTCGAGCACCTCGGCCGTGTTGCCCGTCGCCTCGCCGACGGCCACGGCATGCAGGAGCCGGTCGTCGAATCGCCCCGTCTCGCGCAGCGCTTCGGCGAGGGTCGCGCCGGCGCGCAGTCGGTCTTCGAGCGCCGCGGCATCGATGCGCACGCCCGGCGCGGCCGACGAGGCGAGTGTCGTGAGCCGGCCGACCGACAAGCCCGCGTGGCTCGCGAGCGATGCCGCCCGGCACCACGCTGCCGCCTCGGCCGCGGCGGAGGCACGGCCGACCACCGGCACGCGCGCGGCGATCGTGCGGACGACGCCATGCCGCCGCCAGCTCGCCAGCGCCCACCGTTGCACGAGGACGCCGACCAGCGCCAACGCGCCGAGCAGGGCGAGATAGGTTGCCAGGCCGGAGACTCCCGCCAGTCCGAGGCCGAGCATGTCGATGCCGTTGCCCTTGCCGTCGCTGAGCACGCCGGCGAGGAAGATGAGCAGCCCCACCACGCCGAGCGCCGTCGCGAGCTGGAATGCCGGCCACACGAGGCTCGAGCGGAGCGCCCGCGACGAACGCACCATGCCGCGGAGCGTGCTGGCGAGTTCGCGGAGCGTCTCCGCCTGATGGCCGGTCTCGTCGCCCACCTGCGCCATGCCGATCACGAACGCCGGAAACGCGCCGTCGGCCGCCTGCATCGCGTCGGCAATCCCGCCGCCGGCCGCGAGCGCCCGCGACGCCGCCTCCAGCGCCGGCCGATACCGTGGCGGCACGCGGGCCGATTCGCTCGCCCATGCCCGCCGCGGATCGACGCCCGCCGCCAGCGCGATCGCCAGCCGGCCGAGCACGTCGGCGACCAGCGCGGTCGGCATCGCGTTCTGGAATCGCACAGGAAAAACTGCTCCTTGTCGGGCCGTCAGGCACGACCCTAACACACGCCCCCCGCATCTGGTAAAAACCGGCCGCGACGGCCACCTGAGAGCCCGCTCGCCAGGATTTCCTGCGGTTCCACCCGGCCCACCGTTCCCGGCGATGAAAGCATCCGTTCACTGGCCGCGCATCGCCATCGTGGGAGTGGGCCTGATCGGCGGATCGGTGGGCCTCGCGGCCCTCTCCCGCCGCCTTGCCGGCCGCGTGATCGGCGTGGGTCGGTCGGCCGGATCGCTCGCCGAGGCGAAGCGGTGCGGCGCGGTCACGGAAACGACCACCGACCTCGCGGCCGCCGTCGCCGACGCTGATCTCGTCGTCGTGGCCACGGGCGTGGCCGCGATTCCGGCGATGCTCGACGCGATCGACGCCGCCGTTCGGCCGGGCACACTGATCACCGATGCCGGCAGCACGAAGCAATCGATCGTCGCCCATTGGGAGAACCGCCGCCGCGCGCGGCGCGGCCGGTTCGTCGGCGGCCACCCGATCGCCGGCAGCCACCGCCGCGGGCCCGCCGCCGCCGATGCGAAGCTCTTCGCGGGGCGGGTCACCGTCGTCACGCCGGCCAAAGCCACGCCGAAGGCCGACGTGGAGGAGGCGGGAGGATTCTGGGCGGCGCTCGGCTCGACCGTCTTCGTGATGCCGCCGCGGCAACACGACCAGCTGCTCGCCGCCACGAGCCACGCGCCGCATGTGATCGCTGCGGCGGTCGCGGCCGCCACGCCGCCGGAGGCCAGGCAGCTCACGGCCGGCGGCTGGCGCGACACGACGCGGATCGCCGCGGGCGATCCCGATCTCTGGGCCGACATCCTGCTCGACAACGCGGCGATGGTGGCCAAGGCGCTCTCGCGGATCGCGGGCGCCACCGAAAAGATGCTCTCCGCGCTCGAGAAGCATGACCGCAAGAAACTCGTCTCGCTCCTGAAAGCCGCCAAGGAAGACCGCGATGCTGTGGGAAGTTGACGTCCACCTGCTCGATCCCGCTGCCGACCATGCCGCCCGCGCCCTGGTCGCCGGTGCCGCCGAACTCGGCATCGGCGGCTGCACGAAGGGCCGCACCGCCGCCGGCTGGCTGATCGAGGGGCAACTTTCGAAGGCCGACGCCGAACGGCTCGCCGGCGCGCTCTTGGCCGATCCCGTCACGGAATCGTTCACGATCGCCGAGGTGGGAGACCGCGCGTTGATCGCGGGCCCCGCCGACCTGCCGACCGTGCTCCACGTGCTGCCGCGCGCGGGCGTCACCGATCCCGCGGCGCAAAGCGCCCACGAAGCAATGGGGCTCCTCGGCCTGCGGCCCACCGCCGTCCGCAGCGTCCGCAAATACTGGCTGCCCGCCCTGCCGCCCGCCGACGCCCAACGGCTCGCCTGGAAGCTCTTGGCGAGCGAGGCGATCCACGACGTGGTGATCGGGCCGCTTTCGCTCAAGACGCTCTCGGGCGGAAAGCCGTGGTCGTTCGAGCAGCACACGATCCGGCTCGAGGGGCTCGACGACGCCGCGCTCGCGAAGCTCAGCCGCGAGAAGTGCCTCGCGCTCACGCCCCGCGAGCTCCACGCCGTCCGCGACCACTTCCGCACGCTCGCCCGCGATCCCTTCGAGATCGAGCTCGAGACGATCGCGCAGACGTGGAGCGAGCACTGCTGCCACAAGACGCTCGGCAGCCCGGTGGACCACGAGGGGCCGGCGGGCAGCGCCCGCTACGACAACCTGCTCAAGGAGACCGTCTTCGCCGCCACGCAGAAGGTTCGCGCCGCGCTCGGCGCGAAGGACTGGTGCGTGAGCGTGTTTCGCGACAACTCGGGCGTGGTGCGGTTCGACGGCGACCACGACATCTGCGTGAAGGTGGAAACCCACAACCATCCCTCCGCGATCGAGCCCTACGGCGGCGCAGCCACGGGGCTCGGCGGCGTGATCCGAGACGTGCTCGGCACGGGCCTCGGCGCGAAGCCGATCGCCAACCTCGACGTCTTCTGCGTGGGCCCGCCCGACACGAAGCCCGAAGACCTGCCGCCGGGCGTGATCCATCCGCGGCGGCTGCTCGGTGGCGTGGTGGCGGGCGTGCGCGACTACGGCAATCGCATGGGCATCCCCACGATCGCCGGCGCCGTCGCCTTCGATCCCGGCTACACGATGAACCCGCTCGTCTTCTGCGGCACCGTCGGCATCATGCCGCGCAACTCCGCCGATGCGGCGGTGCAGCCCGGCGACCTCGTGGTCGTCGCCGGCGGTCGCACCGGCCGCGACGGCATCCACGGCGCCACCTTCTCGAGCGAGGAGCTCTCGAGCGCGAGCGAGAGCCAGTCGGGCGGCTCGGTGCAGATCGGCCATGCGATCCACGAGAAGACGCTCACCGACTTCGTGCTCGAGGCCTCGCGGCAGCGGCTCTTCAACGCGATCACCGATTGCGGCGCCGGCGGGCTCTCGAGCGCCGTCGGCGAGATGGGCGCGAAGCTCGGCGCGACGGTCGATCTCGAGAAGGTGCCGCTGAAGTATGACGGCCTCTCCGCCACCGAGGTCTGGATCTCGGAGGCGCAGGAGCGGATGGTGCTCGCCGTGGCGCCGGCCGACTGGGAGAAGCTCTCGCGGGTCGCCGCCGACGAAGGCGTGGAGGCGACCGCGATCGGAACGTTCACCGGATCGGGCAGGCTCGTGCTCCGCTGGGAGGGCCGCACCGCCGGCGAACTCGACTGCCACTTCCTCCACGAAGGCCGGCCGAAGCTGCGGCTGAAATCGCGGCACGTGCCGCCGGCCGTGGAGCCGACCGCCTGGCGGACCGGCGCCGCGGAGGATTTGGCCGCGGCGCTCGTCGACGTGCTCGGCCTGCCCGACGTGGCGAGCAAGGAATGGATCATCCGGCAATACGATCACGAAGTGCAGGGGGCGAGCGTGGTGAAGCCGCTACTCGGCCCCGGCGAAGGCCCCGCCGACGGCACCGTGATCCGCGGCGTGCTCGGCCGCGACCGCGGCATCGTGCTGGGCGTCGGCATCCGCCACCGGCTCGGCTGGCTCGATCCCTACCAGATGGCCGCCG
>JBIIOM010000198.1:0-5055 GCA_044336925.1 Pirellulales bacterium
AGCAGGCGCTCCCCTGCGGATATTCGTAGGGGTTGTCGGGCATCGCGACGTCGCGCTTCGCCTCGTCCCAGCGCCAGTTGCAGGGGGCGCCCTTCACGCCGTATTGGTGAAAGAGGCCGACGTTGAACCAGACCGGCGAGTTGAAGGCGCCATGCTGGTGCACGCAGAGCCAGGCCAGGTCGCGGTAGAAGTTTTCGCCGTCCTGCTTCGACTTGAAGTAGCCGTCGGCGATGCCCCAGTCGGCGATCGTGCGGGCAACGCGGTGGACGAGTTGCTTGACGGAGTGCTCGCGCTCGGGCGTGTGGATCTCGCCGTAGAAATACTTGCTCACCACCACGTTGGTGGCCAGTTGGCTCCAGGCGGCCGGAATCTCACAGGCCGGCTGCTCGAAGAGCACCTTGCCGTCTTCCCCCTTGATCGCCGCCGTCCGCAGCTCCCATTCGGTGGTGTCGAACGGGCTGTCCACGTCCACCGGGCAGAACGTCGGCTGCACCTCGAGCGGCTGGCGGGCGGCGGGCGTCTGGCTGCCGGCGGAAGGAGTGCTCGACGTTGCGGGGGCGAAGCCCGTGGACGGTTCGAACGCTGCCATGATGAGGTGCTCCTTGCGAGAGAAAGTGTCGAACGTAAAAAGTATACTTCCGTATAGCGTGCCTGCAACCGATATCGAACGTGCGGCAGGTGTCGCTTGAGGGGGTTCAGCCGCGAAAAAACGCGGCATCATCGCGATCGAGAGAAAGCAGCTCCTTCTGCATGCTATCGCAATATCTAGTGGCCGCAGGGCCTCCGACCACTCCATATGGCCGGGGCGTGAATGTAGCGAGAGCCGATCAGCCGTCAAGCAGTTTTTGCGGGCCGCGCGTAAACCCGCTGAAAAACGGGTTGCCAGCGGTGCTGTCACGATTCGTGGCGCCGGTGGCACAAACCACCCGCAGGCGGGGTGGTCGCCAGGGGGCTCGCCTTTGGCCACTTTCGCCGCGACAATGCGGCATCTGGAAACGGACTCCCGCGCCACCCTGCCCCGTTTTTTTCAGAGGAGAATCCGACCATGTCAGCTCACCCCCACTCCGTGTCCCACCGCCCACTCGACGGCATCCGCATCCTCGCGCTCGTGGGCGACGATTACGAAGATCTGGAGCTCTGGTATCCGAAATTGCGGCTGGAAGAGGCCGGCGCCCACGTGACGGTGGCCGGCTCGATGCAGGGCCGCACCTATTCCGGCAAGCATGGCTACCCATGCACGAGCGACGCGGCGATCGGCGACATGGAAGCGGCCGATTTCCACGGCATTCTGATTCCGGGCGGCTGGATGCCCGACAAGCTCCGCCGCGACGAGAAAGTGCTCGATCTGGTGCGGGAGTTTTCCGCCCACGGCAAACTCGTGGCGGCGATCTGCCACGGCGGCTGGATTCCGATTTCCGCCGGCGTCTACCGGGGCGTGCGCGTGACCGGCAGCCCGGGCATCAAGGACGACCTCATGAATGCCGGGGCGATCTGGGAAGATACGCAGGTGGTGGTCGATCGCCACCATGTTTCCAGCCGCAAGCCGGCCGATCTGCCCGCCTTCATGGGTGCAATCGTCGACCTGCTCGCGGGGGTGGGCGTACCCTAGCCGTCCCTGGTGTACACTGCGGGCATGTCACGATCTCGTGCAAAGTCATCCGCCGCCGACTCGAGTGTCGAGGCGGTCCAGGCGAGCATCCGCGGTGCGGGGCTGCGGTGCACCGCTGCGCGGCTCTCCGTCATGCAGCACCTGCTGCGGTCGCGGGGACCCGAGACCCACGCGGAAGTGTCTGACGCCCTCGCCGACAAGGGCTTCGACCGGGCGACGATCTACCGCAACCTCACGGAGCTCACCGACGCGGGGCTCGTCTCACGCGTGGAACTCGGCGACCATGTCTGGCGGTTCGAGATCCGCCGGCACGCCCACGCGGGCGCGAAGGAAGATCATCCGCACTTTCTCTGCACGACCTGCGGCGAGGTTTCCTGCCTCGACGACGTCAACGTGGCGATCACGCCGAAGTCGGGGAGGCCCGCCAAGCCTGCCAAGCCCGCGAAGCCGCGCGGCACCCGCTCGGTGACGGAAGTGCTGCTCAAGGGCCGCTGCGAAAACTGCAACTGAAGTAGACCGCTTGCTCCGCAAGCGGATCCAGATCCGCTTCGAGACGAAGCGGTCTACTTTGGGGAGGTGTCAGGGCAAAAAGGTGTCAGGACTCTTTTCCGGTCTTGGCGGTTCGGCGATAAACAGGTTTCTGGCCGGAAAAGAGTCCTGACACCTTTTTGCCTAATACCACACGCCGGCCCGCACCATGAGCGTGTCGCTCGGCCGGTAGTCGGCCGTGTCGGTGATGTAATACTCGACGAGCCGGCCGAAGACCCAGCCGGTTTCGAGGCGCCACGAGATGCCGAGGTCGGCCGGTCGGCGCTCCCAGCCCGCGAGCAGCCGGTAGTCGTGGTAGACGACGACGTCGTTGGCGCCACTGTCGCGCCGCACGGCCCACTGATTGCCGCCGAACTCGCCGGCGAGATAGACCCACTGCGCTGCGCGGGCGGTCTCCTGCACCCGCCAGGCGAGCCGCGGCCGCGGGAAGAGGAGTTCGAACCGGCGGTCGTCGGAGGGCGTCCAGATGAGGCCGCCGGCGGGCAGGATGTTGACGTCGTAGCGGTCGAGGTAGATCACGCCGGCGACGAGCCTGAGGTCTTCGTTGACCTCGTAGGCGCCGAAGCCGTGGCCGGTGACGCGGAAGGCCTGCGGAGTGTCGTTGGCAAAGTCGCTGTACCAGCCCGGGGCGACGGCGAAGTCCACACCGAGCTTCGTGCCCACCTTCCGCATCCAGCGGGCCTGCAGCCACGATTCGTAGAGCTGCGCCGGCAGGCCCGGATCCATCGTTCCCCCCGATTCGTCGACGAGCGTGGTGCCGAAGCCGGGCGTGACGAGCAGCGGCGAATCGACCGTGGGCGCCGGCATGCCGATCGTGAGGCTCGTGTCGAGCGTCGTGAGCCCGAGGCCGTCGGCCCCGAACCGCGGCAGTTCGGTGGCGGTGAAGATCACCTGCTGCAGCGCGCCGGGCTTGGCGCCGGGAGGCAGTTTCCGGCCCGCGGGAGGCTCGAACTCCTGCCGCGGCTGCCCCGGCGGGGCGACATCGTCGGGCAGAAGCGGCTCAGTGAGATCCTGCGGGTCGCCGAAGGCCGCCAGCCGCACGTTGCCGAGCGCCGCCAGCCGGATCCGCTCGAAGACCCCCTCCTCCACCGGCGGCAGCGGCACCACCGCCTCATCGGCCCGTACGATCCCGATCACCGTGCTCACGAGTGCGATGACGAGGCAGATAATCGTGCGCACGATGTAGCATCTCGTAAAATTGGAGCGCATTCAGAATCGTGGGAGCGAAGACTCGGCAATCTCGAGGACGGAGGCGAAGGGATCGGCTGAAGCTCGACGAGCGTTAGGAACTTTCGACCTTCTGAGGAATGAATCGCCGTAGGTCGTGAAAGGAGAAAGTTTCTCTGCGAGGATCCGCAGGAGTCGCGAAGCGACCGACTTCTGCCGTCCCTGAGCCGGTGATAGCCGTAAGTGGTGTGACCTCTAATAAGCCAGGCCGAGCCGCAGCATGAGTGTGTCGTTGAGGTTCTGGTATTGCGGCGGGCCGTCCACGAAGAAGAGCTGGCGGGCGAAGACGTAGCCCACCTCGAAGCTGCCGGCGAGCCCCGTCGGCGTCTGCGGCACGAACTCCGTGCCGAGCGAGATGCGGATGTCGTTGTAATCGAAGGGGGAGATCTGGCCGGTCATGCGGCGAAAGGTCCAGGCGCCGCCGCCGTACTCGCCCGCAAGGAAGCCCCAGACGGAATGCCGGCCCATGTTCGTGAACCGGCGGGCTGCCTTCGGCGCCGGGAAGAAGATGTCGTAGCGGCTGTCGGCGTCGGGGGTCCACGTCACGCCGATGGCCGGCAGGAGCTTCACGAGGTTGCGGTCGAGGTAGATGACGCCGAGCTTGCCGGTCATCGTCGGCGTCAGCCGCGCCGTGCCGATCGCGCGGCCCATGATGCGCCAGCTGTCCCAGACGAGCACGTCCCAATTGGTGAAGATGCCCACGCGGATGCCGAACTCGGCGCCGTAGATCGGCGAGAGCTGTGGGTTCCAGGCCGTGTCGATGAAGACGTCGTAGGTGTTGGGGGGCAGGTCGGCCAGCATGGTGCTCGTCGTCTGCGGGCCGTCCCACAGTTGCAGGCCGAAGCCCGGCGTGACGAGCAGCGGCGCGTGGTTGAGATTCACCGGCGAGTTGTGGAAGAACGGCACCGCGAACGTCGCCGTCGTGTCGAGCTCGTTGACGCCGACGTTCGTTCCCTGGCCGTTGCCGAAGAGATAGGCCCAGCTGCCCCGCGCGCCCTGGTAGAGCCGCATCGACTGCTGAAACGTCGAGTTCTGCTGCGGATAGCCGGGCGGAAAGAGCGACGGCGATCCGGCCGTGCCCTGCGTGGGCATGATCGAGGGGGCGGCCGGGGAGTAGCCCGGATATCCCGGCTGGCCGCCGAGCGCCGAGGGGGCCTGCGCCGGGGCCCAGGTGGTCGGCGCCTGGGCCGTGAGGATCTGTGAACCCTGCGGCGCGTAGGGATCCCATGTGGGGGGCGGTGGCGAAAGCGGCGCGCCATACTGCGTCGGGATGATGCGATCGAGTGACGAGGCCGCGGGCGACGGCAGAGCCGCTGTCTGTGCGCGAGCCGGGCTCTGGCAGAGGGCTACCAGAACAGCGAGGAACGCTGTCGATGTGGCAAGAAATTGGCGCACGGGAACGGGGGGGTACCAATCGCGGCATTGCAGGGTCAAGGTCGCAGCCCCGGAGGGTCTTCAGGCTGCCGCCGCAGAGTGCCGATCTTGCGCGGACTGCCAGGTTCGGGCTCGTTACGGAAGCCCGCAGCGCAAGCAAGGTCGATCCGCCCTCCACTCCCACCAACGCCGCACCCACCCGCCCCGCGAGGAAAGCCCCGTCTCCCCTCGCTCGCGCTGCGGGCTTTCGTACCGGCACGGAAGCCCGCAGCGCAAGCAAGGTCGATCCGCCCTCC
>JBIIOM010000283.1:0-3359 GCA_044336925.1 Pirellulales bacterium
CCCAGGCAAAGGGCCAAGCCCAGGCAAAGGGCCAAGCCCGGGCAAAGGGCCAGGACCACGCACGCCCTGGCATTGTGCAGGGGCCGTTGAGCCGGTTTGTTGTGGTCGTGCAGCGTGAAAAACATGGCAATATTCCTCTCGAAACATCGACTTTTGGCGCCGTCCCGCGGGCGGACACCCCGGAAGATGTATCGGTCGAAGCGGTTGCAGGAATCGCTTCAAAATTGCCGACGAATTCCCCCCCGATGGATCGGGCGGGGCCCCATACCCCCTCGCCAACCCAGGTTTCCAGCGGACTTCCTGTTTTTGCGCCGCTTGACATCCTCGCGTCGCTGCCGGATACTCTAGAGGTCCTTTGGAGAGGCGGCCCCGACGTGGGGCCGCAGGTTGAGCCTCGGCTCCCTCAGAAGGTTTTTACGGCCGCCGTCGCCTCGGTTTTCAGGCGCACGCGATGTCTCCCATGGTGGGAGAGGTCGAAGGCCCCTTGGATGCAGGTCTTCTGAGTTTCACCGAAATCGGTTTCGGGAGCCTCGGTCACGGTTCATTCCGGCCCAAGCCGGTTTTCGTTCCCCGCTCGTCCGCCGTGGGTGGATGCGAGGAGCGTTTCCTTTTGCGAGAGTGTGTTGTTCCATGTCGAAGCGGAGGCGTTCGAGGGGGCGAGGGGGATTCGGTGGACAGGGCCAGGGTGGCGGTTTTGCCGCTGGCGGCCAGGGACCAGGGCAGGGTCAGGGTGGCTACGGCGGTAGGCGGCGGCGGTATCGCCGTGGCGGCGGCGGTGGTGGAGGTGGCGGCGGACCCACGATGGCTGGTGCCGGTGCCGTGGGCATGGATAGCGAAGGCATGCGTCCGCCCGAGATGGAGCCCGAGGTCACCGAGAACGGCGAACCGATTCCGCTCGAACCGGGGCAGGGCGTGCTCGAGATGCACCCCAACGGCTACGGATTCCTCCGCAGCCCGGAAACCAACTACGTCCGCGAGCGGACCGATCCCTTCGTGCCCGGCACGATGATCGAGCGCTACAAGCTCCGCGAAGGGGTCTACATCAAGGCGCTCGTGCAGCCGGGCCGTCGGCAGCAGGGGCCGCGGCTGAAGGAGATCCAGGAAGTCGAAGGGATGAATCCCGACGACTACTGCAACGTCAAGTCATTCGACCAGCTCACGCCGATCAACCCCGAGACCTGGCTGCGGCTGGAGACGGGGCAGCAGCCGCTCACCACCCGCGTGATGGATCTGCTCACGCCGCTCGGCAAGGGGCAGCGGGCGCTGATCGTCGCTCCGCCGCGCACCGGCAAGACGGTGCTCCTGCAGCAGGTGTCGCAGGCGATCTCGACCAATCATCCGGAACTGTCGCTCGTGATGCTCCTCATCGACGAGCGGCCGGAGGAGGTCACCGACATGCGGCGGACGGTCAAGGGAGAGGTGCTCGCCAGCAGCCTCGACTGCGACGTCGAAAGCCACGTGCGCCTGTCGCAGCTCGTGATCGAGCGCTGCAAGCGGATGACCGAGACCGGCAAGGACGTCTTCCTCCTGATGGACTCGATCACCCGCATGGCACGGGCCTTCAACAAGTGGGTGGGCAACACCGGCCGCACGATGAGCGGCGGCGTCGACATCAAGGCCCTCGATATCCCCAAGAAGCTCTTCGCCACGGCGCGGGTCTTCGAGGAGGGCGGGTCGCTGACGATCGTCGCCACGGCCCTGATCGACACGGGCAGCCGCATGGACGAGCTGATCTTCCAGGAGTTCAAGGGCACCGGCAACATGGAGCTCGTGCTCGATCGGAAGCTCGCCGACCGCCGCGTCTGGCCCGCGATCGACATCTCGCAATCCGGCACGCGCCGCGAGGAGAAGCTGCTCGATCCCGACACGCTGCACGCCTGCAACATGCTGCGGCGGACGCTCTCGAGCATGCATCACGTCGACGCGATGGAGCAGCTCACGAAGCAGCTCGCGAAGTTCAAGAGCAATCGCGAGTTCATCTCGCTGATCGCCAGTTCCCGCGAGTAGACCGCTTGCAAAGTAGACCGCTTGCTCCGCAAGCGGATCCCGATCCGCTTCGGGACGAAGCGGTCTACGTTTCCCGATCCGCTTCGGGACGAAGCGGTCTACTTTGTAAGCGGTCTACGGCTGCTGCTTCAGTCGACGCAGCCAGTAGTCGTATTGCGGGTCTCCGCACCGAAACGAGAAGACCGCGTCGGGCAGGCGGTTGCGCTCGTCGCCTGCTGACTGGATGCGCACCACGATCGAGCCATCGCTGCGTTTCTGCACCGAGATGCGGTTTTCCGGTATGCCGGAGATGTCCGTCGGAGAGGCCATGGGGCGGGGGCTCGCTCGGAGAGAGCCGATCGTGGAGGGCTGCGAGGGCAGGCTCGCAAAACCGGATGATAGTATGTCGCTCCCAGTCAATTGTTTCCAGAGGCGGCAGGGCCCGCCAGAGATCCCCCCGGGCTGGTGGGCGGCGAAACGTCAGTCTCTTTGACACTCGCGAAAATCGACGCCTATACTCGTTGTCTCGCGCGTTCAGCCCCCCCGGAGTGCCCGTGCATGACGCCCTATGCGTCGCTTGCTGACGATTTCTACATCAACATGAATCTGGCCACGGAGATGGATCTCCCGGGCCAGCGCGACACGATCCTCCACTTCTTCGAGTGCGTGCAGAAGAAATATCCGTCGATGCGGAAGTTTTACTGCCGCGACAAGCGGGATTTCGTGCTCGAGGAAGACAAGGATCAGGGCCGTTACCGCTGGGCGGCGGTGGAGTCCAAGCGGCTCTGCTCCGGGCAGGTCAATCCACCTTCGCTCGAGTCCGCCCTCGACCAGCACCGGCTGGTGCTCGACCTTGCCCCGGCGCTCCTGTCGATCAGCCCGCTCGATTGCGAGGCCCTCGACCTGCTCTTCGGCTTCGATTTCGCCTACCGAGGCAACCACAACTCGCTCCTGGCGGAGGCCCTCGGCGTGGGCTCGGCGCTCGACCGCGTGACGGAATTGCCCGGGGGGCGGGTCATCAATTACGAACCGTCCCTGACGGTGTCGCTCGACGAGGATTGCCGCGTGCAGGTGCGGGTGAGCACCGAGACTCGCACCAACGCCTTCCAGGTCCGCACGGGCGATTTTGCCGAGGAACAGCTGAGCGTCTACGTGACGGCCCGGCAATATGGCAGCCTCGATCCGCAGACCACCTACGTGGAGGCGATCGACCGGCTGGCCCAGATCGCCCGCGAGGTGGTCGATACCTGCGTGGTGGAGCAGATCCTCAAGCCGCTCGCCCGCACGATCTCGCTGAAGTAAACCGCTTGCTCCGGTAGACCGCTTGCTCCGCAAGCGGATCCAGATCCGCTGTAGACCGCTTGCTCCGCAAG
>JBIIOM010000199.1:0-4957 GCA_044336925.1 Pirellulales bacterium
GTCCATCCGCCCTCCACTCCAACCAGCGGCGCCCCACCCGCCCCTCGCAACGGCACCCCCACCCGCCCTGCGAGAAACGCGTCAACTCTCCTCGCTCGCGCGTCGGGCTTCCGTAGCACCCGTGCCCCGAGCCGGCGTATGCCGCCAAGCTACGGAAGCCCGCAGCGCACGGAAGCCCGCAGCGCGAGCAAGGTCCATCCGCCCTCCACTCCAACCAACAGCGCCCCCACCCGCCCCTCGCAACGGCGCCCCCACCCGACCCGCGAGAAACGCGTCAACTCTCCTCGCTCGCGCGTCGGGCTTCCGTAGCGTCGCGAGCGTCCGGCGACGGGGTACGGGTCGCCCGAAGCCGGGGCGCTACCGCCTAGGCTTGAGCACGACGGCGGCCAGGGGCGGCAGCGCGAGCGAGAGGCACTGCTCGCGGCCGTGGTGCGGCGCGGCGAGCGTGTGGAGGCCGACCGAGTTGCCGACGTTGCCGCCGCCGTAAAACGTCGAATCGCTGTTGAAGATCTCGTCGTAGACGCCGGCCTGCGGCACGCCCACCCGGTAGCCTGAGCGCGGCACAGGCGTGAAGTTGCAGCAGACGACGAGGAAGTCGTCGGGGTTGGCACCGCGGCGGATGAAGACGAGCACGCTATCCTGCCAGTTGTGGCAGTCGACCCACTCGAAGCCGCGGCCCTCGAAGTCGAGCTCGTGCAGCGCCGGCTCGCGGCGGACGAGGTGGTTCAGGTCGGCGACGGCCTTCGAGAGACCGCGGTGCGACTCGTATTCGCAGAGGTGCCACTGCAGGCTTTCGTCGAAATTCCATTCGTTCCACTGGCCGAACTCGCTCCCCATGAAGAGCAGCTTCTTGCCCGGGTGGCACCACATGTAGGTGTAGAGCAGCCGCAGGTTGGCGAACTTCTGCCAGATGTCGCCCGGCATCTGGTCGAGAAGCGAGCCCTTGCCGTGCACGACCTCGTCGTGCGAGAAGGGCAGCACGAAGTTTTCGTGGAAGGCGTAGATGAGGCTGAACGTGAGCTCGTCGTGGTGGTATTTGCGGTGGATGGGATCGTGCCGCATGTATCGCAGCGTGTCGTTCATCCACCCCATGTTCCACTTGAGGCTGAAGCCGAGGCCGCCCACGTACGTCGGCCGCGAGACGCCGGGCCAGGCGGTCGATTCCTCGGCGATCGTGAGCACGCCGGGATGATGGTGGTGCACCTGGATGTTGAACTGCTTGATCAGCTCGATCGCCTCGAGGTTTTCGCGTCCGCCGAAGCAGTTCGGGGTCCACTCGCCCTCCTTGCGGCTGTAATCGAGATAGAGCATCGATGCCACGGCATCGACCCGCAGGCCGTCGACGTGGTAGCGGTCGAGCCAGAAAAGGGCGCTCGAGACCAGGAAGTTGGCCACCTCGTTGCGGCCGTAGTTGTAGATGAGCGTGCCCCAGTCGGGGTGCTCCCCCTTCCGCGGATCCTCGTGCTCGTAGAGCGCGGTGCCGTCGAAGCGACGCAGGCCGTGCCCGTCTTTCGGGAAGTGGGCCGGCACCCAGTCGATGATCACGCCGACGCCGGCGCGGTGGAGCGCGTCGATGAGCGACATCAGCTCCTGTGGCGAGCCAAACCGGCTCGTGGCCGCGAACATGCCGATCGTCTGGTAGCCCCAGCTCGCCGAGAGCGGGTGTTCCGTGGGGGGCAGGAACTCGACGTGGGTGAATCCCATCTCCACGCAGTAGGGAACGAGTTCCCGCTCGAGTTCGGCGTAGGAGAGCCAGCGAGTCGGGGCGTCGCCCGGCCGCCGCCAACTGCCGAGGTGCAACTCGTAGACGTTGAGCGGCGCCGAGAGGCTGTTGCGAGCGGCGCGGTGCGCCATCCAGTCGCCGTCGCGCCACTGGTAGGCCTGTAGATCGACCACTCGGGAGGCGGTCCGCGGCGGCACCTCGGCGCCGAATCCGTAGGGATCCGACCGATCGGAGTGGGTGCCGTGATGATGCAGTCGATACTTGTAGTTGTCGCCGGCGTGCACGCCCGGAATGAAGAGCTCCCAGATGCCCGCCGGACCCCGCTTGTGCATCTGGTGCACGCGTCCATCCCAGCCGTTGAAATCGCCGACCACGCTCACGGCGTCGGCATTCGGGGCCCAGACGGCGAAGTTGACGCCCGCGACGCCATCGATCGCATGGAGTTGTGCGCCGAGCTTTTCGTAACTCCGCCAGTGGCGGCCTTCCCCCAACAGGTGGAGATCGTAGTCGGTCAGCATGGTTGAAAACGCGTAGGGATCGTGGTGGTCGCGGCGGCCGCCGGTCGCGGATTCAACACGGATGGTGTAGGGAGCGGCGCCGTCGAATCGCATCGGCGCCTCGACGACCGCCTCGTAGATGCCGGCCTGATGGGTGCGGCGCATCGGACGGCTCGCCCGCAGGCCGGAGGCATCGTCGTAAACGACCCACGCTCGCCGCGCCTCGGGGAGAAAGGCGCGGACGTGCTGCGTGAGCGTGCCACGGGCCTGATCCCGCGAGACGGCCCGCGGACCGAGCAGCCTGCCGGGCGCGCCGTGACGGCCCGAAAGCAAAGCCGACCACTCGCCCGTGTTGGCGGGCCATTCCTCGCGGTGCGGCATCGGCGCAGTTTCCTCCCCTGGGCGTCGTATCGACCGGCACGGGCCTCGGGGTGGAGCGGCAGCGGGAACATCGTGCCACATGGTATCGTGCCGACTGATCGGCTGCCCACGCCGGCCGACCCTGCCGGTTACACAGTCCGTGCGGGCGGCAGAGCAATCAGGAGAAGGCGGATGGGATTCGAGCGGTTTTGCCCGGTGGAGCGCCGACTGGAGATCCGAGGCAAGCCCATCGGCATCTGGCGGCCGCCCGACATGGAGGCCCTCATCGATCTTGCCGCCTTCGAAGCCGACGAACGGATCCCCTACTGGGCCGACGTCTGGGAGTCGGCGATCGTGCTGGCCGAGGAGATCGCCACGCTCGACGGCCACGGACGCACGCTCCTCGAACTCGGCTGCGGCCTCGGCCTGCCAACGCTCGTCGCAGCCCGCTCGGGGTTCGCCGTGACCGCCACCGACTACGAGGAGCCGGCGCTCGAGGGCGTGCGATACAACGCCATGAGAAACGGCCTCGAGCAGATTGACGCCCGCGTGCTCGACTGGCGCACCATTCCGCCCGACCTCGGCCGCTTCGATCTCGTGGTCGCCGCCGACGTCCTCTACGAGCCGCACCACTCCGCCGCGCTCGCGGCCGTGATCGCCCGCACGCTCGCGCCCGCAGGCCTCGCCCTCGTGGCCGATCCCTGCCGCACGCGTGCCGCCGGCTTCGCCGATGCCTGCCGCGCGGAATGCCTCGGCGTGGTCAAAACGAAGGCCCGCCGGCCGCATGGTGCGACCGACGGGCCCTCGGTGGAGATCTACAACATCAGGCATCCAGCCTGAGGCGGCGCTGGATCCTACGCGCCGGCTCACGGGCGGCAAAAGTTTCCTCGCTGCGGCCGCGGCGGCCACACGCTCGTCAAGCTTTCGCCGACCCGCTCGCCTCCATCAATCACTCAACCCACAGCAGTTTTCAAAGCACCATAGACGTAGGCTCAGGGATCGGCTGAAGCTCGACGAGCGTTAGGAACTTTCGACCTTCTGGGGAATGAAGCTCCGTAGGTCGTCAGCGGAGAAAGTTTCTTTGCGAGGAGACTTCTGCCGTCCCTGAGCCGGCGATGCTCGGATGGTACATGCCTGCTAGGCGACCAGTCGCATCTCGGGCACTTCGCCCGTGATGCCCATCACGAATTCCTCGAAGATCTTCACGTCGAGCGCCGAGGCGTTTTCGGCTTCGGGGTGGAACTGCGTGCCGATCGCCGTCCAGCCCTCCACCGCGCTCTCGATCGCCTCGATCACGCCGTCCGGCGCACGGGCCGTCACCTTGAAGCTCGACGCCACGTCGTCGATCGCCATGTGGTGCATGCTGTTGACGCGGATTTCGCCGTCGCCATACACCCGCTCCATCGCCGAGCCCCTCTCGACGAGCAGGGCATGGCGGTGGGACTGGTCGATCGGATCCTTGTGGGGGATCGCCTTCGGCAGGTCTTCGGGGATGTGCAGGAAGAGCGTGCCCCCTTCGGTGATGTTGAGCAGCTGCATGCCGGCGCCGATCGCCAGGACGGGCATCTGGCGGGCGCAGATGTGCTTGGCGAGCATGCGGTCGAAGTCCTCGCGGCGGGCGTCCATCGGCCGCACGGCCGGGTGGGGCATGTAGCCGTCGCGACGGGGATCAAGATCGGCGCCGCCCACCAGCACCACGCCATCGAGCAGGTCGAGCAGCCGCACGACGTCTTCTTCGTCGGCGAGCGGGGGGAGGATCACCGGAATGCCGCCGGAGGCGGTGATGCCGTCGTAGTAGCCGGCGGCCACGAACGAGAGCGCGGCATGCTCCTTGCGAGTCGAACGGTAGTCGGTGTTGATTCCGATGAGCGGCTTGGCAGCCATGAAAATCCTCCCTGATGCGTATCGAACCGGCATCCATGCCGGCCATCCGCGGGCGAAGGTACCGATGAACCGACGCAAGGCAAGCATTTTTCTGATTTTGTGGTCGGATCGCGCCCGAACCCCAAGATCAAGTGCTAGCACGCCCTCTGCTAGCAAGAAGGACAGACCTCCGCGCTCGGTGCGACGAGGCTCGCGGGCGGCAGAAGGTGGTCGCTGCGCGACTCCTTCGGATCCTCGCGGTGGCCCTCGAAGACTCGGTCCAAATGCTCGTCACGCTTCCGCCGACCCGCGAGCCTCGCCCGGTCACCGAGGATGAGACCACGGCCCCGTTCCGACAGACGAGCCGGGGGGGTCGGTGGGAATCGAGGCGAGTTGACGTATCCTCGTCTCCGATGCCGAGATTTCCACCGCCCCCCCGGCGGCGCTGAGCCTCGAGGGATCGCGCCGGCTCGCGGGCGGCAGAAGGATCCTCGCGGTGGCCCTCGAAGACTCG
>JBIIOM010000035.1:0-16203 GCA_044336925.1 Pirellulales bacterium
CCTCGGCCGCCTCGCGGAAGGTGCCCGTGCTGACGTAGGCAACCCGTAGACCGCTTGTTCCAAGGTAGACCGCTTGTTCCAAGGTAGACCGCTTGTTCCAAGGTAGACCGCTTGTTCCACAAGCGGATCCCCTCCGGATCCGCTTCCGGAGGAAGCGGTCTACTTATCGGAAGCGGTCTACTTATCGGAAGCGGTCTACTTGAAGCGGTCTGTCGTTCATCCCGATATGCTGTGTGGGCCGCGGTGAGCACACTTCGCCGCGGCCCACCCGCTTTCGTGCCGCCATGCCACTCGTCATCGAACCCGTCCCCCACGACTGCCTGTCGATCGAGCTCGACGGCCTTTCGCCCGACCGTCTGGCCGATCACTCCGCCGCCGACGTCGCGCGGCTCGTCGTCCGGGCCGACAGCCGGCCCGCGGTCCTCGGCGACCTCTTCCGCGTGCGCGGCAGCTGCGCGGATGGGCGCATCGAATGCCGCGGCGACTTTTCCCGGGTGCATCGGCTCGGCGCGGGGATGACCGAGGGCGAGATCGTGGTCGACGGCCCCGTGGGCCGCCACGCCGGCGAGGGCATGTCGGGCGGGCTGCTCGCGGTGTCGGCCGACGCCGGCGACTGGCTCGCTGCGGGCATGACCGACGGCACGGTGCGCGTCGGCGGCCGCGCCGGCGACAACGCCGCCGCGGCGCTCCCCGGCTGCGAGAACGGCATGCGCGGCGGCATCGTGATCATCGGCGGCGATGCCGGCTGCCTGGCCGGGGCGAGGATGCGCCGCGGGATCCTGGCGATCGGCGGTGGCTGCGGCGAGGCGGCCGCCTTCGAAATGCGGGCGGGCACGGTGCTCGTGGCCGGCGACGTCGGCAGGCGATCGGGCATGGGCATGCGGCGCGGATCGCTCGTCGCGGGGGGGGCGGTGCCCGCGGTGCCCCCGACTTTTCGCCGCGGATCGGCCTGGGCGCCCACGTTTCTGCAGCTGCTGGCCGGGCGGCTCCGGCGGCTCGGTTTCGAGCCTGCGGGCCTCGACTGCGGCGGCTTCTTCGCCGGAATCTGGCAGCAATGGCACGGCGACCTGCTCACCGGCGGCCGCGGCGAGATTTTTCACCGGCCTGCGTCCTGACCGCGGGTTTTGCACCCCGCTTTTGTTGGCCTCGGCTTTCGGCTACTCTTTGGGGCTCCCGCCATCTTTGGCGGTGAACGTCCCGTTCCCCAACGAATTCCTCGGTATGCCCACGATTAGCCAGCTTGTCCGCAGCCGCCGTCGCCCGAAGCGGAAGTTTTCCAAGTCGCCGGTGCTCGACCGCTGCCCGCAGAAGCGCGGTGTGTGCCTGCAGGTCCGCACGATGACGCCGAAGAAGCCGAACTCGGCCCTCCGGAAAATCGCTCGTGTGCGGCTCTCGAATCAGAAGGAAGTCACGGTCTACATCCCGGGCGAAGGTCACAACCTGCAGGAGCACTCGATCGTGCTCGTCCGCGGCGGTCGTGTCCGCGATCTCCCCGGCGTTCGCTACCACATTGTCCGCGGTGCGCTCGACACGCTCGGTGTGCAGGGCCGCAAGCAGTCGCGCAGTCTCTACGGTGCCAAGAAGGGTTAGTTTAGGAAGGGTTAGTCCTCAGACAACGAAGCCATGGGAAAGATCACCTCCAGCCGCGAGCAGCTCATCCCCGACCCCCGTTTTGGGTCGCTCCTCGCCAGCAAGTTCATCAACTGCCTCATGGTCGACGGCAAGAAGAGCGTCGCCCAGCAGGTCTTCTACAAGGCGATGGAAATCGTCGCCCAGAAGGTGACCGACGCCGAGCCGATCGAGGTGTTCAACCGGGCGCTCGACAATGTGAAGCCTTCCGTCGAAGTGCGTTCGAAGCGCGTCGGCGGTGCCGCTTACCAGGTGCCGATGCAGGTCAACCGCAACCGTCAGCAGTCGCTCGGCATCCGCTGGATGCTGCAGGCCGTTCGCGAGAAGAAGGGCCGTGCCACGCACGAGAAGCTCGCCGAGGAAATCATCGCCGCCTACAAGCGCGAAGGCGCAGCGGTCACCAAGCGCGACAACGTGCACCGCATGGCCGACGCGAACAAGGCCTTCGCCCACTTCGCCTGGTAGGGTAGGCTTCAGCCTGCCAACCAGACCGCTTCAGCCTGCCAACCAGACCGCTTCAGCCTGCCAACCAGACCGCTTCAGCCTGCCGCCCGCCCTGCAAAGGAGACCGCTTGCTCCGCAAGCGGATCCAGACCCGCTTGCGGAGCAAGCGGTCTACCAGACAGGCTGAAGCCTGCTCGGAGACAGGCTGAAGCCTGCTCGGAGACAGGCTGAAGCCTATCCTACCGGTCAGCGGATGTTGACCCGCGCGGGCAGCATCATCAGCGGCCGGCCCGACGCCAACTGCAAAAGGGCCTGCGTCGACGCGGCGATCGCGTTCATGCCGGGAGCCTTGGCGAGCCCGGCCAGCACGATCGCCTCGGCCGTCGGCGTTGCCGGCAGGCCTTTCATGCCGAAGAGGTCGTCGAACAGCCCGCGCGGCTCGGGGAGCAGCACCCGCTCCACCTCTTCGTCCTCCTTGATGCCCGCCAACGCCTTCGCCTCGTCGATCGCGTCTTCGAGCGTGCCGAGCCGATCCACGAGGCCGGCTTCCTTCGCCATGCGTCCGGTATAGACGCGGCCCTCGGCGAGCTCGGGCATCTTTTCCACGTCGAGCTTGCGCCCCTTGGCGACCTTCGACGTGAAGAGGCGGTAGACGTCTTTCATCGTGCCCATGAAAGCCTCCCGCTCGCCGGCGGTGAAGGGCGTTTGCATCGAAAGCCAGCCGGCGTTGCGCCCCTTGCTGACGACGTCGGTGTGCACGCCATAGCGCTCGAGCGCGCCGCCGACGGCGATCTTGCCCCCCACCACGCCGATCGATCCGGTGAGCGTGCCGGGGGCGGCCACGATCTTGTCGGCGGCCACGGCGATGTAGTAGCCGCCGCTGGCGGCGGTGTCGGAGAGGCTCGCGACGACCGGCTTCTTCGTCCGCTCCGCCTCCCGCCAGATCAGATCGCTCGCGAGCGCCGAGCCGCCGGGGGAATCGATCCGCAAGACGATCGCGGCCACCTGCTCGTCTTTCGCGGCATCGCGAATCGCCTCGATCACGGTGTCGCTCCCGGCCGAGCCGCCGGCGAGCAGGTCGTCGGTGCCCTTGCCCTCCTTGATCTCGCCGGTCACGTGCACGATCGCGATCTGCTTCTCCTTGCCCGTCGGCGCCTGCTTCCCCTGGCCCGAAAGCAGTTCGGCGAGCTTCACGAGGCCGCCGAGGCCGGAGAAATCGTTGTCGACCTTGCGCTCGGCGTAATCGCGGGCGATCTTCGGATCGTCGAGCTTCACCTTCGTGGCGAGGGCGGCGGCCACCTCGTCTTCGTAGCCCACCGCGTCGATCAGCTTCGCCTCGCGGGCGGCCTCCGGCGTGAACACGCCGGTGTCCACGAGCTCGCGCACCCGCTTTGGCTCCAGCCCGCGGTCGGCGGCGACCCGCTCCACGAGCTGCTCGAACAGGTCGCCGATGAAGCTTTCGTATTGCGCCCGCAATTGCGGGCTCATCGAGGTGCGCGTGAGTGGCTCCCCCGCCCCTTTGAATTCGCCCACCTGAAGAATCTCGGCCTCGACGCCGAGCTTGTCGAGCATGCCCTTGAAGAAGGTCACCTCCGCCCGCACGCCGGTGATCTCGAGCGTGGCCGCCGGCGGCATCGTGATCGAGTCGCAGGCCAGGGCCACGAGGTAGTGAACCGGGGCCGAGCCGACGAGATGGGCGGCGACGGGCTTGCCTGCCTTCCGCACCCGCGCGATCGCGGCCCGCAGTTCCTCGGCCCTTGCCCG
Source organism: Pirellulales bacterium (assembly GCA_044336925.1). Classification (GTDB taxonomy): domain Bacteria; phylum Planctomycetota; class Planctomycetia; order Pirellulales; family UBA1268; genus RGVT01. The sequence goes on from JBIIOM010000035.1 coordinate 3,838, forward strand.
GCCGATGTCCGGCGATTCGATCGACAGCAAGACCCCCTTTACGCGGCTATCCTCGGCGGCCTTGTCGAGCCGCTCCACGATCCGATGCAGATGGGGCGAGACGTCGGCCAGCAGCCCCCCCTGCCCCACGCCGTCCGGGAGTTTTCCGGCGAGCGTCAGGTGGGCGATCACCGCCGTCGTCTTCTTCTTCGCCGGCTTGGCGGCCGCCGGCTTTTCCGCCACGGCCGCGGGCTCAGCGCCACCATGGGCCGCGATCAGAACGACTGCCGCCAGCGATAGGATCGGGGAAAACCGTGTGGAAAACCGCACAGAGGGGCTGCACAACATGGGCTGGAAAAATCTCCGTTGGTGCCGACAATCACCGAGTCAGCGACGTCCGTAGTGTAGCCGCGGCGGGGGCCGGGCCGAATTCGGCAAGCAGAAATTCTCCTCAAAAAGAAAGCGGGCTTGCCATTGAACGGCCGTATAGTAAGATACTGGCGTCCAGACGACATTTCCCTTCCACACCCCGCGAGCGGCCCAGCCGACAAAAATGCCCAAAGCCATCAATGCCAAGGTGACCGCAAAAACTGCCCTCCGAAAGAAGCCTGCCCGCGCGGCGCGTGGCCCCGGCCGACGAGCCAAGGCGGGGCCACTGCGGGGCAGCCATTCGGCACTCAACACGCTGCTTCCGGCCACAACGATCGCCGAAAGCGAGGGCAGCGACGCCCCCACGGAGCGACAGCTCGAGATTTATGCGTTCATCCGCGACAAGATCCACTCCCGCGGGTTTGGCCCGACGGTCCGTGAGATCGGCCATGCCTTCAAGATTCGCTCGCCCAACGGTGTGGTCTGCCACCTGAAGGCCCTCGAACGCAAGGGGCTGATCACCCGCGGCAAAAACATGTCCCGGGCGATCGAGCTCGTGACCGAGCCGGCTCACCTTCGCGGCCTGCCCTTGGCCGGCTGGGTGGCCGCCGGCACGCTGCGGGCCGCCGAGGAGCAGAAGGAGCGGATCGATTTCGAAGAGCTCTTCAACCGCGACAACCACTTCGTGCTGAAGGTGATGGGCGATTCGATGATCGATGCCCAGATCGCCGATGGCGACTGGGTGGTCATTCAGAAGAAGCAGTCGGCCCACTCGGGCGACATCGTCGTCGCCCAGACGGAAGACGGCGAGGCAACGCTCAAGCAATGGTTCCCGGAGCGCGACCGCATCCGGCTGCAGCCGGCCAATCCTTCGATGAAGCCGATCTACGTGAAAAACGCCCGCGTTCTCGGCGTCTTGGTCGGCGTCGTCCGCAAAACGTAGGGTAGGCTTCAGCCTGCCAAAGTGGACCGCCTGTAAAGTAGACCGCTTCGTCCCGAAGCGGATTATGGGATCCGCTTGCGGAGCAAGCGGTCTACGGGAGCAAGCGGTCTACGTTCACGCGGTTCGTTCGACGGCGCCGTCCTGAAGCTGGTGCAGTTTGTTGTAGAGCGTCTTCAGGCTGATCCCGAGTTCCTCGGCGGTGCGGGCCTTGTTGCCGTGATTCCGCTCGAGACCCTCGAGGATGGCCTGCATTTCGATCTCGCGGAGGCTCACCGGCCTTCTGGCCCCGGGCGTTGCGGCCACGGCCGGCGCGACCGCGGCAGCGACGATCGGCTTTGGCGGATCGGCCGGCCGCAGTTTCGCGGCGCCGAGGCGGGCCGGCAGGTGCGACACCGTGAGCGGCAGTTCGTCGCAGAGCACGAGCGCGTGCTCGATCACGTTGGCGAGCTCACGGATATTGCCGGGCCACTGGTGGGCCTCCAAGACCTGGAAGACCTCGGGCTCCGCCACGACGGCGTCGGGCGGCGCATGCGGCCGGGCCTTGCGGACGAAATGCCGCACGAGCGCCGGCAGATCTTCGAGCCGCTCGCGAAGCGGCGGGATCACCACCTCGAACGTGTTGATCCGAAAGAGCAGGTCTTCGCGAAACGCGCCGGCGGCGGCCATCTCTTCGAGCGCGCGGTGGGTGGCGCAGACCACCCGCACATCCACCGTGATCGGATGGCTGTCACCGACGCGGCGAATCTCGCCGCTCTCGAGCGCCCGCAGGAGCCGCGGCTGCAGTGCCTTCGGCAGTTCGCCGATCTCGTCGAGAAAGAGCGTCCCGCCGTCGGCCACCTCGAAGAGCCCCGCGCGGTGCTCGTCGGCGCCGGTGAAGGCGCCCTTGCGGTGGCCGAACAGCTCGCTCTCCACGAGATGCTCCGGCAGCGCGCCGCAATTGACCGCCACCAGCGGCCCGCCCGATCGCGGGCTCCCCTCGTGGATCGCCCGCGCCACGAGCTCCTTGCCGGTGCCCGTCTCGCCGCGGATGAGCACGTTGGAATCGCTGGCGGCAATGCGCGCCACGAGCTGCTTCACGCGCTCGAGGCCGGATGAGCCGCCGACGAGCTGGGTCGCCCCTTCGGCGCGGCGCACGCGGCCCTCGAGCGCCCGCAGCCGCGCCGTCAGCTCCCGCTTCTTGCGCACCCGCTCGAGCACCGCCTGGATGTCGGCGAGCTTGCAGGGCTTGGTGAGATAATCGAAGACCCCCTGTCGCACGGCCGTGACGGCGCTCTCGAGCGACGACTTGCCGGTGATGATGACGGCTTCGGTGTCGGGCGCGATCTCGCGCACGCGTGCGATCACCTCGAGCCCGCCGACGCCGGGCATGTCGAGATCGACGATCACGCAGTCGTAGGCGGTGCGGTCGAGCGCGGCGAGCGCCACGCGGCCGTCGGGGCAGACGGTGGCCTCGTGCCCGAGCCGGGGCAGCTCGATGCGCATCAACTCCTGGATCGAGGTCTCGTCGTCGGCGAACAGGATTCGCATCGGCCTAGGCTGCTTGCTGGTCGTGATGATCCACCTCCTTGTCTTGTCGGGCGACCGGTGGCTGCGATGCGGCCCGCGGCCCAGCCGTCTCCGTGGTGATCTCGGCCACCGGCAGCGTCACGCGGAACGTGGCGCCCGTTCCGGGGCCGTCGCTGTGGGCCTCGATGCGGCCGCCATGGTCGGCGACGATCCGGTGCACGATCGAGAGGCCCAGCCCGGTGCCCTGCCCCGTCTTGCGCCGCGTGAAGAACGGCTCGAAGAGGTGCTCGAGCACCTCCGCGGTCATGCCGCAGCCATTGTCGGTGAACGTGAGCAGGGCCTCCGCGCCCGAACGCTTCACGGCCACCTGCACATGCCCGCCGTCTCCGACGCAATCGAGCGCGTTGACGAGCAGGTTGAGCACCACCTGCTTGATCTCCTGCGGGTTGACCATCACGAGCACGTCGGGCCCCTCCGCGATCTCGATCGACTTGCCGGAGAAGCGGCCCACGTGCCGCAGCATGTCGGCCACGTCGGCCACCAGACCGCCGATCGCGGTCGCCTGCCGCCGCACCTCGCCGAGCCGGGAGAAGTCGAGCAGCTTTTCGGTGATGCCCTTGCAACGGAAGGCCTCGTTTTGGATCAGCTCGAGATACCGCCGTGTGACCTTCGCGTCGGCATGGTCGGCCGGCAGCGCTGCGATCCGGCTCTCGAGCGATTCGGCGCACATGGCGATCGACGCGAGCGGGTTGTTGATCTCGTGGGCCACGCCGGCGGCCAAAAAGCCCACGCTGGCGAGTTGCTCGTTGCGGATCACCTCGCGGGTGCGGAGCTGCACCTGCCGGTCGAGATCGTCGCGGATGTCCTCGAACCGCTGCGTCATGTCGTTGAGGGCGGCGGCGAGTTCGGCCATCTCGTCGCGGGTGTCGAGCCGGATGCGGAAGCCGAAATCACCCTTCGCCACCCGACGCGAGCCGTGGCCGAGCAGCCGCAGCGGCCGAAACACCCAGCGGTAGGTGAGCACGCCGAGCGCCGCCAGCAGCACCGCCGCCGCCAAGGCCGACGCCCAGGTGGTGACGATGAGCGTGCGGTAGCCGATCCGCACCTCGTGGGAGAGGTCGTGCAGCCGCTCCTGCAGAAACGTGGGCAGCTCGGCGCAGAGCGCGGCCAGCCGCTCCAGATGCGGCTCGATCTCGAGCAGCTTCCGCCGCTGATCGGGCACGGAATCGTCGGCCGGCTCCAGAAAGGCCGCGCCGCGGGGCTCGGCGATCGAGCGGATCGTCTCCAGGCAGGCCGCGATGTCGCGGGCGGTATCGCGCTCCCGGCTGCGGTCGCCGAACGGCATGTCGTCGAGCTCGTCGGCGGCCAGTTCCACGCAGTAGCGATCGAGCGCCCACGAGGTCTTCTCGACCTGGTCGGCGAAGGAGCCTCCCGCGACCCGGCGTCCGCCGAGCCGTCGGCCCGTCGGCCCGCGGATCGCATCGAACCGCGAGGCCACCCCCACGCCGTGAAATTCCTTGAGGTCGCCGGCGAGCGCCCGCGCGTGCGCCAGCCGCAGGTCGCCCACGCAGTCGTCGAGCTCGCTGGCCAGCGGCAACTCGGCGGCGCGACAGCTCAGGGCCCGCACGAGCCGGCGATAGGAATAGATGCCGAGGAAACTGCTCGCCGACAGCGTGGCCACGAGGATGCCCACGAGCAGCCCACCGAGGAGCAGTTTGTCGCGTATCGGTCGCCGCTTGCGCACGTCCGACCTCCATGTCGGCGGATGAATGTCCGTCGAGATGACGGGCGGGGAAAGATAGCAAAGCGGGGGGGCCGAACAAAGGCGGATTCGGGGGAGGAAAAAGGCCGTTTGTTCCCACGGAGACCGCTTCGTCCCCGGTAGACCGCTTCGTCCCGAAGCGGATCCTCCCGGATGCTGAGGAGCCGGTCGGCGGAAGCTCGACGAGCGTATGCAATTTCGACCCGCCGAGGTCCTCAGCTCCGCAGGTCGACCGCGGAGAAATTGCAGCGCGAAGGAGACTTCTGCCGCCGGCGAACCAATGCGGGAGGCCTGCGATCCGCTTCGGGACGAAGCGGTCTACGTGACAGGCTGAGGCCTGTCCTACACGAGGCCCCAGCGTTTTCGCAGCGTCCACTCGACGCAGAGGCAGCCCGCCATCAGCAGGAACATCGGCCACTTGTCCCACGGCGTGTAGGACCACTGCTCGAGCGTCTCGAAGGCCGCCGGCTTGCCACCGATCTCGTCGAAGATGTCGGCGAGCTCCTCCGGCGACCGCACGCCGCCGCCGGTGGCCTCCGCGAGCTGCCGCATGAGCAGCGGATTGGCCCGCGGGTTGGCCAGCTCGAGATCCTGCCGAAAGACGGTGAAGCGGGCTGCCCGCTCGAGCTGCTTCGCCTGGCCATCCCGCGCCGCGCGGAGCACGAGCTTCCAGTCACCTGGCTCGTCGAATCCGACGACGGCACCGGCGAAGGCGTCCCCCTTGCGCGGCACCCGCACCGCCCGCGGCTTGCCAGACGGGGAAATCGCCACGGCCTCGATGGCGATGTCGTTCACGGGCGTGCCGTCGGCCTTCATCACGCCCGTGTCGAACACGAGCGAACCGCCCGGCGAGAGGCGACGCTGCGCGAGACGCACCCAGAGCGAGTCACCTTCCTGGTCGTCCTTCCGCGCGAGCCAGAGGACGAGCTGCCGCCAAAACCGTCGGTGTTGCTCGCCGGCGCCCTGCATCGCCCAGCGCCAGGTCGAGTCGGCCGCGAAGGCGAGCACGCGGCCCTCGCCAAACTCGCGGGCCACCAGGAGCGGCCGGCCGTCGTCCGTGACCGCCAGCGGCTTGGCGGTGGGCGTGAGCCGGCCGAGGTCGTTGGCGCCCTCGAGCGGTGGCATCGCCCGCCAGGCCGCGAGCGTCTCCTGATCGGTTTTGCCGAGCCGCAGAATCGACACGCTGCCGAAATGCCACTCCGGAAGCATCTGCAGCGGACCGGGAATGTGGAGGCTCTCCCGCACGGGCTGGTCGAAGGCCTGCCGCGCGAGACGGTCGGGCTCGAAGGGAAGGAGCGGCGCGAGTGCCGAACTTCCCCAGCCGCCCGCCTCGAAGGCATGAAAGCCGCCGAGCAGTCCGATTCCGGCGCCGGCCTTCACGCGGCCGAGGATCGTCTGAAGATCCTGCGGCCTGACCGCCGCGGCATCGAGGTCGCCGATCAGGAAGACGTTGTAGTTGCCCGTCGCCAGGCGGCCGAGATCGACGGGCCAGCGGTCGCGGCGGGTCGAGTCGATCCACTGGAAGTCCACCTGCATGTCGGGGCTCGCGGCGAGAACGCGCCGCAAAAACCGCTGCTCCACCCGCAACGCCCCCTCCATGTAAAGCACGCGCAGGCCGCCATCGACCACGTCGACGAACGTCGCGAGCTCGTTGTTGGTCACGACCGCCTCCCCTTCCTGCGGCTCCACCACGAGCGAAACCTTCCGCTCGCCGAGCTGGCCGTTCGGCGTCCAGGCCAGCCGCACGGGCTCCTCCACCGAGTCGGGCTGCCCCTTCACGCTGGTGCGGGCCACCTCCTGCATCGCGCCGGCGTCGTTCTCGGCGAGGAGCTTCACGACCACGTCGCGATCGGCGAGACCGTCGAGCCGCACGCGGCCGGCCACCTCGAGGGCGTTGCCGCGATAGACGGTCTCGCCGACCGCGAGATTCGACACCGCCGCGTCGCGGCCCTGCCCGGTGCCGCGCTGCTGGCCGAACGTGACGCTCCAGAGCGGCACCCCGGCATCCCCGACCTTGCGGGCCGCCGACTGCGGCGGCTGGTCGCGCGGCGGGTAGGCATGCTGGGCGCCGTCGCTGAGCACGATGATTCCCGCGAGGTGCTTTCCGGCGGCCGATCGCACGGCGTCGTCGATCGCGGCGCCGATCGCGGTCTCGTCGGCCGAAGGCTCGTCCTGCCAGTCGCCGAGTTTCAACGGATCGTCGGGGGTGACGGCTACGGCGCGGGCCTCGCGATCGAACCGCCAGACGGTGATGTCGAAGTCGCCATCCGCCACGAGCGACGCGGCCGCCGGCCGCGCCGCGGACAGCGCCGCAGACAATTCCTGCCAGCGCGTGCGGCCATTGGGGCCGTCGGCGATGCTCATGCTCTCCGAGGCGTCGGCCAACACGAGCACGCTGCCGTGCTGCCGCGCCTTGCGGCTGGAGACGATCGTCGGCCGCAGCATGCAGGCCACGAGCGCGAGAAACGCGCCCAGCCTGAGGAGCACGAGCACGAGCCGGCCCGTGGCCGTGAGCCGCGAGGCATCGGGGGCGACCGCGAAGAGCACGGCGGCCAGCGCCAGCGTGACGATCCCCAGAAACCACCACGATCCCACCGGGTCGAGGTTCAGCGCCGTGTCGTGCAGCAGGCTCGCGGCGATCATGCGGGCGTCTCCGCGAGCGCGGCGGGCGCGGTCTCCACCTCGGCCTCGCGCGGCGCGTAAAACCGGTTGGCCATGATCCAATCACCGGCCATCGCCACCGCTGCCAGGATGATCAGCCAGCCGAAGAGCTCCGCGCCGATCCGCTCCAGGTTGACGTCGCGGACGAGCTCACGCTCGGAGCGGGCGAGCCTGTGCTCCGCACCGAAGATCGCCGCCAGCGAGTCATTGCCGAGCCGAGCCGTGTCGGTGGCGGCGGCATCGAGGTTGGCGCTAAACCCCTTCGCCAGCCCCGCGGCCTCACCGCCCGAGCGGATCGCGTAGTTGCCCGGCACCTGGGTGGCCGTGACCGTGATCGTGCCCCGCCTTGGGTCGACCGCCGCCGGAAAGTCGTCGCCGGCCGGCGTGCGGACGAACGCCGCGGGCAGATCGCGCCGCTCCATGTGCAGCACCGCCGGCCGGCCGGCGATGACGTTGCGGTCGTCGGCCGTATCGATCGCGTGCAGGAGCGTCTCATTGGCGAGCATCACGAACGGCCAGGGCTCGAAGCCCGTGGCCAGCGTGTTCCAGGCGTCGGGGTCGTTCGCCGACTGCGAAACGGGGGTCGTCACCGTGATGACGGTGCCGGCGCCGAACCGATGTTCGAGAATCGCGGGCAGCCCGTTGCGGTAGGCCGCCACGGCGATCGCGCCCGCCGCGCCCCCATCGGCGGCCGCGGCATCCTCCACCGTCTCGAACTCCCAATGCCGCTGCACCGGAAAGTCCTGCCAGGGCACGGCGTCGCCCACACGTCGAAAGGGAGCGAGGATCGGGTGATCGAGCGACTCGGGCGCGAGAAAGTTGCCGCCGTCGGGGCTCCGCCACACCCGCTTGATCCGACCGCCCAGCAGCTTCTCGGCCGCCGGTGCATTGAACCTCGCCGCATCGCCCGCGCGGGGCCCGAGCCAGACGACGAGTCCGCCCCCCGAGGCCACCCACTGCGCGAGCTGTTCCCAGCTGGCTGCCGGCAGCGACGGCGGATCGACCAGCACGATCCCCTTCACACCATCCCACGGCGTGCCATCGAGCCGCTCGACGTCGATCACGGCGGGATCGAAGCGTGCCTTGCCCGCCTTGCGGAGCGCCACCGGGGCGATCGCCTGCGACACCAGGAAGGCCGTTCGCTCGGCCGGCGCGGGCGCCGCCACGAGCACGCGGGCAGGCGCCCCGACCTGCACCGTGAAATACCGCACGTCGTCCGCCTCGAGATCGTCGGAGCCGTCGATGACCACGCGGCCCTGCCGCACGCCGGGCTCGAGCCCGGCCACCTCGAAGGCCACCTCAACGGGGCTGCCCTGCTTCCAGGCCACCGGCTTGACCGCCCGCCGCGCGTAGTGGCCGTCGGCGGCGAGGATCTCCACCGCCACGGCGCGGGTGGCGTCGGGGCCGGTGCGGCTGGCCGCCACGGAGAGCGCAAGCGGCGTGCCGGCCGCCACCAGATCGCTCGCGAGATCGACCGCATCGAGCGAGAAGTTCGTCGCCCCTCGCGCTCCCACGTCGACGTAGAGCACGCTCGCGTCGGGATGGGATGCCGTCACCTCGAGCGGCGACGCGCCCTCCCAGGCCCCGCGCGAGCAGTCGGTGAAGACATACATCTCGTGCCGCGCGAGCCCGGAGGTTTCGAGCAGCCGCAGGCCTTCCCGCATCGCGCCGGCGAGCGACACGACGGGCGTGGCGGCGGCGAGCCGATCGACCCGCGTGGCGGCGGCGGCGATCGTGGGCGAAAACGCGGCCGCGTTGCCGGAGGTGTCGAGCACGGCCACCTTGCTCGTCGGGGGCAGTTTGTCGAAGAGCACCTTCGCCATCGCCGCGGCCTGCTCCAGCCGAGTGCGGTTGGCCTCGCGGAGCAGCATTCGCGGCGCGTTGTCGAAGACGAAGACCGCCGCCACCGGCCCCTCGCCATCGGCGAGCCACCCGGCCCCGCGCAAGGTCGGCCGCGCGAGGGCCAGGGCGAGGAGCGAAAGGGCCGCCATCCGCAACAAGAGCAGCAGGAGGTGATTGAGCCGCAACCGGCGCCGGTTGGCCGTCGCCCGCGCCTTCAGGAACCGCAGCGCCGGAAACTCCCGCTTCACGGGCTTCCGCCGCATGATGAGGTGCAGCACGAGTGGCACGACGACGAGCGCCGCGCCGCCAAGCAGCATCGGGGTGAGAAACGTGAGGCCCATGATGGAAGTGTACGGGAAAAAGGTGTCAGGACTCTTTTCCCCCGTGGCTCGTCTCTCGGCACAACTGGAAGGAAGATAGGGGAAAAAGAGTCCTGACACCTTTTTCAAAATCTGTTGCGGCGGCTGACGAGATAGCCCATCAGCGCGCGGTCGAACTGCATGCTCGTGTCGAGCGGCACGTAATCGATGCCCGAGTGGAAGCAGAAGCGGCGGTAGTCGTCGCGGAATGATTCCACGCCGGCCACGTACTGGCGGCGGGCGGCGTTGGCATCGACGACGAGCCGATCGGCCGACTCGGGTTCCGTGAATTCGACCATGCCCTCGAAGGGAAATTTCACCTCGGCCTCGTCGAGCACGTGGAAGAGGATGACGTCGTGGCCGCGATGCCGCAGCCGCAGCAGCGACTCGCGGATCGGCTCGGGGTCGGCCAGGAGGTCGCTGAAGATCATGACGAGCGAACGGTGCCGCAGCATGGCCGCCACCTGCACGAGGCTGCGGGCGGCGTCGGTGCGGCCCGTGGGCTTCACCTTCGCGAGCACCGAGAGCACCTGCGCGATCTGCGACCGCCGCGACCGGGCCGGCAGGCTGGCGTGGAGCTTGTCGTCGAACGTCATCAGGCCGCAGGGATCCTGCTGGTGGATCATGAGCCAGCAGAGGGCGGCCGCGAGCGAGATCGAATAGTCGAGCTTGGTGAGCTCCTGGCGGTAGGTGTAGGCCATCGAGCCGCTCGTGTCGATCACGAGGTAGCCCGTGATGTTGGTCTCCGCCTCGAACTTCTTGACGTAGTGCTTGTCGGTCTTGGCGTAGACGAGCCAGTCGATGTCTTTCGGGTCGTCGCCGGCCGCATACTTGCGGTGCTCGCTGAACTCCACGGAGAATCCCTGGTAGGGGCTGGCGTGCAGCCCCTGCAGGAAGCCGCGCACGATGAACTGCGCCCGCAGGTCGAGCCGGGCAATCTGCCGCACGACCTCCGGCTTCAGGTATTCCTCGACGGCTCTCACCGTGGTGCCTCCCCTTCTGCGCTCACTTCACGAGCTTGGGGATCTCGGGCTCCGGAATCTCGCGGACGAGACGCTCGACGATCGACTCGCTCGTCAGGCCGTCGGCCTGCGCCTGGAAATTGGTGGCGATGCGGTGGCGGAGCACCGGCACGGCGATCCGGCGGATGTCGTCGATCGAGACGCTGAACCGGCCGTCCATCGCGGCCATGGCCTTGCCCCCCTGGATCAAAAACTGCCCGGCCCGCGGGCCGGCGCCCCAGTCGACGAGTTCCTTCACGTAGGCGGGGGCCTCCGCATCCTTGGGCCGCGTGGCCCGCACGAGCCGCGACACGTATTTCACGATGTATTCGCTCACGGCCACGCTGCCGACGAGCTTCTGGATGTTCACGATCGCCCGCCCGGAGAGCACCTTCCTCACCTCGGGCTTCTCGGCCCGCGTGGTGGCCAGAAGGATCTGCTCCTCCTCGGTCGCCGTGGGGTAGCCCACCTTGATGTTGAACATGAAGCGGTCGAGCTGGGCCTCCGGGAGCGGATAGGTGCCTTCCTGCTCGATCGGGTTTTGCGTGGCGATCGTGAAGAACGGGTCGGGAAGCTGATAGGTCTCCTGCCCCACCGACACCTCCCGCTCCTGCATCGCCTGCAGGAGCGCCGCCTGCGTCTTGGGCGGGGTGCGATTGATCTCGTCGGCGAGCAGGATGTTGGTGAAGATCGGCCCCTCGACGAACCGGAAGCTGCGGCGGCCCGACTCGTCTTCCTCGAGCACGTTGGTGCCGGTGATGTCGGAGGGCATCAGGTCGGGGGTGAACTGCACCCGCTTGAAGCCCACGTCGAGGATCCGCGCGAGCGTCGACACCATGAGCGTCTTGGCGAGGCCCGGCACGCCCTCGAGGAGGCAGTGGCCACGGGTGAAGATCGCCGCGAAGAGCTGCTCGATGACTTCGTTTTGGCCGACGATCACCTTTTGGAGCTCCTCCTGCATGAGCTTGCGGTGCTGCGCGAACTCCTGCAGGATGTCGTCGAGCGTCTTGGGGCGGGGAGCGGTGGACAAGGGGCGATCCTTCCTTGGTGGGCTGGCAACCCCTCAAGTATCCGCCGCGGCCCACGAAGCGGCAAACGCCGCCACCTGCCGACGCGGATTCACGAGGACCCCCGCTGCCACGGACGAAAAAGCGTTAGAATCGCCAAGGTCGCGGCGGCGTCTGCCGAGCCGCCGGTTTCAGGTCGCTGGCCTGAAGGATTTGGTTCGATTCCCTGTCGCGAGGCGGGCAGTGCGTGCGAGCGGTCGGTTCATCGCGTTGACGGCCCTCGTGGCGGCCATTTTCATTGGGCGGCCGGCCCGAATCGCCGCCGACGAGCCGCCGCTCTCCCCCGAGAAGATCCAGCGGGCGATCGAAAAGGCCCGCGACTGGCTGCTCCGCGAGCAGAAGCCCAACGGCACCTGGGAATGCGGGATGCGCACGCAAGACACCCGGGTGGGCGCCACGGCGCTCGTCATGTTGGCGCTGGCCAACGCCGGCGTCGAGGCCGAGCATCCGTCCCTGCGCAAGAGCCTCGAGTGGCTCCGGCAGCAGAAGCCGGAAGAGACCTACTCGGTGTCGCTGCAGACGATGGCCCTGGCGATGCTCGCCCCCGACATCGACCGGCCGATCCTCGAGCGCAACGTCCAATGGCTCGAAGCCACGCAGGTGACCAACGGCCCCGCGGCCGGCTCGTGGTCATACGGCAAGGCGAAGGGCACCGGCGACAACTCCAACTCCCAGTTCGCATTGCTCGGCCTCCACGAGGCCAACCGCGCCGGCGTTTCAGTGGACGCACGCGTCTGGCGACTGGCCCATCAATACTGGGTGTCGGCCGCCAACGGCGACGGCTCCTGGGGCTACACGATCGGCAATAGCGGCGGCTCCGGCAGCATGACCTGCGCGGGGATCGCGAGCGTGTGGATCACGGCGGAACACATCGGCG
>JBIIOM010000200.1:0-4950 GCA_044336925.1 Pirellulales bacterium
GCCGATCACGAGCCCGGAGCGGTGGAGCGTGGCCACGAATCGCGAAAGCTCCTCCACCGTGATCCGCCGCGGCGGAAACTTCGCCTCGAACTGCTCCTTGAGCACTTCCAGGCTCTTCGTGCCGTCGAGCATGTCGAGCAGCCAATACTCCTCGGGGCGAAACCGGAAGTAATGCAGCGAGATCGGGTCTTTCACCACCCACCAGGCCTGCCCCTGATAGACCTGCCGGTTGGTGACAAGATCGCCCCGCCGCTTGAGACTCACCGGCCGGGTGGTGCTCGAACGGAAGGCGTCGGCGGCGGTGGACATGAGGCGGGGGGGCAGCCTGAAGGCCGCCCTACTGGGGAGACCTGGCAGCCTGAAGGCTACCCTACTTGGGCGGTTGTGAGGAGTGAATCGTCATGCGGGCGGTCTGGCCGGCGCGCAGGAGCCATTGGCCGGAGCCCGATGCCTGGCGGTTTTCCACCTCGGCAAACACGCGGTAATCGCCGCCGCTTTCCACCAGCGGGCTCGTGAACACGATCCGGCCCGCGAATGTTTCCTTGCGGTCGTCGGCGAGCGTCACCTCCACCGTCACCGGCCGATCGCGAACCTCCTCGGGACCGAACCGGCTCGAATCGACGTAGCCCTCCACGCGGAGCTTGTCGGCGCGGACGACGCGGGCCAGCGGGTCGCCCGGCTGCATCCATTCCCCCTGGTGCGGGAAGATCTGTACCACCACGCCGTCGAGCGGGCTCTTGATCAGCCGCCGCTCGATCGCGTTTTCGGCCGCCTCGAGCTCCACCCCCTTCGACGCGGCCGCGAGCGCTGCCATCCGCCGCTCGAGCTCGGCCTGCTCGATCTGCAGCTCGCTCTTGCGCTCGTTGAGCATCAGCCGGGCCCGCTCGACTTCCGTGACGCTGCCGGGCACCTTGGCATGCGATTCGAGGGCCTTCTTGTGCTCGGCCTCCGCCACCTGCTCGGCCGCCACGGAATACCGCACGTCGACGTCGCTCTCCGCCTTCGCGACCGCCTGGTCGTGCTCGGCCTTCGCCTTCCGCTTCTCCATCTGCGGCTGGTCGTCGTCGATCTTCGCGATCACGTCGCCGCGGCGGACCGTGGCTCCCTCGCGAACCGTGAGCTCCACGAGCACGCCCGGCTCGCGGGCCGGCACCTTCGCCTCCTCCACGAGCGAGACGAGGCACCGCTCGAGCACGGGCTCTTTCGCGGCCGGAGCATCGGCACAGGCGACGAGCGGACAGGAGATCACAAGCGAAGCGAGAAGCAGAAGTCGCGCGGGCATGGGGGCCTCACCAGAGCCGGAAGAGGATCTGCGATTGGATGAACGAAAGAACGTCGTGGAACCAGACATAGCCGAGCGGCCGCTTGCCGCAGTTGATCCGCGCCGTGACGCTCGCCCCCGCGCCGAGCTCTTCCTTCTCGTGGCGGCTGGGATCGATCGTGACCCGCACAAGCACGGTATTGCCCTGCTCACCGCGAACCTCGGCCTGCTCGTGGATCTCCTTCACGGTGCCCCGGTGCCGCGTGCCGGGATCGGTGGCGAGGATGTAATCCACTTCGAGCTCGCGGCCGGCCTGCTTCGCGGCCAAGGCGGCGCGGTTGATGTGGCCGAGGCGGTCGTCGGGCATGTGGACCTCGAGCTCCCAGGGGCCGGTCTTGTCGGCCACGCTCATGAGCACCTGCCCCTGCTCCACCGGCCTGAGGATCAGCCGATCGCGAACCTGCCAGGTCACGATCACGCCGTCGATCGGGCTGCGCACGAGCAGATCCTTCTTCTTCGTCTCGTAGAGCTTCCGCTGCTCCTCGAGGCTTTCGATCTCCCGCTGGAGCTGGGCGGCCCGGCCGGCCATCCGCGTCTTCTCGTCGGCCGAGATCTTGCTGTCTTCGAGCAGGCCGCGGCGGGTGGCCACGAGCTGCTCCTCACTCGACGCCTTGCGTCCGAGCACGTCGGTGAGGGCCACCTCCAGGTCGGTGTTGCGGAGCGTGGCCAGAAGCTGCCCCTCCTTCACCTCGGCGCCGTGCTCGAGACCGGGCTCGAGCCGCTCGACCACGCCCTGGATCTCCGCGAAGACGTCGCGGCGGTGGACCGGCTCGAGCGAGCCCTTCCCCTCGAGCCGCAGGTCGGCCGGAATAAAAATCAGCGCAAGGATGCCGGCGAGCGTCGCGAGCGCCGCGAGCACGGTGCGCGGCAGGTTGCGGGCGGTGGTGAGCACCTTCGATTTGTCGAGCAGATTCAAGACGCCGTAGAACGGCAGTCCCGTGTGGACGAGCGAGTTGGAAAGCGCCACCCGTCCATGCTCCGCGACGAGCTCCACGCGGGCCCGCTTGCCCCCGTCGAACGTGCTCGACGAAAACCATTCCGCGACGATCGCGCCGATCGGCTCGGGAACCTGCTTCGGCGCCGCCTCCGCCTTCGCCACGGCCACCGCATCCACGCCTCCCGGCTTCACCACCGCCGTGGGCCGCGGCTTCTCGAGCGGGATGATCGCCAGCGCCGTGGCATGCGATTCGTCGATGTAGTGCTCGAGCTCCTCCTCGATCTGCGGCGGGAGTTCCTTCGCCGGATCGGGGTGCCAGAGCGGGTCGCCCGCCTTCGCCACCACGCGGACGATCGCTTCGATCGCCTGCACGGCCGTGGCCCGCCGCTCGATCGATTCCTGGCCGCTCACCGCCTCGAGCCGCAGCTTTCGCCGCCGCTTCACGAGCACGCTCACCCGATCGCAACCGATGATCCGCCGGGCCTCGTTGGCCAGCACGAACGCCGTGGCAATCGGGTCGAGCGACTCGTGCACCGCCCGGCTGAACCGATCGACCTGCGCGAGGGCCGTCTGCTGCGAGTCGAGCGTGACGAGCTGCCGCCGCTCGAGATAGCCGCCGGCCACCGCCGACACCTGCTCGAGAAACTTGAGATACCCCCGCTCCACGTCGGGGGCGTTCGGGTGGTGAAAGACCTCGATCAATCCGGCACGATTGCCCGCCCGGTCGATCGGCGAAGAGACGACGAGCAGGTCGGTGGGATTGTCGGCCGCCGGCTTGCCGTCGGGCCCGGTCAGGCCGGCCCGCGGCGGCACGACCAGCCCCGTCGGATTCCCGATCAGGGTCTGCACGAGCCGGCCGTGGGCCTCCTGCGATTCCTTCTCGTCGGTCAGGCCGGTGCCCGGCATGCCCGCATGGCAGACGGGCTCGACCCGCCCCTGTTCACCGATGAGCCAAACGAGCCCCGCCACGGCCCCCATCGCCTCGATCACGCGGTCGAGCAGGCCACGAAAGAAATCCGCCTCCGCCAGGTTGCTGCGGGAGAGGATCTCGATCTCGTCGACGAGCGCACGGATCTGCTGCCGTGCGTCTTCGATCGCCTGTTCGTCAGCCGTGCTCATGGGGCGATGTCTTCAAGGCCGGGCGAGGCCGGCTCGTCTGGTCAGGCCTTGGCCTGCTGCTGGTGGACCACCCGCTTCTGCACGTCGGTCTCGAGCATGCCGAAGGCCTGCTCGTGGCGCTGCACCGCCATGCCGAGGGCGTAGGCGAGCCGCTTGGCGGTGAAGAAATTCACGATGATCCGCTGCGTGAGCTGGATCGTCTCGGGCGAGGTGCCGGCGACCTGCTTGTTGAGGCCGAAGTCGACGATCAGTTCCTCGGGGGTGCCGGTCACGCGGCAGAAGTTGGCATAGTGGGCGACGATGTGGGATTCATCGACCGGCACCTGCATTTGTTCGGGGGCGGCGGCACGCTGCGACTTCGATTCATCGGCCATGGGGGGCTCCTCAAAGGGAAAAGGGGGCGGAGAATGCTGCTTCAACAGCCCGCAAGTCTACCGCCCTCCTCACGCGGGGGCCACTGACGGGCCTGCATCGAACGGAAGATTCTCGACGCGATCGCGAACGACACGTCGTTCCAACCAGCAAGACCCTCAATCTCCCTTGGTAGACCGCTTGCTCCGCAAGCGGATCTTCCGGGGATCCGCTTCGGGACGAAGCGGTCTACTTTGGACGAAGCGGTCTACTTTGGACGAAGCGGTCTACTTGGGATCCTGCTCCCAGCCGTGCCGGGCGAGCCAGCCATCGTCGACGAACCGGTGCATGAGCGCCTTGAAGGCCCGCAGCGCGTCGCGGTGCCACGAGGCATCGGCCGGGTCGCCGCCGACTTTGGCGCCACGAAACCCGAGCCGGCAGGGCCAGCCGCGGGCGGCGGCGACCGTGTCGAAGCGCTCGGCGATCCGCAGCGCCCAGGCGGCGCCGAGCGTCTCGCGCAGCGCGAGAAACGGCGGGTCGATCGCCTGGCTCACGGCATCGGCCGCGCGAGCAGCCGACGCACCGCGACCGCGCACAAGCGGCCACGCCACAGCCAGCACCGCTCCGGCGGCGATCAGGCAGGCCCCGAAACAGTCGAGCGAATCCTGCGGCAGCGCCCGGTCGGTGGCGATGCCGGGCAGGAAGGGCCGGATCACCGCCAATTGGCCGGCGGTCACGAGCGTCGCCGCGGGGCCATTCCGCGTGGCGAGAAAGTTCATCCAGCCGACGGCCGCGAGCAGGGCAAGAAAACCGCGGCCGAGCAGGTGGACATCGGGCAGGCTGCCCGGCCGCACGAGCCAGGCGGAAAGAGCGGGCATCGCGATCACGACGGCCAGCGACGCCACGATCAGCTGCCACACGCCATGCTGCGGACGCTTGGCGCCGAGAAGCGACATCGCCGGACAGACGGCGAGCGCCGCCACGACGAGCCGCATCCGCGCTGCCGCGGCGGGATCGGAAGGGGCGCCCACGCGGCTGCCCGCGTCGAGTGCCAGCGCCAGGCAGGCCGCCACCGCCCACCATGCGGCGGGCACCCCCGTCGAGCCACGCACCCGCCAAGCGGCCAGGGCGGCACAGCCCGCGGCGACGATCGCGGCGATGCAGGTGACGAGGGGCAGCGGCATGACACAAGCCTACACCGGAGTAGACCGCTTGCTCCGCA
>JBIIOM010000036.1:0-16169 GCA_044336925.1 Pirellulales bacterium
GGTGGGAGTGGAGGGCGGATGGACCTTGCTCGCGCTGCGGGCTTCCGGAGCTGGTCATCCTCTCGGCGGACGTTCGCTGCGCTACGGAAGCCCGACGCGCGAGCGAGGAGAGTTGGGGGGCTTTTCGCGGGGCGGGTGGGAGCGTCGCTGGTGGGAGTGGAGGGCGGATGGACCTTGCTCGCGCTGCGGGCTTCCGGAGCTGGTCATCCTCTCGGCGGACGTTCGCTGCGCTACGGAAGCCCGACGCGCGAGCGAGGAGAGTTGGGGGGCTTTTCCCGGGGCGGGTGGGAGTGTCGTTGGTGGGAGTGGAGGCCGGATGGACCTTGCTCGCGCTGCGGGCTTCCGTCAGCAACACCAGAGGCGAGCGGGGCGGCGGAAGCTCGAAGCACTGGCCGAGGCGGGACTTGAACCCGCACGGAGATCTCTCTCCCCGGGATTTTAAGTCCCGTGCGTCTGCCAGTTTCGCCACTCGGCCCGCGGCGGCGCGATCGTAGCAGTGCGGCCAAGGCGGCTGCAAATCGGCCACCACCCAGGAAGAGGGCGAAGCCTCGGCCGAGCTCACGGTACACTTTCCGTTCGCCTCACACGTTGCCGAATCAAGGGCTTGCCAACTCGGAACGGGTAGGCGAGCGGGTCGGCGGAAGCTCGCGGAGCATTTGGACCGAGTCCGCGAGGGCCACCGCGACGCGCCATTCCGACGTCGGAACGGCGGACGTAGAACTTCTGCCGCCCGCGAGCCGGCGTGATACCGCGATGGACCGCTTCGGGATCCGCTTCCGGAGGAAGCGGTCTACTTGTTGCCGATTCCGCACCGAACCGAAAGGACTCCGTTGAATTCTGAAGCCGCCTCCACGGCCGCGCCGGCACCGGGCGGCATCGACGGGTTTCTGGGCACCCGCGCGTCGCTCGGCATGGACGTGGTCCTCGTCGGCCTGTTCGCGGTGCTGCCGCTGCTCGCCTGGAGCATCCACCTCGTTCGCAACCGGCGCAACTTCGCGGCCCACAAGCGGCTGCAGTGGATCATCGCCGCGGCGCTCTTGGCGGCGATCGTCGTCTTCGAGATCGACGTGCGGCTCGTGAGCGATTGGAAACTCCGGGCGGCGGCGAGCCCCTGGTGGCCGGCCGGCGTGCTCACGGCGCTCGGCATTCATCTCATCTTCGCCGTCTCGTCGCTCGTGCTCCTGGTCTGGGTGCTCTGGGAGGCGGCGAAGCGATTCCCCACGCCGCCCGCACCCTCCGCCCACAGTCGGCGTCACATGATGATGGCACGGCTCGCCGCACTCGACCTCGTGCTCACCGCGATCACCGGCTCAGTGTTTTACTGGCTCGCGTTCGTGGCGCGGTGAACTGCCGGCCGGCGGCAGCCAGCGGCAGATGGCCAGGCCGCCGAAGTAGAGCAGGCAGAGCGGGATCGCCAGGAAGAGCAGGCTGTAGGGATCGGCCGGCGTGAGCACGGCCGACACGACGAAGATCACGAGCACCGCGATCCGCCATTGCGAGGCATACGTGGCGACGTCGAAGATCCCGATCCGCTCGAGGAAGAGCATCACCAGCGGCAATTGAAAGCCGAGGCCGAAGCCGATCGGCAGGATCAACACGAACGAAAGCCACTCGCTGATGCGCGGGTCGGGGTCGAGCCCCAGCCACTGGTTGAATTGCAGCAGGTAGTCGAGCACGAAGTCGAAGACGAAAAAGAAGGCGAGCGACACGCCGGCGAGAAAGAGGCCGATGCTTACCGGCAGGAAGAGCCGCACCCACCGCTTCTCGTGCGGATAGAGGCCCGCCGCCACGAACGTCCAGAGCTGGTAGAAGATCCAGGGGCTCGCGAGGACGACGCCGACGAGGAGCGCCGCCTTCACGTAGATGCCGAAGGCCTCCTGGGCCGAGAGCGTGGTGATGCTCACGCGGGCATCCTTCGCGAGCGGCTGCCAGAGGAGGATGGGGGCGAGGGCGGCGGGGTCGAACACGGCCGGCGTGCCCGCGGCGTCGGGTTCGCCGCGCTCGGGTGCCGCCGCCGGCGACACGACGCGGGGCAGCCGGTCGGGATGCACCTCGCGGAGTTCGAACGAGAGCCCGTGCCGCTCGACGGCGTCGATCACCTCCTCGCGAGAGTAGGGCAGGGGGGCGCCGCCGGCGGTGCGCGGCTGCCAGGCGTCGAATGTCTCGATCGACCGCTTCGTGTAGTAGTCGCCCAGCGCCCGGCGAAGGGGCTGTTCGATCAGGTGCACGACGGGCTGTGCCACGAAGAACCCCGCCAGCACGCCCAACGCAAGGCCCAAGGCGCCGCGGATCAGGCAGACGCGCAGTTCCTCGAGGTGCTCGCCGAACGTCATCGTCGAGCTTTGGAAGAGGTCTTCGTCCTGCGTTCGGGGCATGGAAATGCTCAGGCGGTTTCCGCGGAATTCCTCCCCGACTTATACTTCAAAAGCGTTCTTCCTGCCGGAAATCCGGCCTCCTTGGCGGGTTCATTCATGCCGCGATCGGCCCACCGCTCCCGCACAAATCCTCCAATCGGACCTTGCCGTCTCCTGGGAGCCCTCCTGGTGGCATGCGTGGGCTTGGCCTCGTCTCTGGCCGCAAGCCAGGCCGTGGACGACGCCGCCCGCTTCCGCGCCATCGCCGGCATCCAAGAGAAACACGTCGAGCCGATCCGCGTCGGGGATCTGATCGTGTGGAACGCGGGCAACGGCCTCCACGCCGTGCGACTCGCCGACGGCGGCGCTGCGTGGAAAGACTCCTCACAGCAGAAAGACAGTCTGCTTTTTCCGCGGGGCGTCTCTGGGGCCCGTTTCCGCAAAGCCACCGCCGCCCCCCCGTCGCCACGCGCCGCCTGCTCGAGTGCCGCCCGCGCGATCGCGATCCTCGACGGCATCTCCGCCACCGATGACGACGATGCGGCGGCGCTCGTCTGCCTCGACCTCTCGCCCGCGGCCGAGGGGCGGCTCGCGTGGATCGCCCCGCCGCCGGCCGTCGCCCACGACGGCGGCCCACCGCGGCCCACGGTGTTCGACGGACCGCCGGCGGCCGATGCCGGGCAGGTCTACTGCGTCGTCCGCAGCCGCGAGCCGGCCGACTGGCTGCACCTTGCGGCCTACGACCTGCGCGACGGCCACGTCATCTGGACGAGGCCGCTCGGATCGGCCATCGCGGCCGATGGTATCGACCGCGCGCCGCGCCAGCGCATGGCCCGGCTCGAAGGCGGGCGTGTCGGCGTCGACACCCGCGCCGGGATCGTCGCGACGTTCGACCGCGACGGCCGCCGGATCCAGTCCACACCGACGGGAGTACGACCGTGAGCACCTCGATCCAGCGCACCGCGCACGCAGACCGGGCCGACGACGCCGCGGCTCTCGCGGCAACCGGCAGGCTCAAGGCGGGTTTCCTCGCGGCGCTCGAGCCGGTGATCGTGGGCCAAACCGACGTCCTCGGCGACCTGCTCGCCGCGATCGTCTGCGGCGGGCACTGCCTTCTCGAGGGTGTGCCGGGCCTCGCCAAGACGCTGATCGTGAAGTCGCTCGCGCAGTCGCTCGCGCTCGACTTCGGCCGCATCCAGTTCACACCCGACCTCATGCCGGCCGACATCATCGGCACGGACGTGCTCGAAGAGGATCGCGCCGGCGGCCGGCGGCCACGGTTTCTCCCCGGGCCGATCTTCAAGAACGTGCTCCTGGCCGACGAGATCAACCGGGCGCCGCCGAAGACGCAGTCGGCCGTGCTCGAGGCGATGCAGGAGGGGCAGGTGACGGTCGGCGGTGTTTGCCATCCGCTCCCCGCCCCCTTCTTCGTGCTCGCCACCCGCAACCCGATCGAGCAGGAGGGCACGTATCCATTGCCGGAAGGGCAGCTCGACCGGTTCATGTTCCTGATCCGGGTCGATTATCCCAGTGCTGACGACGAGCTCGAGATCGTCCGTCGCACGACCGGCCCCGCGGTCGCCCCGATCGAGCCGGTGATCGACCGCGTGGCGCTCGCCGAGGCCGCGCGGCTCGTGCGGAGCATGCCCGTCGCCGAGCATGTGATGCGGCGGGCCGTGGGGCTCGCCCGGGCCACGCGGCCTCGTGCGCCGGAAGCGCCCGCCTGGCTCGACTCGCTCGTGCGCTATGGTGCCGGCCCGAGGGCCAGCCAGTTTCTGCTGCTGGCGGCGAAGGCGCATGCCGCGCTCGACGGCCGGCCCTGCGCCGAGATTCGCGACGTGGAGCGGGCGGCCCCCGCCGTGCTGCGGCATCGGCTCGTGACGACGTTCGAGGCCGACAGCGATGGTGTCACGCCCGATGCAATCATCGCGCGGCTGCTCCACGCGACGCCGCGGGGTGGTTGACCATGACGACCTCGGGCATCGTGATCGCCCTGGGCTTGGATTGGCCGTGGATGCTCGGGTGGCTGCCGGCGGTGGCCTTGCCCTTCGTCATCGCCCGCCTCGCCTTCGCCCGCGCGCGTCCGGTGCGCTGGGCGCCGATCGACATCGTGGCGAGCGCCGCCAGGCGGGCCGGCCTGTCGCGGGAGGGTTTTTCGACACCGCTTCTCCTGCTGCGGGCGGCGATGATCCTGCTCGCCGTCGCCGCCGCGGCGCGGCCATTTGTGGCCGCGCCGGCCGATCCCCTCCGATCGGCCGAGGCCGCTGTTGCCAGCGCGGGCCCGCGGCGGATCGTCTTCATCGAGCCGGGCGATGCGGTCATGGGATCGAGCGGCGGAGCGGTGCGGCTCGCGGTCGAAGCCCTCCGCACCGCCGCTGATTCGAAGACCGCACCGCCACCGGCGGTCGAGACACTCGCGGGCTCGCGGCTTTCGGCCGCCTCGGTCGTCCAAGCCGGCACGCTCGTGATCCTGCCCGACGGCATCGTGCCGACCGGCGCGGCGGCCGACGGGCTCGCGCGGGCGCTCGAGCGCGGTGCGGCAGTGCTCGTCCTCGTGGGCCCCGACACGGCCGGGGGGCCGGCGGAAAAGTGGCTCTCCGATTGGCTCGAAGGGCTCGCCGGCCTGAGGATCGCAGGCGTCTCCGCCGGCGCCGGCCAACGCATCGCCGTCGCGCCGGCGCTCGCCGATTTTCCGGGCGTCGAGCCCGATGTCGATGCACTCGTCACGCTGCCCGGCCCGAGCGTGTCGTCGTTCGCCGACCTCGTGATGCATCCGCGCGATGCGGCTCCGGTGACGGTGCTCGCTCGGACGGTGCCGGAGGGAAGGCCGCTCGTCGTCGAAGCCCGCGTGGGAGTTGGCCGACTCTGCCTGTCGGCCCTGCCACTTTCGCTCGGCGTCGGCGGGCAGGCGGCGGATGACTGGAGCGATCTCGCGGCCTGGCCGGTGTTCGTGCCGCTGGTGGACCGGCTCGTCTCGCGGCTCGTCGAACCTGGCGCCACGGCGGCTTCCGCCGGCATGCCGCGAACGCCTGTCGCGGGTGGCCCCTTGGCCCTGCTGGATTCCCTGCGCCGCCGGCTGCCGCCGGCGCGGGTGCTCCTCGGCGCCGCGCTGGTGCTGGCCCTCCTCGATCCGCTGCTCTCGTGGCTGCTCGCCCGCCGACGACTCCACGCGGCGCCCAATCGATCGTTCGCGTGGATCGGATGGCCGGCCCGTGCCGCCCTCGTGGCCGCGCTCGGCGCGATGTTCGCGGGCGCGGGCGACACGCCGCGAACCGACGGCGAACAGGGGCGTCGAGAGATTGCGCTGGTGATCGATGTCTCGCCGAGCATGGCGACGGAAGACGTGGAGGCAGCCTCCGCCCCGGGGGGGCGGATGACGCGGCTCGCGGCCATCAGCGCGGCGATCGATCGCGGCCGCGAGACGAGCCGCGCGTTTGCCGCGGCGCCGATCGCGTCCTTCAAGGCCGCCCGCGACCTCTCTCCGCTCGAGCCGCGCCGTGCCGGGGCCACGCCGATCGAGGCGGTGGCCGTCGGGCCGGATGCCAGCCGGATCGGCGATGCCATTGAGGAACTGCTGCTTCGCGCCCCCGCGCGGTATGCCGGGATCGCGATCGCCAGCGACGGCATGATCACGTCGGGCGCGACCTGGGAGCACGCCGCCCGCATCGCCTCCGACCGCGGCATCCCGCTCTTTGCCATTCCCGTGGGCGGCCCGGGCGCGGATGGCGGGCCGGCGGATGCGTCGTTCACGCTCGTCGCCGCCGACTTGCCGCGGGTGGCATGGCGCGACGAGGAGGTGCAAGTCGCGATCGAGGCGGAGGGGCCGTCGCCGGCCGGGCCATTGCCGATCGTCCTCGCAGGTCGCGATGGCCATCCGCAGGCCAGCGGAATCCTGCAGCCGATTCGCGCCGACCGCACCGGCGGCGGCGCGACGGCCCACGGATACTCCGGCCTCGTAGCATGGAAGCCAACGCAGACCGGCATGCAGACGCTCATCGTCAGGCCCGACGGCCCGCGCGTCGCAGATGCCGCCGATGGAGGCATGGCGGGCACCACCCTCGTCGTCGACGAGCCGGTGTCGGTGCTCGTCATCGATGCCGCACCGCGGTTCGAGTTTCGGTTTCTCGAGCACCTGCTCGCGTCCGACAAACGGTTTCGCGTCGAGTCGTGCCTGCTCGACGGCCGCAGCCGGTCTCGGGGCGAGGAGAAGCCGCTGCGGCTCGCAGCGCCACTGCCGCAGACTGCGGCCGAATGGGGCAGGTTCGACGTGGTCGTGCTCGGCGACATCCACGGCGACGACCTATCGGGCGATTCCGTGGCCGGCCTGCTCGATGCCGTGCACCGCGACGGGATCGGCGTGGCGTGGCTGCCCGGCGAACGTTGGCGCGAGGCCGCCCGATCCGCGTCGCCGCTCGATGAGTGGTTGCCCGCGTCGCCCGCTGCCACCGCCGCGCTGCATGGCCCCCGCGTCGGCCGGTTCCAATGGCTGCCGGCCGCGTCGCAGGCGGCCTGGCGCCCCGGTTCGCTTCCCGCGGTACCCGCGGTGACGCCTGCTGAAGTTGACGTATGGACGATCGCCGACGGCGTCAGGCTCGCCCCGACGGCCCGCGTTGTGGCGATCACGAACTCCGAAAACGCCGCACCGGCGCCGGCTCTCATCCTCGATCGACGCGGCGCGGGCGCGATCCTCGGCAGCCTGTTCACCACCTGGCGGCTGCGCGGGCCAGCCGATTCTGCCCCGCGAGCGATCGACCATGCCGCATTCTGGCGCCACGCGCTCACGCGGCTCGCCGAAGGCCGTATCCTCGCGCGGCATACCCCCGCCATGCTCGCGCTCGAGCCGTCGCGGCCCACCACCGCTCGTCCGGTGCGGGTCGACATCGCGCCGACGCCGCCGACCTTCGATCTCGCCGGCTGGCAGCTCGAACACACGCGGCCCGATGGCCAGCGGGAGCGCGCCGATGCATCATCGGGAGCGGTCTGGCTCGAGCATCTCGCCCCGGGGTGGCACAGCATCGCGCTGCGCGGCCCGCCTGCGTCGCGGGATGCCGCCGCGCCGACACGGCCAAATGCCACCACGGATTTTCTGGTGCTGCCGCCGGAGCCCGAGCGGCCAGGGCTGCCCGCCATGCCCGCGGCCTTCGAGGCGGCGGCGGTGGCGAGTGGCGGCGATTGTATCGCGCTCGACTCGATCGGCTCGCTCCCCGCGCGGATGGCCCGGGTCACGGCCGCGCGCGCGGCGAACCGGGACTGGCGTCACGGCCCGATCGCGACGAGCCTGCTCCTGCTCGCGTTCGTGGCCGCCTGCGCGATCGAATGGTCTGCCCGCGCCCGACGAGGAATGCCATGACGAGCATCGCGGCTCCATCCGCCGAACGATTGAGAATGGCGATCGACCGTCGGGTGGCGACGGCTCGCCTGGTCCACGGCCTGGGCGTCGTCGGCCGGATCGGCTGCGTGGCCGCATGTGTCTGGGCGATCGCGCTCGTGGCTGACCGCGTCACCGGCGGCCGCGTCGATGCACGTCTCATCGCCTGCACCGTGCTGGCGGCGGCCGCGCTTGCCGCCTGGTGTTTTGTGCGCCGCGCGGTTGCCTCTTGGCCCACGCGACTTTCGCTCGCGCTGGCGGCCGAGCGGGCACAGCCGGAACTCGGCGAGCGGATCTCGCGAGCGATCGGCTTTTTGGACGACACCACGTCCGAAAGCGATGGCTCGACGACACTCAAGGCACTTGCGATCTCGCAGGCAGCCGATGCCGCCGAGCGCATCGGCGCGACGCCGATCGAGGGCGCCGCGCAGCACCTCGGCTTCGCGGCGGCCGCCGTCTCCGCCCTCGCGCTGCTTGCGATCGCTGTCCCCCGTCCCAACGCGGTCACCACGCAGGCAATCGCCACGAAGGAAACTCCCGCCGCCGATTCGTCCCCCGCCACGGTTCGACCGGCATTCGACCCGCTCTCCGAGGCGGGGCAGGCGGCTGAGCGGATCGCCGCCCTGGCGGGCATCGAGCGCCGGCTCGCCAATTCCCTCGCCGGCTGGTTCGCCGACGCCCCCGGACTCGCCGCCATCGATGTGCCACCGCGGCGCCGCCTGGCCGTCGCCGAGGCGGCGACACTGCACGACGACTTGATGGCGGCCGCGTCATCGGCTGCCAACGTGATCGCCGCGGCGGCGGCAACCGGCGATGCCACCGCGCTGGGCAAGGCCATGGCGGAGCTGGCCGCGGACGTCGATTCCGCGCAGGCGAGCGTCTCGGCCGCGATCCGCGATCATCGGCTGGCGGCGGCGGCAGAGGCCGCGAGCCAGCTCGCGGATCGGCTCGCCGACGCGGCCCGCCTTCTTGGAATCCCGATTGCAGACCCGGGCGGCGACGCGCTCGTGGAGCCGCCGTCCGCGCCTGGCCATGAGCGAGCGCCGCCCGATCCCGAGTCGAGTGCGCTCATCGACCGGCTCGCGCAGCTCGACCGCGCCGTGGCGTCGGCTTCTGCGCCCGAAGTCGCAGCCCTCTCGGAGCCAGGGGTGGCATCCCAAGCAAAGCCCTCCGCTGCAGCGGCCACCGGCCCCGGCGGCGGCGCTCCTGCCGAAGCGCCGCAGGCCGGCGACCTCGCACCTGGCGCCGACGGCATCGAGCGAATCTGGTCGCTCGTGCCCCGGCAGTCACTGCCGCTGCGGCCCCGCGCAGCCGACGCCGCGACATTTCCCTCGCATCGGCGGGCCATCGACGCCTACTATCGGCTGCTCCTCGAGCAAAAGCGATCGAAGCCATGATGAACCGCCGCTGGATTCCCGACTTCGCTTGCCTCTGGCTCGTGCTGGCCTGCGTGGCGAATGCGGCCGACGGTGTGGCCACGGCGACCGGCGCCGAGGTTGCGGCCTCGATCCGCCGCGGGCTCGACTGGCTCGAGGCCGTGCAGCAGCCCGACGGCTCCTGGGGCTCGGCCGCGTTTCGCGGGAGCGCCGCCGTGACGGCCACCTGCACGATGGCGATGGTCGGCTCGGGAAACACACCCACGGAGGGGCCGCGGGCGCAAGCCGTCGCGCGGGCCGTCGCCTTTCTGCTCGGCTCGGCCGGGGGCAGCGGCCTCATCGCGGGCCGCGAGCAGGCGGCGCACGGTCCGATGTATGGTCATGCGTTCGCGACGATCGCGTTGGCGGAACTCTACGGCGAGACCGACGACGATGCGGCGCTGGCCGAGGCGCTCGACGGCGCACGACGTCTCATCGAGCGCACGCAGAATGGCGAGGGGGGCTGGCGCTACCAGCCGATTCCGCGCGATGCCGACATCTCCGTGACGGCCGCGATGCTCAACGCCTTGCGGGCGCTTCGCAACGCCGGCTTTGATGTCTCGGCGGAAGTGGTCGAGCGGGGTGTTGCGTACCTCGTGCGGCTCCAGAACGCCGATGGCGGCTTCCGCTATCAATCGTCGGCCGGGCCGAGCGCCGCCCCGCGAACCGCCGCCGCGCTCTTCGCACTGGTGGCGGCCGGTGGCGGCGAGGAGCCGGTCCGCCGCGGATTCGACTGGCTCGACGCCCATCCCGTGAAGCTCGGCACGACGATCAAGATGGAATCGGGCGACGGCTACGCGCTCTATGGCCTTGCCGCCACGGCGGCCGCGCTCTGGCAGCGAGGAGACGCCGACTGGGAAGCCTGGTATCCCGCGACGGCGGCGACGCTCGTCGCCGCCCAGCGCGAAGACGGCTCGTGGCAGGATCCATCCTGCTCCGAGTATGGCACGAGCGCGGCGCTCACCGTTCTGCAGATGCCAAACGACCTCACGCCCCTCTACCAGCGGGAGCGGCCAGCACCATGATCCGTCCGCGTGCCCGCCGCGCCATCCTCGTCGCCGCCATCGCGTTCGTCGCGATCGTGCTGCAGGCTCCTGGCACGCGTCTGCTCGGCGCCGACCCCGCCGCACTGCATCCGATCGGCACGCTCGCGCTCGCCTCCGCGGAACACGAAGCCGTGGCGCTCGAACGACTCGACCAAGACCGCGCCGTCTTTCGCGGTCGCGCCGGTGCCGTGATCGAAGTGCCGGTGGCGCGGCTCGTCGCCTGGGGCCGCTGCCCGCCGCTGCCGCTCGGACCGCATGTCGTGCTCGCCGACGGGGGCGTGATCGCCGGAATGCTCGAGGGCTTCGATGGCGCGACGGCCACGCTGCGGTCGGCTGCGCTCGGCACGATCGCCCTGCCGGCGGACGAATTCGCCGGCTTTCGTGCGACGGCCGCGAGCAATCCAGCCGAGACCGAGATGGAACGGGGAAGGGGGGCCGGCGTTGATCCAAAAGCCCGCTGGTTCATCCAGCTTCGCAACGGTGATCGACTGTCGGCCCGCTCGCTCCGCCTCCAAGACGGGCTCCTCAGCATGGATTGGCAGGGCCGCTCGCTCGCGATCCCGATCGAACGCGTGCAGAGCATCACGATGAACGCATTCAGCGCCTTGCAGCCATCAGCCGCGCTCCGCGTGGCCCTCGATGACGGCTCGCGATTCTCGCTCTCGAACGCTGCCATTGCCGCGGCGGCGATCGCGGCCGATCCGAGCCTCATCGTGGCGATCGAGGGGCAGGCCGCGACGAGCCTCGCTCGCACGAGCCCGAGCGCCGTCGTGCCCGAGGAGTCGAACGCAGCCCGCCGCTTGGCACGTGGCCGCGCGCTCACCGGCGACTGGCCAATGGCCCGCGGCATCACGGGCTTCGCGGGCATGGCGATCGGCGCGGTCGGATGCCCCACGCAGATCCGCTACGACTTGAGCCAGCCCGCCCAGCGACTGGAATCATTCGTCGCGATCGACGACTCGGCAGGGCAGGGGAGCCGAGCGATCGTGCGGGTCTTCGCGTTGTCTGCCGACGGCACGAGGCTGGAGAAGTTCGCTTCTCCGGTGCTGCAGGCGGGCGACGAGCCGATCTTCATCCGAGCACACCTCGACGGCGCCCGGCAGATCGAGCTCGTGGTCGAGCCGACCGAAGGCGACGCCTCGGACGTCGCCACGGTCTGGATCGACCCGCGGGTGATCGAAAAAGGTGTCAGGACTCTTTTCCAACCGAACGTTCCGGGAGCATCGGATCATTGAGCCGGAAAAGAGTCCTGACACCTTTTTCGATCCGGTAGACTTGCGGCATGTTTTGGATCGCGTGGAAGATGCTGATCGGCAACCGGGCGAAGTACCTCGGCATCGTGTTCGGGGTGGTGTTCGCCGCGCTCCTCATCGCGCAGCAGGCCTCGATCTTCTGCGGCCTCATGTCGCTCACCGTCAGCCAGATTCGTGACGTGCAGGGGCCGAGCATCTGGGTGATGGACGAAAACGTCCAGTTCGTCGACGACATCAAGCCGCTCTCCGACACCGAGCTCTTTCGCGTCAAAGGCGTGCCGGGTGTGGATTGGGCGGTGCGGTTCTACAAGGGGATCGCTCGGGCCCGCCTCGAGGAGGGCACCTACGAGCAGATGATCCTGCTGGGACTCGACGATGCCACGCTCGTCGGCGCCCCGGGGGGTGTCTTCATGGGCTCGATCGCCGATCTGCGAAAGCCCGACGCGGTGATCATCGACGACGCCGGCTACAAGCGGATCTGGCCGGGCGAGCCCTTCCGGCTGGGCCGCGTTTTCGAGATGAACGACCATCGGGCGGTGGTGGTCGGGATCACGAAGGCCAGCCGCACGTTCCAGAGTTTTCCCATTCTCTACACGCGGTACAGCCAGGCGGTGACGTTCGCGCCGCCGGAGCGGAAGGTGCTGTCGTTCGTGCTGGCCAACCCCGAGCCGGGGCTCGCGGCGGCGGAGGTCTGCCGCCGGATCGAGGCGCAGACGGGCCTGCAGGCGGTCACCCGCGACCAGTTCCTCCGCAAGACGATCGAGTACTACCTGCGGAAGACCGGCATCCCGATCAACTTCGGGATCACCGTGTTGCTCGGGTTCCTCGTCGGCACCGCCATCGCGGGGCAGACGTTCTATCTCTTCACCGTGGAAAACATCCGCCAGTTCGGCGCCCTCAAGGCGATGGGCACGAGCAACTGGATGATCCTGCTCATGGTGCTCTCGCAGGCTCTTCACGTCGGGCTCGTGGGCTATGGCGTGGGCGTGGGGCTGGCGGCCCTCTTCGGCTGGTGGTCGCGGAGCATGACGCGGCTTTCGTTCTTCATGCCCTGGCAGGTGCTGGCGATCACGGCGGCGGCGGTGTTCGTGATCGTGCTCGTGGCGAGCGTGCTCTCGATCCGCAAGGTGCTCGTGCTCGACCCGGCCGTCGTCTTTCGCGGATAAACCTGCCATGACCACCCCGCACACATTCGACGACATCGGCACCGAGGAGATGGCCATCCGGGTGCGCGGCGTGACGAAGGAATTCGGCAGCGGCGACTCGATGACCCGGGCACTGCGCGGCGTGGATCTCGACGTGCCCTACGGCGAACTGCTCATGCTCGTGGGCCCGAGCGGCTGTGGCAAGACGACGCTCGTCTCGATCATCGCCGGCACGCTCGAGCCGTCGGCCGGCGCTTGCATGGTGCTCGGCAAGGATTTGGTCGCCATGACGAACGGCCGCAAGGTGCGGTTCCGGCGTGACAACGTCGGCTTCATCTTTCAGTCTTACAACCTGCTGCCGTCGCTCACGGCCGTCGAGAATGCCGCCGTGCCGCTGCTCATCGCGGGCTGGCGCCGGTCCGATGCCGTCGCGGCCGCCGCCGACGTGCTCGACCGGCTCGGGCTCGGCGATCGGCTCACGAACCTGCCGAGCGAGCTCTCGGGAGGCCAGCAGCAGCGAGTGGCGATCGCGCGGGCGCTCGTCCACGAACCGCGGCTTCTGGTCTGCGACGAGCCCACAAGCGCGCTCGACGCCGAGAATGGCCGGATCACGATGGAGCTGATTCAAGACATCGCCGTGCAGCCCGACCGGGCCGTGATCGTCGTCACGCACGACTCGCGGGCCTACTCATTCGCCGACCGCATCGCCTCGATGGAGGACGGACGGATCGAGTCGGTCGCGTCGGGCCCGCACCACCTTGCCGCGCCGGCGCCGCGTTCTCCCGACCATCCTTGACGCCGGATGCATCCGGCAAAGAATGACGTCATGCAACATCCCTCCTCCCCCGCCCGGATCGGTCTCTGGCTCATCGGAGCGAAGGGGGGCGTGGCGACGACGCTGATGACCGGGCTCGCGGCCCTCCGCCGCGGGGCGATCGATCCCGTCGGCGTCGTCACCGCGCTCGACCCGTTCACGCGGCTCGCGCTCGTCGACTTCGCCGACATCGTCGTCGGTGGCCACGACATCCGCGCCGGCCGGCTCGGCGACGAGGCCCAGCGGATGTGGGCCGAGAGCCGGGCGATCCCGCCGGAATTGCTCGCCGACGCCGCCGGATTCTTCGCCGAGGTCGAGTCGCGGCTGCGACCCGGCACGCTGGTCGCCACGGGAGACCGCATCCGGAGCCTCGCCGACCCGCGGACGGCGGCCGTGGTCGAGGCGCCGCGGGCGGCGATCGACCGCGTGCGCGGCGACATCGAGGCGTTTCAACGGGCCGAGGGGCTCGGCCACGTCGTCGTCGTCAACGTCGCGTCCACCGAGCCGCCGCCGACCCTGCCGATCCCGGAAGACTTCGCCACGGTCGAGCCGCTGCTCTCGAGCGCCGAGAAGTGCCCGCTGCCGGCGAGCAGCCTCTACTTTCTCGCCGCCGCGGAAGCCGGAGCCTCGTACGTCAATTTCACGCCATCCACCGGTTCGACCCCGACGTGCCTGCAAGAGGTGGCGCTCGACCGGCGGATCGCCCATGCGGGCTGCGACGGGAAGACGGGGGAAACGCTCCTCAAGAGCGTGCTCGCGCCGATGTTCGCCGCCCGCAACCTCGACGTGATGAGCTGGGTCGGGCACAACATCTTCGGCAACATGGATGGCAAGGTGCTCGACGATCCGCGCAACAAGGCGGCGAAGGTGCGAAGCAAGGATCACCTGCTCGCCGCGATCCTCGGCTATCCGCCGCAGACCCACGTCTCGATCGAATACATCAAGAGCATGGGCGACTGGAAGACCGCCTGGGACCACATCCACTTCCGCGGTTTTCTCGGCACGCCGATGACGCTCCAATTCACCTGGCAGGGCTGCGATTCGATCCTCGCGGCGCCCCTGGTGCTCGACCTCGTGCGACTGATCGAACGGGCCCGCCGCGCCGGCGAATACGGTGCGATCGAGTGGCTCGCCTGCTTCTTCAAGAGCCCGCTCAACGTCGGCGAGCAGGATTTCTCGAAGCAGGTGGCGATGCTTGACGGCTGGGCACGATCCCACGCCGAACTGGCGGCTTCCCCGGCCCACGGAGGCTGACGGCATGGCGGTCGCTCCCCACGACATTGCGTCGGCCGCCCAGCGGAAGCCGCGGCTGAACCGGCGCCGCACGTTTGGGGACTTCGTGACGCAGTTCGTCCTGCCGCTCATCGCCCTCTCGCTCCTGGGCTTTGCGGGCTGGTATGTCTGGCGCAACCGCGTGGTGGTGCAGACGCCGCCGCCGCCGATCGAGCCGGCCCGCAGCCCGTTCGCCGCGGCGCTCGCGGCAGCCGGCGTGGTGGAAGCCCAGACGGAAAACATCGCCGTCGGCTCGGCGACGCCGGGCGTCGTGACGGAAGTGCTCGTCAAGGTGGGAGACCATGTGCAGCCGGGCACGCCCCTCTTTCGGCTCGACGACCGGCAGCTCCAAGGGGAGCTCACCGTGAAGCGGGCCGCGGTGTCGCAGGCGAAGAGCGAACTCGTGCGACTCGAGGCGGAGCCCCGCCAGGAAAAAATCCCGGTGCTCGTGGCGCAGGTGAACGAGGCGCAGGCGGCCGTGGCCCGCGAGACCGACGCCCTGCGGCGGACCGAAGAAACGTTTGCCCGTAAGGTCACGACCGAACAGGAACTCATCGCGCGGCGCGAGGCGCTCGCGGCGGCGCGGGCCAATCTCGAGCGGTCGCAGGCCGACCTTGCGCTGCTCAAGGCGGGCTCCTGGGAATACGACCGCGACGTCTCCCGCGCCGGCATCTCGAAGTCGGAAGCGGAAGTGGCGAAGATCGAGACGGAACTCGACCGCCTGATCGTTCGATCGCTCGTCGCCGGCCAAGTCCTTCAGGTGAACGTGCGGCCGGGGGAATACGTGGGCGCGCCCCCGGGCCAGCCGCTCGTGATGCTCGGCAACATCGAGCGGCTCCATGTGCGGGTCGACATCGACGAATTCGACATCCCGCGATTCAAGCGCGAATCCAAGGCCTCCGCCGTGCCGCGCGGCAGCCTCCAGGAGCGGTATCCACTCGAATTCGTGCGGATCGAGCCGTTCGTCGTGCCGAAGAAGTCGCTCACCGGCGACAACACCGAGCGGGTGGACACGCGGGTGCTGCAGGTGATCTACGAGTGCGACCCCACCGATCGGCCGCCGCTCTTCGTCGGCCAGCAGATGGAAGTCTTCATCGAAGCCCCGCAGGAGTAGACCGCTTCGTCCCGAAGCGGATGCCCTCCTCCCAACTCGCCCAACCCGGCTTCGGGCGACCCGTGCCCCATCGCCGGACGCTCGCTTCGGGCGGTACGGAAGCCCGACGCGCGAGCGAGGAGAGTTGGGGCGTTTCTCGCGGGGCGGGTGGGGGCGTCGTCGATTGGAGTGGAGGGCGGATGGACCTTGCTTGCGCTGCGGGCTTCCGAAGTTGCCGCAGCATACGCCGGCTCCCGGGGCACGGGTCACCCGGAGCGGGACGTTCGCTGCGGTACGGAAGCCCGACGCGCGAGCGAGGAGAGTTGGGGCGTTTCTCGCGGGGCGGGTGGGGGCGTCGTCGATTGGAGTGGAGGGCGGATGGACCTTGCTTGCGCTGCGGGCTTCCGAA
>JBIIOM010000201.1:0-4938 GCA_044336925.1 Pirellulales bacterium
CCGCCGCGAACGTCCGGCGATGGGACATGGGCGACCCCGAGCCGGGGTGGACGCTTTGATCCGCTTCCGGAGGAAGCGGTCTACTTTGGAGGAAGCGGTCTACTTTGGAGGAAGCGGTCTACTTTGGAGGAAGCGGTCTACTTGCGGGCGAGTTCCACCATTGCGCGCACCATGCACCCCGTGCCGCCGCCATCGATCCACGGCCGCGGCTTCTCCGCGAACGACGGGCCCGCGATGTCGATGTGGGTCCAGGGGATGCCGCCGACGAAGCGTTCCAGGAACTTGGCGGCCGTGATGGCGCCCCCCCAGCGGCCCTCGCCCACGTTCTTGATGTCGGCGACCTCGCTCTTGATCTGGTCGTCGTAGTCGGGATACATCGGCAGCTGCCAGACCGGTTCACCGACCGAGCGGGCGGCGGCCGCGACGGCGTCGCACCAGGCCTGGTCGTTCGAGAAGAGGCCGGCCACGTCGTAGCCGAGCGCCACCATGCAGGCGCCGGTGAGCGTGGCGGCATCGACGATGCGGCGCGGCTTGAGGCCGCGGACCACGTCGAGCACGTCGGCCAAGACGACGCGGCCTTCGGCGTCGGTGTTGTGCACTTCGATCGTCGTGCCGCTGCGGGCCGTGATCACGTCGCCGAGCTTGTAGGCGGCCGGTCCGGTCATGTTTTCCACGAGACCGACGGCGGCGACGATATTCACCGGCAGCTTGAGGGCCGCGATCGTGGCGGCGGCGGCCAGCATCGCCGCGCCGCCGGCCATGTCGCACTTCATCGTGAGCATCGAGTCGGAGGGCTTGAGCGACAGGCCGCCGGAATCGAAGGTGACGCCCTTGCCCACGAGCGCGAGATCGGGGTCGGCATCGCCGGCCCCGGGGCCGCGGTAGCGGAGGATGACGAGCCGCGGCGGCCGCGTGCTGCCCCGGCCGACGGCGAGCATGGCATGGCACCGCTCGCGGGCGAGATGCTCCTCGTCCCAGATGTCGATCTCCATGCCGGTGCGACCCGCGACCGCGGCCGCCTCTTCCGCGAAGGTCTGCGGGTAGAGATCGTCGGGGGGCATGTTGACGAGCCGGCGGGCGAGGTTCACGCCGTCGGCGATGATGGCGCCGCGATCGACCGCCTCCACGGGGGCGCCCAGCCAGATGGTCTTGCCGAAGCGGGTCCGCTTCTTGTCGCTGCGGTAGAGATCCTGCCCGACCATGCCCATCGCCGCGCCGGCGACGGCCTGTTCGATCTGCCTCGTCGTCCAGAAGCCGTCGGCCACGAACGCCACGGCGGAGCGCGGGCGGCCGGCGAGCTGCCGCGCGGCCGTCGCGGCCGCCTTGAAGAGCGTGCCGGCATCGACCTCCTCCCGCTTGCCGAGCCCGACGACGACGATCTGCCCCGCCTTGAGACCCGCAGCAGCGAGGATCGGCACGCATTCGTACCGCTTGCCGGTGATCTCTCCCGCGCCGACGAGCCGTGCGATCACGCCCCCGACCGCGCGGTCGAGATCGGCGATCGCTCCCGTGCCGACCCCTCCTTCGGTGAGAAACACCACGACGGCATCGGCGGCGATCGATTCGGGGCGGGCGGACGACTCGGCGACGATGTCGCGGGCGCCGCGGACGGGTGAAAATTCGGTGGTCATGCAGGGTTCCTCGGACGGGGCGGGGTGGGGGGCTGGTGCGATGTGGTCACGGCCCGGGGGCGAGTTGTAGCGGTTTTTCCTCGTCCACGCAGCCCGGGCCGACGGGGCGGGTGACGAGCGTGAGCAGCACCGGCAGGATGACGAGATTGCCGATGAGCCCGCCGACGAGCGTGAGGCAGGAGAGGGCTCCGAACGAGACCGTGGGAATGAAGCCGCTGGTCGTCAGCGCGAGAAAGCCCACCACGAGCGCCAGCGTCGAGAAGACCATCGCCCGGCCGGCCGTCTGGTGGGCGGTCTCCAGCGCGGCCTCGACGGCATGGCCGTCGGTGAGGCGGCGGCGGAAGGCGGCGATGTAGTGTATGGAGCTGTCGACCGAGAGGCCCATCGAGACGGCCGCGATCATCGCCGTGCCCATGTTGATCCGCTCTCCGGCCCAGCCGAGGAGGCCAAGCACCACGAAGATCGGCAGGGCGTTGGGCACGAGCGCCACCGCCGCGACCACGACGCTCCGGAAGGCGATCGAGAGCAGCGTGAAGATTCCGGCGACCGCGAGCAGGAACGTGAACCATTGGTCGGCGAGCATCCGATCGACGAGCTGGGCGAGCAGCACGAAGAAGCCCGTCACCTCGCCCCCCATCGTGCCGGCCCGGGCGGGAAAATCCTCCGCCACGATCCGCCGCACGGTGTCGATGATCGCCCGCTTCGCGGGGGCCGGCTGACGCTCGCGGGCGCGGAGCATGATCCGCAGCCAGGTGGAGCCGTCGTCGGGATCATGGCCGATGAGCGTGCGGCCGAGCTGGGGCAGCTGGTCTTCGAGGAGCCTGATGGCCCCCGCCACCAGCCAGTTGCCGAGCCGCGTGCGCTCGAGACGCTCGAGCGAGATCGGCGAGATCGCGGCGAGCACATCGGCCACGCTCATCACCTTCGTCAGGGCCGCGGTCGGCAGGCCATCGGGACCGGGCGTCGTGACCTCGTCGCGCAGGCGGTGCTCGAGCCGTGCCAGGCGGGAGAGCGCGGCTCCGTCGATCGTGTCGCCCGCCGGCACGAGCACGTCCCAGACGCCGGCCCCCCCGAGCCGCGACTCGATCATGTCATAGGACTGCACGATCGGGCTCGAGCGGCGGAAGTTGCGGGTGAAATCGGTCTCGACCTCGAGCCAGGCCATGCCGGCCACGGCCAAGGCCGTGACGGCCGCCGAGAAGCCGAGGATCCGAACCGGCTGCCGCACGATCCGTTTCACGAGGCTGTCGAGGCCGAGGTCGAGGGCGGCCTCGCCCCAGGCGCGCTTGGGGTCGGCGTCGAATCGGCCGGTGAGGGCGAGGAATGGCACCGTGAGCGCCGCGGCGACGAGCACCATCGCCGCGCCGACGGCCGTCATGATCCCGAAGTCGTGCACCGGGCCCACCTGGCTGAAGATGAGCGAGCCGAAGCCGATGATGTCGGTGGCGATCGCGCCCGCAACGGGCCAGAAGAGGAGGCTGATCGCCCGCTCGAGCGCGGCGGACGGCGGCAGTCCAAGCTCCCGCTGCCGCCGGAATTCGACGATCACGTGCACCACCGTGGCGATCGCCACCACGGTGACCATCGCCGAGAGCATCGTCGAGACCATCGTCAATTTGAGGCCGATGACGGCGAGCACGCCGCGCGTGCTCCAGAGCGCGAGCAGCACGACCGCCAGCGGCACGACGAGCCAGCGCAGGCTGCGAAACGACACGAGCAGCACCGCGCCCGCCAAGAGCCCCGCGGCGGTGCCGAGCAGGTTGCCGTCGCGCTCGAGCATCGCGAAGCCGTCGCGGAGCATGACGGGCTCCCCCGCCACGGTGCCGCCGGGCAGCGGGGCCATCACCGCACGAATCCGGTCGATCGCCGCGGCCCGTGAGACGGCCTGCGCCCGCGCGGCCGCCCGCTGCGAGCCGGCCTCCGGCGGCGTCTGCGGCGCGGCGAGCACGCAGGCGATCGCGGCGGTGCGATGGTCGGCGCCGATCGTGTAGCCCTCCATGAGCTTCACGAGCTTGCGGGCCGTGGGGCTTTCGTCGAGCTCGATGATGCGGCTGCCCAGCGGCGTCGAGGCGAGGCTCGTCGCCGACGCCACTCCAGGCACGGCGGCCAAGTCGGCGGTGAGCCGCTCGAGACGTCCGATGCCGGCGGGCGTGAAGAGATCGGCCGCGTCGTAGGCGGCGAGAACGACCTCGCTCGAGCCGAAGGCCCGACCGAGCCGTCGGTAGGGCACGAGCGCCGGGTCGGAACGGTCGAACATCGTGTCGATCGACCGGGCGAATTCGAGCTGACGCGACCGCTCCACCGACACGATCGCCAGCGCGACGGCCGCGAGGGCGAGCAGGTTGCGGTGTGAAATCAACCAGTTCGCGACCCGGTCGCAGACGGGGCGCATGCGGAGCCTTTCGTTGGCTGGAGGAGCGGGGCGGGATGGGGCGTAGCCGCGAAGTCGCCATCTTACCGGGATTGAAGCAAAACGGCTTTCCACCAGGCCGGTTGAGGAAACCGGCGCTAAACCCCTGACGGCAAGCGATTTGCAGCCGTTGCATGCGGGTCGCGATGCCTTGACCCGTGAAAACGGCGGCTCCTATAGTCCCGCGCTTTTGTCCACCGGCCCGCAAACATCGGTTTTTCAAGCATCAACTTCACCTTGCGCGTGCGAACCCAGAGCACGATTTCCGCGCCCTCGTGGCGATGGGCTCTCCGTCCATCGATGCGCGGCATTGCGCGCGCCGTGCTCGCGATCCTGATCGGCCTCGTTGCGTGCTTCGGCGGTTCCGTGGCGCTCGCGCAGCCGAAGCCGCCCATCGGCGACCAGGCATCGGCCGGCGCGCTCGCGGCCCTTCCGGCCCGCGGGCTCGCGGCGGCGATCGCCGAGGCGGGCCGCATCGAGGTGCCGGCGGTCGATCCGACCGAAGCCCTCGCGGTGCGCGCGGCGCAGGCATCGCGATGGACGGAGGGGTCTTACGATGTCTGGCACCTCACGGGCGGCGTGCGGATCACGCAAGGCGCGGTCGAGGCGTCGGCCCACGAGGCCGTCGTGTGGATCGAGCAGGATGCCGGCCAGCCTGATGCGGCAGTGGACGGCGATGATGCCGACGTCGGCCCGCGTCCGCGCAGCATGCTCGTGCGGATGGCGGGCAGCGTGGAGGTTCGCGCCGCGGGCCAGGCCGCCGATGCTCCCGCAGCGACGGTCCGCGGCAGCCGCTGGACCGGCCGCTTCTGGACGCTGCGCGATCCGGACCTCGAATTCACGAGCATCGTTCCCGCGACGGGCACTCCGGCGATCTACGACGCCCCCGCCGAGGCG
>JBIIOM010000202.1:0-4931 GCA_044336925.1 Pirellulales bacterium
GCCGCTCACGACCCGGATCGAGAAGGCCCTCGGCAGCTTCCCGGAGGTGCGGACGGTCTTCTGCAAGACGGGGCGGCCCGAGATCGCCAACGACATCATGGGCGTGCAGCAGACGGATGTCTGGGTCATGCTCAAACCGCGATCCCGCTGGCCGGAAGACATCCCCCGCGACATGCTCATCGAACGGATGTCGCAGGCGCTTTCGGCGGCCGCGCCGGGGGCCAACTTCGGCTTCAGCCAGCCGATCGAGATGCGGGTGGACGAACTCGTGGCCGGCGTGAAGGCGGATGTCGCCGTGCTCGTCTACGGCGACGATCTCGACCGGCTCGGAGGGATCGGCAAGAAGATCGAAGACGTCCTCCGCGACATTCCCGGCGCCGCCGACGTGCGGGCCGACTGGCAGGCCAACGTGCCGACGCTGCGGGTCGATGCCCGGCAGGACCAGCTGGCGCGTCATGGAATCGACGGCATCGAGGTGATGCGCACGGTGTCGGCGATGGGCGGCATCCAGACCGGCGTGGTCTACGAAGGCCGGCCGCGGTTTCCGCTGATGGTGAAGTTTCCGAGCCAGTGGCGCGAGAGCGAGGAGCTCGTGGCGCAGATTCCGGTCGAGGCGACGGGGGGACGGCCCGTCCCGCTCGGCGAGCTTGCCGACATCCGGATCGAGGAGAGCCCTCCTTCGATCGAGCACGAGGACTCCCGCCGGCGCACGTTCGTCTCGGCCAACGTGCGCGGTCGCGACGTCGCCAGCTTCGTGCAGGAGGCGCAGAAGCGGATCGCCGCGCAGGTGAAGCTGCCCGCCGGCTACACGCTCGCCTGGGGAGGCGACTTCGAAAACCTGCTCTCCGCCAGCCGCCGTCTGGCGCTGATCACGCCGCTCGTGCTCGGGCTGATCGCGATGCTTCTCTATTCGAGCTTCAAGTCGTTTCGGCTGGCGTCGCTCATCTTCTTCGCGGTGCCGGTGGCGGCGTCGGGGGGCATTGCGGCGCTGGCCCTGCGCGGCATGCCGTTCTCGATCGCGGCCGGCGTGGGGTTCGTGGCGCTCTTTGGCGTGGCCGTGCTCAACGGGCTCGTCTGGGTGTCGGGGGCGGAGCATGCGCGGCAGGGCGGCCTTTCGGCCCGCGACGCGGCGCTCGTCACCGCCGAGATCCGCATCCGGCCGGTCCTGATGACGGCGCTGGTGGCGAGCCTCGGCTTCCTGCCGATGGCGCTGGCGACCAGTTCCGGTGCGGAAATCCAGCGGCCGCTGGCGACCGTCGTGATCGGCGGTATCGTGACAAGCACGCTGCTGACGGCCTTCGTCGTGCCGGCGATCTATCCCTGGTTTGCCCCGTCCACGCGGGGTCGCGAGGTGCACTCCGCATGACGCTCCACGAGTTTCAGTCGCTCATCCGCCGGATGTATCACGACAAGGACGAGGCCCGCGGCGTCGAGGGCACGTTCATGTGGCTCTCCGAAGAGATTGGCGAACTGGCGGGGGCCCTGCGCAACCATGTCCACGGCGATGCGCGCGGCGAGCAGACGAAGGAGGAACTCGCCCTCGAGTTTGCCGACGTGCTCGCCTGGCTCGCCACCATCGCCAATGTCGTCGACGTCGATCTGGAGGCGGCCGTCGCCCGGAAGTATGGCACCGGATGCCCCGGCTGCGGGCAGCGGGCCTGCGTCTGCCCCGACGCCGAAAAGCCATGAGCGTGGCGGCCGGCTGCAGAGCGACGCGGCTGGCGGTCGTCATCCTGGCCGGTGGGCTCCTGCTCTTGGCCTCTCCCGGCCGGCTGCGAGCCGATGACACGATCGACACGGTCGACGTGGCAGTGGGCCTCGCGGGAACGGCGCGGTCGGGGTCGTGGACGCCGGTCGTGGTGGGAAGCGACGCCGCGGCGCTGCATGCCTCGGCGGAGGATCCCGACGGCCAGTTCGTCCGTTCACCGGCGGCAGCGGCGTCGGGGAGGTCGCGGTTTCAGGTGCGGTGTGGCAGGCCGCAGGCGCCGCTGCTGCTCGAGGCGACCGGCACCGACGGCCGCGCGGTCTTCGCGCGGCTCGCGGTTCCGTCGCTGCTCCCATCCTCCGAACTGGTGTTGCTCGTGATCGGCGACCTGCCTGCGGCCGAACGGGCGGCGCGGCTGCTCGCGGGAGAGCAGGGGCCACGGCTGCGCGTCGTGAAGGCGGCCGACCCGCAGTCGCTCGCGGCGGGCGCGGCCGGCATGACGCCACGGGATTTCGACGGCATCGATGCGGCCGTCGTCTGCGGATCGGCGGTGGCGACCGCCGTGGAAAATCCGCTCGCGCAGGACGTGCTCGCGGCGCTCGATGGCTGGGTGCGGCGCGGCGGGCGGCTCGTCTTCATCGCGGGCGCCCACTCGGGGGCCGCCGCAGCCGTTAGGGCTCGTTGGCTGCCGGGGCCACCGGGCACGCCGGGCCGCGTCGAACGGCTCGTGCCCCTGCGGCGCGCGACCGCGATCGAGACATTCGGCCGAGCCGACCGGCCGCTCGACAAAGCCGCGCTCGCCGGCCTCGAGGTGCCGCTCCTCGCGGACGCGGCGAAGATCGACGGAGTGATCGAGGCGTTCGAGGGCACGAAGCCCGCCGATCTGCCGCTCGTCGTGCGATCGGCCCGCGGCTTCGGCGCCGTCACCTGGATCGGCCTCGATCTCGACCAAGGAGCCTTCCGCAACTGGCAAGGCACCGACCGGCTCCTGGCCGAACTGCTCGTCGGCCGCGCCGCGGGCAAGACGCAGGCGGGCAGGGCAGGGGAGACCCGCACCGACACGCTCGACCTCGCGGGGCAATTACGGCTGGCGATCGACCGGTTTCCGGGGGTAGCGGCCATCCCGTTCGAAGTGATCGCCGCGATCGGCCTCCTCTATGTGGCCTGCCTCTACCCGCTCGACTGGTGGTTCGTAAGCCGCGGCGGCGGCAGGCCGTGGCTCGCATGGCTCTCGCTCCCCGTGCTCGTCGCGGCCTTCAGCGGGCTGGCCTGGGCCGCCGCCCATCGATGGAAAGGGGACGAGTGGCGTTCGTCGCGGGCGTTCGTCACCGACATCGACACGACGACCGGCTTCGTGCGCGGATGTTCATGGGCCGGCATCTGGTCGCCCGTCAACGCGACGATCGACGTGTCGGCGGCGCCGGGCGGCATGATCGCTGCCGATGCCGCGCCTGACACCGCGGTGACCGCGGTGACTTGGTATGGCGCTTCCGGCCGGGCCCTCGGCGGCCCCGACGCGGCTTCGGCGCACCCCTCGCTCGCCGCCGCCGGCTACCGCTACGGTGCGACGCTCGACGCGCTCGAGGGCATCCCGATCGCGGCGGCATCGAGCCGCCTCTTCGAAGCCGAGTGGACCGCCGACTGGGCCGGCGCGCCGGTCGTGACCGCGGCGCTCGAGCGCGAGGCGCAGGGCACGCTCCGCGGCTCGATCGAAAGCGGGCTGCCCTTCGTGCTCGAAGACTGCGTGCTCGTGCATGCCGGCTGGCTCTACGACGTCGGCCGGCTGGCGCCGGGCGTGGCATTCGATCCGGCCGCGGGCCGCGGGCCGCGATCGCTCGCAGGCGCCCTCACCCGGCGAACGGCCGTGAAAGACCGCGACGTGCCGTTGCGATGGGACGTGGGGGGGCACGACATCGATCGCATCCTCGAAGTGGCCGGCTTCCATGCCGCGGCCGGCGGGGCGTCATACACTTCGCTCGAGTCGGGCCGGCTGGGGAGGCTCGATCTCTCCACGCTCGTCACCCTCGATCGGGCCGTGCTCGTCGGCCGCGGGCCGGCGGGCACGCAGTGGCGCGAACGGCAGGCCGCCGCCGGCGCCGCCGACGTGCCCCAGCCTCCATCAACCGTTCACGACGCCGGTCTCTGGCGGATCGTCCTTCCCATCGGAGCCTCGCGGCGATGATCGAAACAGTCGACCTCACCAAGAAATACGGCGATTTCTTCGCGCTGGAATCGCTCGACCTCAAGCTCGAGCAGGGGGATCTCTTCGGCTTCATCGGGCCCAATGGCGCCGGCAAGACGACGACGATCCGCATCCTTTCGACGCTGCTCGCGCCGACCTGGGGCGAGGCCTACGTGTGCGGCCATTCGATCTACACCCACCCCCGCGAGATCCGCCGGGCGATCGGCTACATGCCCGACATCTTCGGCGTCTACGATGACATGCGGGTGATCGAGTATCTCGAGTTCTTCGCGGCGGCCTACCGCATCGAGGGCGCCGAGCGGCGGCGGGTGGCCGAGCGTTCGCTCGAACTCGTCGACCTCACCGTGAAGCGCGACGAGCTCGTGACGAGCCTCTCCCGCGGCATGACGCAGCGGCTGGGGCTCGCCCGCGTGCTTCTCCACGACCCGCAGGTGCTCCTGCTCGACGAACCGGCCAGCGGCCTCGACCCGCGGGCCCGGATCGAGATGCGTGGCCTGCTCAAGCGGCTGCAGGAGCTTGGCAAGACGATCCTGGTCTCGAGCCACATCCTTCCGGAGCTTGCCGACATCTGCAATCGCGTGGGCATCATCGAATATGGCCGGCTGCTCGCCTGCGGCGACGTGCAGGATCTGCTCGCGCAGGTCCGCGGCCGGCCCGTGATCCGGCTGCGGGTCGCCGGTCCGCCGGAGCCGGCCGCACGGTCGCTGGAAAAGTGCCAGGAGGCCGCGGGTGTGACCGTGCGTGACGGCGAGATCCTCGTGAAGCTCGCCGACGGAGTGACCGACCCCTCGCCGCTCGCCGCCCGACTCATCGCCGAGGGGCATAAGCTGACGTCGATGCGGGAGTCGGAGGTCAACCTCGAGACGGCCTTCCTGGAGCTCACCCGCGGCAAACTAGGCCGTCCACAGTAGACCGCTTCGTCCCGAAGCGGATCCCGCGCAATGCAACCGCTCGCCCGGGCGGCAGAAGTTCTTCGTCCGCCGCTCCGACGGCGGAATGGCTCCTCGCGGTGGCCCTCGAAGA
>JBIIOM010000203.1:0-4917 GCA_044336925.1 Pirellulales bacterium
TCGTGCTCGGCTTTCCGGCCAACGAGTTCGGCGCCCAGGAGCCGGGCAGCGACGCCGAGATCGCCTCCTTCTGCTCGTCGAAGTATGGCGTGACGTTCGACATGTTTTCGAAGATCGTCGTCAAGGGGCCAGACAAGGCGCCGCTCTACAAGGCGCTCACCGAGGGCGCGACGCCCCCCGGCGAGGTGTCGTGGAACTTCGAGAAGTTTCTGATCGGCCGTGATGGCAAGATCGTCGGCCGCTACAAGTCGGCCGTGGCGCCAGACGACGCCAAGCTCACCGGCGCGATCGAGGCGGAGCTCGGCAAGGCCGGCTGAACCGCCGCTCAGGCCGCGCGGGAATCGCCTGTGAACGAGTGACGCCCCGTCGTCGTCGTGGCCGGCCGTGCCGCGGCCTCCGATCCGTTGATCGTGCGCCGGATGACCCAGGTGGGCCGGCCTTGGGCCTCGCGGTAGGTGCGGACGACGTATTCGCCCACGATGGCCACCGCCATGGTCTGAGCGGCGCCGACGAACGTGGCCACGGCGATGATCGCCGCCAGCGACACGCCCCGGTCGGCTGGCTCGTGTGGCCAGGCGGCGACGAGCGCGGCCAGCACGCCGATCGCGGCGAGCGCAAGACTGCAAAGCCAGGTGAGCCGCACCGGCACGTCGGAAGAGATCATCACCGCATCGAGGGCCAGCTTCAAAAGCCGGCGGGCGGAGTATTTCGTCTCGCCGGCGAGCCGCGCCTGACGGTCATACCACACCGGCTCGTGGCGGAAGCCGGCCCATGGCACGAGGCTTCTGAGGTAGCGGCGCTTCTCGGGCAGCCGGCAGACCGCATCGACGACCGCGCGGTCGAGGAGCTTGAAGTCGCCGGTGTCGACCGGCACCTTGTAGGGCATCAGGCTCGCAAAGAACCGATGGAAGAGGCTCGCCGTGACGAGCTTGAACGCGGTCTCCCCTTCCCGGGATCGACGGCGGCCGTAGGCGACGTCGACGCCCTCGCGCCAACGTCCGACCATGTCGGGGATCACTTCGGGCGGATCCTGGAGGTCGGCATCGATGATCACGACCGCGTCGCCACGGGCGTGTGCGAGGCCGGCCGACATCGCCGCCTGCTGGCCGAAGTTGCGGGAGAGCTCGAGCACCTGCGCCCGCCCGTCGCGGGCCGCGATCGCCTCGAGTCGAAGGAGCGTGCCGTCGCGGCTGCCGTCGTCGATGTAGACGATCTCGAAGTCCATCCCGGTGGCGGGCAGCGCGGCGATGAGCCGGGCGTGGGTCGACTCGATCACGGCCTCTTCGTTGTGGCAGGGGACGACGATCGAGAGCAGGCCGCGGGCGGCCCGCGGCGCGGCTGGCTCGTGGTGGTGGCGGGGCGGATGGCTCATCGCGTGGTCTTCCCGGTGGTGGCGGTGCGGGCC
Source organism: Pirellulales bacterium (assembly GCA_044336925.1). Taxonomy (GTDB): domain Bacteria; phylum Planctomycetota; class Planctomycetia; order Pirellulales; family UBA1268; genus RGVT01. Next base: position 1,406 of record JBIIOM010000203.1, read on the forward strand.
TCGCCGGACCTTTTCGTGCCGACGAGCAGGAAGTCGTGCTTCTGGAAGAGCGGCCGGCCGCGGCCGACGATGCCGGTGCCTTCCGGCAAACGGGCCGCGAGCTCGTCGAAGCGATGCTCGGGAACGATCACCACGGCGTCGGCACCGGAGGCGAGGAACTCGGCGGCCGCGTCGGCCTGCCCCGGCCGCCATTCGGCGACGAGGCCGTGGGCGTAGAAGACGATGTTCGGCGTGTTCTGCGTGAACGTGCCGAGCCGCGCCTGGCCGCCCGCATGCTCGTGCGCCTCGCGCACGAGGTACGGCAGCGCGTTGGCCCGCGCCATCCAGGCGCCGGCGGGACCGACGACCAGCGCCGAGTAGGCGAGGCCCGTGATCGTGAATGCCCGCAGCGACTCGAGCGGCCCGCGGCGAGCCAGCCAGAGGCAGGCGATCGCGCCCGCGACCGGCACGAGGCCCACGATGGCGGCCGGCTCGGCGCCGGTGAGCCCGAAGAACGAGGCGACGATCACGACCGCCGCGGTGGCGATGCCGCCGAAGGCCAGCCAGCCGAGGCCGGAAGCCATCCAGCGCGGATGCTGCCAGCGGCCGGCGCTGGCCGCCTGGACGCCGAGCGCCGCCACGAGTAGCGCCGCGGCCGGATAGGCGGGCATGATGTAGTTGGGCAGCTTCGTGGCGGCGGCGGAAAATCCGCCGATCCAAACCACCATCCACAAGAGCGCCAGCGCCAGCGGCTGCGCGACGCCCGGCAGATCGACCCGCTTCCAGAGCCGCCAGCAGGCGACGACGATCGCCAGTGGCAGGAAGCACGACCAGGGGAAGAAGCCGACGAGCAGGCCGAGCGGATGATAGAGCACGCTGCCGCCGTGCTTTTCCATCGGAGCGGCGAATCGGCCCACGTTGTGCACGAAGAAGAAGCCGGCCGGCCAGGCGCCGGCGGTCCGCATGCCGACCGTGACATACCAAGGGGCTGCGACGGCGAACATCGCCGCCGTGATCGTGAAGAGGCGTGTGTCGCGGAGCGTGGCAAACGCGGCGGGCACCGCCGAGGCCGCCAGGCGTTTGGCATTGATCGGGCCGCTGCCCTCGAGCCGCCGTCCGACGGCGAGCCACCAGACCCACGGCAGCGCCACGGCGAGCGGGCCGACGTAACCGATCGGCCCCTTGCAGAGGACGGCCGCGCCCAAGAGCCCGCCGACGATCGCGGCCCGCGCGATCGAGAGCCGGCCGGCCGGCGCGGCGCCGGTGGAACGGTCGGGCAGGAAGGCTTCGGCCACGAGCAGCGTGGCCCACGCGGTGAGGGCCGTGAGGATCGAGTCGGGGGTGGCGGCGTGCGATTCGATCGCGACGAGCAGGCAGCCCACGTAGGCGAGCGCGGCGACCACGCCGGTCGTCACGCCGAACCAGCGGGTGCCGGCCCGCAGGAGGGCGAGCGCCGTCGCCACGGTCGCCAGCGCCGCCGGAAGCCGGGCGGCGATCTCCGACGTGCCGAAGAGGGCGAAGCAGACCGCCATGCACCAGTGCATGAGCACCGGCTTGTCGACCGCGAGCGTGCCGTTGTACATCGGCACGACCCAGTCGCCGGTGTCGAGCATCGCCTGGGCGATGGCCGCGAACCGCGGCTCGTCCTCATCCCAGAACGGCGTCGCCGAGAAGCCCACCGCGAGGCAGACGACGGAGGCGACGAGCACGGTGGCGAGTGGATGGCGGAAGGACATGCGTGTGGTTCCGGGAGAGGAGTGGTGGGGCATGGGTCACCGGTTGAGCGCGAGGGGCACGTCCATCGGTCTCGCACCGATGACGACGTAATGGTGTGTGGAAAGCGTGGGGATGCGGGCGATGACGCCGCAGTCCGGAGGAATCGCGCCGGCCACCCGCTCGAGGTGGCGGCTGTCGATCACGACGCGGGCCTGCGGATGGCCGGCGAGATGGCCGGCCACGTCGTCGGGCGTGTCGAGTTTGGCGACGGTGGTTCGGGCGTAGAACACGACGCTCGGCGGCACGTTCCAAAAGCAGGCCCACGCGGCGGGGGTGTCGGCGGCGATGGCCGTGATGCGTTCGCGCATCCCCTGGGCGGCGCTGAAGCGTTCGGCGGCCACGCCTCCCAGCAGGCTCACGAGCAGGCACGACGCGACGGCGACGGCGCGGATGGCGCGGCCTGGATCGCCCGCGGCGTCGTGCCGCCAGGCCGCCGCGGCGGCGGCGATCGGCACCAGGCCGATCAGCCCCAGCCATTCGTTGCCCGGGGCGAAGAGCGTTGCGGCTCCGGCCAATCCCACGGCGAGCGCGAGGCCCGCGAGCGCGAGCGAACCCCAGGCCACCCGCATCACGCGGCCGATGGCCCGCGCGGGATCGCGGCACCAGCGCACGCAATCGGCGCGGCCGTGGAGCCAATCGTGGAGAAAGAGTCCGGCGAGCAGGGCGAGCGCCGGATAGGCCGGCCAGACATAGCCCGGCAGTTTCGTGCCCGAGCAGGAGAAGCAACCGACCCAAGCGCCCGCCCAGCAGGCGAGCAACTTCACGGAGTCGCGGCGGTCGTCATCGCCGGGGGCGGTGAGGATCGCGCACGCATGCGCGACCATCGCGAGCAGCACGATCGACCAGGGAAAGAGCCCCACGGCGATCACGAGCGGGTAGTAGAGCAGCGAGCCGGAGTGCCCCTCCATCGGCGCGGCGAACCGGCCCAGGTTGTGGACGAGAAAAAATCCCCGCAGCCATTCGCCATCGGTCCGCCAGGTGACCCACGCATACCACGGGCAGGCAACGGCCGAGGCTACGATCAAAACGAGCGGGAGCCGCAGGCCCGCGAGAGGAGCGGCCCACCGGCGCGGGTTCCATCCGCCGGCCTGCCAGCAGGCAAAGCCCGTGAATGCGGCGAGCGGCAGCACGATGCCGACGGGGCCCTTGGCGAGCACCGCGGCCCCGCAGGCAACGCCGATCGCGGCGGCGTCGAGCCGTTGCAATCGCACGCCGCCGCCAGCCTGCCGATCGCGGTGCCACGCCCGCACGAAGACAATCAGTGCGAGCGTCGTGCAGAACAGGAGCGGTGCGTCGGGGGTGGCGGCGCGTCCTCCCACGGCGGTCCAGACACAACTCGACATCGCCAAGCCGCCGAGCAGGCCGGCCGCCGGACCGAGGAGCAGGCAGCCGATGTGCCAGGTGAAGAGGCAGGTGCCGATCGTCAGGATCGCGGAGCCAATCCGTGCCCCGGTCTCGTTGCGGCCGCAGAGGCTGTAGCCGGCGATCTGCAGCCAGTTGACCAGCGGCGGCTTCTCGACCCGCAGCCGGCCATTGAAGGTCGGCACCACCCAGTCATTGGCATCGAGCATCTCCAACGAGCAGGCGGCGTTCTTCGGCTCATCGTCATCCCACAGCGCCGGCCCCCCCAAATTCGCGCCGAGCACGATCGCGGCAACGGCGGCGACGAGGAGGGCGTGGAGGCGGGAATAAACCACGGGCGGAGGCCTTCCGAGGGAGCCGTGGGGCGGGCCCCGCGGGGCCCGCGCAACCCCCAG
>JBIIOM010000204.1:0-4901 GCA_044336925.1 Pirellulales bacterium
GAGCGCATCGAGCAATTCGGCGATTTCCATGCCGCCATGAAAAGCCGCCATGCTCCTGCCGACGCGAAACCGGTGATCGAGCCGCGCCTCCGTCAGCAAGTCGAGGCCGCCCGACGATTTACGGAGGACGAGTACCTGACAGATCGAAAGCAGGTCAAGGGCGGCGTCAAATCCGCTCTTTGGCCGCCACGCTCCCTTTGCCAGAGCCCGCAGCTTGCCGAATTCACGCGTAAAAATGGTGACGACGCTGCTCGTCTCGCCGAAGGCCACCGTGCGGATCACGATCGCCTGGGCATTTTCCGCGGCCATCGAGCCCTCCCGCCGTCAGGTGCGCAGCCGCTCGAGCCTCACGAGGTCGATCCGCCGGCCCGTGGCGGCGAGCACCTCGATCGCCGCTCCGTGCGATTCGATCCGCTCCCCGACGGCGGGCGGGCGGCCGCACTGGTGGAAGACGAAGCCGCCGATGGTTTCGAAGTCGGCCTCTTCGGGCAGTGCGAGCCCCATCTTTTCGTTGACGTCCGCGATCCGCACCGTCGCGCGGGCCTCGCAGATGTCGGGCGTGACCATGCGGATGCCGTCGGAAAAGGCCTCGTCGTGCTCGTCGGCGATCTCGCCCACGATCTCCTCGAGCGCGTCCTCGATCGTGACGATCCCCGAGACGCCGCCAAACTCGTCGGTGACGACGGCCATGTGGGTGTGGGTGCGCTGAAACTCGCGCAGCAGCTTCTGCACGCTCATCGACTCGGGCACGAAATAGGGGGGCCGCAAGAGCAGCCGGAGCTCCGGGACGGCCGCCTTCCAACCCGGCCCCGCGGGCATCGCCTCCACGAGCTTCTCGAGCAGCTCGCGGGTGTGGAGGATGCCGACGATATCGTCGCGCGAGCGGTCCCAGACGGGCAGGCGGGTGTGGTGGCTTTCGGAGGCCAGCCGCACCGCCTCCTCCCAGGGTGTGGCGAGCGCGATCGAGATCATGTCGGTGCGGGTGGTCATGATCTGCGAGACCTTCGCCTCGTTGAGCTCCATCACGCCCGCGATCATGTCGCGGGCGGCGCCCTCGAGCCTGCCCTCGCGGTGCGCCTCGTCCACGACGAGCCGCAATTCGTCCTGGAGGCTTTCCGCCGGCCCTTCGCCGCGGCGTCCGAGGAGCCCGGTCAGGAGCGTGCCGACGGCGCCGAGCAGCCTCACCACCGGCGACGCGAGCCGCACGATCGGCCGCCAGAGCCGCCACGTCGCCACTACGATCCAGGGGCCGGCGATCTTCGTCACGAGCATCGGCACGACGACGAGCATGAGCCAGACCACCGCGATCCAGCCGGCCACTTCCGAGACGCCGAGCACCCGCGATTTCGCGGGATCGGCCAGGAGCGGACGGCCGACGAGCAGGGTGGCCACCGCCGCGGCGATCACGACGATCGATGCGGCCACGAACGCGATCGTCTCGCTCCCGGCGACGATCTCGTCATAGCGTTCGGGATGGCCGCTCGTGCGGCACCGTTCCAGGATCCGATGCCGCTGCGCACCGCGCACGGCGCGGGCCTGGATGGCCGCCACGCTCGCCACGAGGAGCAGCACGATCGCCGTCTCGATGCCAAGGGCGGCGGGGCTCATGATCGTGTGCGCCGTGAGGGAGTGCGAGGGGGCACGGGCAGGCCGATCGCCTTCATCACCCCCCGCTCGCGAGACCGCATGGCCCGCCGGTCGGAGGGCGTGTGGTCGTCGTAGCCGGTGAGGTGCAGGAGCCCGTGGACCACGTAATAGGCCACCTCCTGCCGCGGCGTCCAGCCAAGCTCGCGGGCCATGCGGCGGGCCGTTTCCGTGCTCACGGCGATGTCGCCCGTGAGCCCGTCGCCGGCCGAAAGGTCGAACGTGATCACGTCGGTCGGCGTGGGATCGTCGAACCACTCGCCGTGGAGCTTCGCGATCCGCCGGTCGTCCACGAGCAGGATGCCGATCTCGGCCTGCTCGATCCCCTCGGCCGCGAGTGCCCGCTTCACCAGCCGCTCGAGCCAGGGCTTTGAGATGCTCAGGATCTTCTGCCGGTCGGTGATGCCGACGAAGCAGCCGTGCGCTGGGTCGGATTTCATGGCGCCGGCTCCCGTCCCGCGCTCATGCCGTCCTCTGGTCGGGGTATTTCACGCGACCGTGATAAACGGCCGTCAGGCTCTTCACGAGGCTCTGCTCGATGATCTCGAGCTCCTCGAGCGTGAGGCCGCACTCGTCGAACTGGCCGTCGAGCAGCCGCTTCATGGCGAGGTCGTGCACGAGGCTCGAGATGCGGGCGGGCGTGGGCTCGGTGAGGGCGCGGCTCGCGCTCTCCACGGCGTCGGAGAGCATGAGCACGGCCGATTCGCGGCTCGTGGGCTTGGGGCCGGGGTAGCGGTAGGTCTGTTCGTCCACCTCGGCGCCGTCGGGATCCTGCTGCTGCCGCTCCGTGGCGCGACGATAGAAGTATTCGACGAGCGTGGTGCCGTGGTGCTCGGCGATGAGATCGACGATCGGCTGCGGCAGGTTGTATTGCCGCGCGAGCTCCGCGCCTTCCTTCACGTGCGCGATGATGATCAGCGTGCTCATCGCCGGCACGAGCGATTCGTGGCGGTTTTCCTTCCCCTGGTTCTCCACGAAATAGGCCGGCTTGAGCATCTTGCCGATGTCGTGGAAATACGCCCCCACGCGAACGAGCAGCCCGCGGGCGCCGATCGCCTCGGCGGCCGCCTCGCCGATGCTCGCCACGTTGATCGAGTGGTTGTACGTGCCCGGAGCGCGGCGGACGAGTTCCTGCAGGAGCGGATGGGCCACGTCGCCCACCTCGAGCAGGCTCAGGTCGGTGAGCACGCCGAAGAGCCGCTCGATGAAGGGGAGCAGGCCGGTCATGAGGAAGCCGGCCAGGAGGGTCCAGACGCCCATGCGGCCCGCCTCGTAGAGCAGCTGCATGTCGAACGGCCGGTCTTCGAGCAGGTGGGCGCCGATCTGCGTCGCCAGCGCCACCGCACCGGCCCAGAGCCCCACGTAGATCAGCTTGCTGCGGCTGCGGATGCGGCCCATCCAGAAGACCGTCGCGGCGGCCGCGGCGGTGAGCGTGACATAGTCGCCGAGCGTGCGGCCGAGCCCCACCACCACGACGAGGGCCACCTCGGCGGCGAGCAACAGCGCCAGGTCTTCGTCGTAGGCGATCGCCACGGTCATCGCGAAGACGAGCAGCGGGAGGATCTCCGCCTGCCAGGAATCGTGCGCCGAGAGCAGGCAGAGCACGACCGTGATCACGGAAAGCCCCAGCAGCGTGGACACATGCCCCAGGTCGTCGAGCACCTCGCGGTGGTGGAGGTGCATGTAGAAGCCGGCGAGCGTGAACATCGCCACGAAGAGGCCGAAGAGGGAGGCGGCCCGGAGCAAGCGGTCGCGGAAAGCCTGCTGCCGGACATATTCATCGTGCTCGCGGCGCAGGAGCACGAGCTCGTCGGGGCCGACGGGCTTGCCCGCCGCCGCGAGCAGATCGCCCTCGGCATATCGCACGAATTGCTGCGGCGTCTTCTCGACGGCCTCGCGCTTCGCCTTGGCCGTCGAATCGCGATCGATCTCGAGCGATCCGGAGAGCTTCGGCTCGATCCAGCCAAACACCCGATCGGCAAACGGCCCCTCGCCGAGCTCCTCCTCGATCCGCGCCTTGAGCCTGACCTTCGCCTCGCCGAGGAGGACGTCGGCCACCTGCACGCGGGTCAGCTCGGCGGCATTGCCCACCGGATGGACGTCGATCTCGGTCTGGCTGCCCTCGTCGATGCCGTGCTGGATCTTCTCGAGCACGCCGTTCTTTTCGACGTCGGCAAAGGCGCGGTCCACGGCCTTGTCAAACTCGAGCTGCTTCTCCTTCGTGTCGAGCCGGGCGCGAAACTTCTGAAAGACCTGCTCGGCGGCGATGACGGCCGGATTCGCCGGAGGGTCCTCGGGCGCGGCCGGCTCCGGCTTGTCCGCATCGGCGGTCTCTTTCGAGCGGCCTTCGGCCTTCGCCTTCTCCGCCGTTTTGTCGCCGGCCTTGTCTTGCTTCGTGTCGTCCTTCTTCTCGGCGGCCTTGTCGTCCTGAGCGGCCGACGCTTCCGGCGGCTCCGGCGCCACCGGCGGCGCACGGGGTTCCTTCCGCTCGCCGGGCTTCTCCACCGGAATGAGCTCGAGGGCGTCGGCCGCGTCGGGGGTGAACTCGAGCCACGCCTTCCGTGAGACGCTCGCGAGCGAATCGGCGGCGGCGATCTCGGCGATCCGGTTTTTGAGTCCATCGCGGAGCCGCACGACGGGCGCCTTGTCCTGGGCATAGACCACCCGCACCTGCGCGGCGGCTCGTTCCTGCGCCGCCCGAGTTCGCTCCGGGTCGGGCTTCTCGAAGGGCACCCGTGCCACGAGGCCATGCGGCGCGACGGAGCCCTCGCGGAAGGGCTGCGGCCCCGTCCAGCCGTGCAGCATGATCATCAGCACGGCGGCGGCGGCCAGGCAGAGCGCGAGCCGCACGAGCACCTCGGCCCGCGAGATCCGCTCGACGAGCAGCGACCAAAAGCCCTGCGGCCCCTCGACGGAGCCGCCACGGCGGGCACGGCGACGGTAGGAGGATGGAGCGACTGTCATGGGTGGGGGTGGTTCACGTCTGTTCGTCGTAGGCTTCGACGATCCGCTGCACAAGCGGATGCCGGACGATGTCTTTGCCGCCGAGCCGCACGCGGCAGCAGCCGCGGACGTCTTGCAGGCGATTCATGGCGTCGATCAGGCCGCTCGAACGGTTGGCCGGCAGGTCGATCTGCGTCGTGTCGCCGGAGATCACCATCTTCGAGCCCATGCCGAGCCGCGTCAGAAACATCTTCATCTGCGAGATCGTCGTGTTTTGGGCTTCGTCGAGAATGATGAAGGCGTTGTTGAGCGTG
>JBIIOM010000205.1:0-4887 GCA_044336925.1 Pirellulales bacterium
CCCGCGGCCTCGACGTGATGCGGTGCGGCATCCTGCAGGCCCGCCGCGCCGGCCTCGAGGCGAAGGACGTCGTGAACACCCGCACGCTCGCGCAGTTGAAGAAGCTGCTGCGAAAGTAGGACAGGCTTCAGCCTGTCTTGCCCTCGGCAAACGCCGTGCCGAACAGGATTGGCGCATCCGGCAACGATCCCAATCCGGGCGGTAGTTCATGCCATTTCCCGATGTCGACATCAGCCGCAAGGGCGGCCGGTTGACCTCTCGAGGCGTCTCAGGTAGCCTGGCCGTCGGAAGGGTTTCAGAATTTCCAGGTTCTGGATCCCTCTCGTCCTCCGTGACGCCCTCCTGCACCCCTCCCGCCTTTCCCAATCCATCGGCCGCGGTTCGATCGCAAGCCGGATCCCACCCGCCTCTCGCTGGTCACCCCGTGGCCCTCGGAAGGTCCCGCCTCGACTACGTCCATCCCGTTCATGTTCCCGGATGCCGTCCGGTAAGCCGCAGTCTGCGGCCATCCGACGGCATGCGACCTTCATCAATTGACTCGCAGCCTTGAGCAAATCTTTCCTCAGTCAGCGAGAACACAAGCATGTGTGGCATTGGTGGAGTGATCTCGTCGGATCCGCACCTGGTCAAGAAATCAACGGCGGCGATGATGCGGTCGCTGCATCATCGGGGACCCGACGACAGCGGAGTCCAGCTGGTTCCGATGGGCCGCGCCGCCGACGGCCCCTGGGCGGGTTTCGGGTTTCGGCGGCTTTCGATCCTTGACCTCTCGCAGGCGGCCCATCAGCCGATGGTCTGCCCCGAGACCGGGGATGTTCTCATCTTCAATGGCGAGATCTACAACTTCTGCGCGCTGCGGATTGAATTGGCTGCGGCCGGCGCACGATTCCGCAGTTCGGGCGACACTGAGGTGTTGCTGCGGGCGCTGACGGAGTGGGGCGAGGAGGCGTTGGCCAAGATCCAGGGCATGTATGCCCTGGCGTTCTATCAAGCCCGCTCCCGCCGGATCCTCCTGGCGCGGGATCCCTTGGGCATGAAGCCTCTGTACTTCGCCCGCACGCCCGAGGCGTTCGTGTTCGCCAGTGAAATCCGGGCCGTGCGTGCCTCGCGGCTCGTGGCCGACGACCTCGATGTGGGTGGTGTCGCCGGCATGCTTGCCTATGGGGCGGTGCCGTCGCCGCGCACGGTGTTCCAGGCGATTCGTTCGTTTCCAGCGGGGGCGTGTCAGTGGGTCGATGCGGATGTGCTGTCGGGGGTGGGGCCGGCCCCGGTCCGACGGTTCTGGAACTTCGCGTCTCGGCCGCGTCCCATGCAGGACCGGGCGACGATCGTGGCCGAGGTGCGGCAGCGGCTGCGCGATTCGGTGCGCCGCCACGTGATGGCGGATGTGCCGGTGGGAGTGTTTCTTTCGGGCGGCATCGACAGCGCGATCGTGGCGGCGATCGCCCGCGATTACACACCCCGACTGGCCGCTTTCACGGTGGGCTACGAATCCCGGCACGGCGACGACGAAGTGGCGACGGCGTGTGCCACGGCGGAATCGCTCGGCATCCGCTCCATCACGCTCGCGGTGGGCGGGCGGAAGCTGCTCCCGCAATGGCAGGACTGGATCGCCTCGATGGACTCGCCGAGCATCGACGGCTTCAACACGTATATCGCGAGCCAGATGCTGGCCCTCGGGGGCGCCGTCGTGGGCCTGTCGGGCCTCGGGGCCGACGAGTTGTTCGGTGGGTATCCGAGTTTTTCCAGGGGCCGACGGCTGTCGAGGCTTCTGCGCGGGCTGCGGGTGTTGTCGCCCGGCCTGCGGGCGGGGGCGGTTGCGGCGCTGGGCAGGCTGGTTGGCCGCGACAGCCTGTCCAGCAAGTTCGCTGACCTGCTGGCCGGCGATCCGAGCCCGGCTGGCGTGACGCGATCGCTGCGGCGCGTGATCGGCAATCGTTTGCTGCGGTCGATGCGGCTGCTCGACGATCGACTCGGTCTCGGTTCCGACTATCTCGACCCCCCCGACCCGAATCTCGAAACGACCTTTGATGGCGACGCCTTCAACACGGTGTCGCGTGTGGAGATGACGGGGTACATGGCCGACATGCTCCTCCGCGACACCGATGCAAACAGCATGCGGCATTCGCGGGAGGTGCGGCTGCCGTTCCTCGATCTGCCGCTGGTGGACTACGTGTCGTCGCTGCCGGGAAGCGTCAAGCTGGGGGGCGACGGCGGCACGAAATCACTGCTGCGCGAGGCGATGTGGGATGTGCGCCTGGATGCCGCAGCGCGGCGACCGAAACGGGGTTTCACGCTGCCCATCGGCGCGTGGATGCGTTGCGAGTTGCGGGATCATTGTGCCGCCGCGGTGGAGTCGGTGGCTGACCTGCCGTTTCTGGAGGGGGATGCGGTGCGTGGCCTGTGGCGGGCGTTCCTCCGTGACGATCGGTCGGTCCACTGGTCGCGTCCGTTTGCGGTGGTGTCGTTGGGCAGTTATTTGATGCAGCCCCACGATGGTGGTGTGCGGCCGCTGGCTTCGGCGCTCGACCGCGGCGAAATTCGCGAATTCGCCAATTCCGCCGTGTGATGTCGCCGGGCATCGCGTGCGAAATGCCCCCGCAGCTCTCCGTGAAAGAACCGGGGACGACGCGGCCCAGGGCGGCGTCCAGCATGGTGATCCGCTTCGGGGCGAAGCGGTCTCCCTGAAGCCTTTCCTACGGGGTCGTCACGCAGCGGAAGCCGACGTGGTTGGTGGCGCTCGAGAGTTCTCCCTTGCCGCGGGTGCCCACGATGTAGCGGGCGCAGTATTGGTCGGTGCAAAGGTAGCTGCCGCCGCGTTGCACCCGCTTGGCCTGGCCCGGCTCCTGCGGGTCGAAGCTCGAGTCGGGGCCGTGGGGATCGTCGGTGACGGGGGCTGCGGCGAGGGTGGCGTAGGTGTCGGGGCGATACCAGTCGGAGCACCACTCCCATACGTTGCCCGACATGTCGTGGAGGCCGTAGGCGTTGGCCGGGTATTTCGCGACCGGTGCGATCCCCTTGAAGCCGTCGTCGGCCGTGTTCTTGCCGGGAAACCTGCCCTGCCAGGTATTGGCCATCCAGCGGCCGTGTGGACGAAACTCGTTGCCCCACGGATACATCGCGCCGGAGAGGCCGCCGCGGGCGGCAAACTCCCACTCCGCTTCCGTGGGGAGACGCTTTCCCGCCCACTTCGCATAGGCTTCCGCGTCTTCGTACGCCACGTGCACGACCGGCGAATCATCGTGGCCCTCGATCGAGCTGCCGGTGCCGAGCGGATGACGCCAGTCGGCGCCCGCGACGTAAGCCCACCAGCGGAGGTGATTGTCGAGCGGCACAGGGCCGGACGGCGGCGTGAAGACGACGGAGCCGGCAACGAGATTTTCGGGCGGCGCGTCGGGGAAGTCCTCCTGCCTGGGCTTTCGTTCGGCCACGGTCACGTAGCCGGTGGCGTTCACGAAGGCGGCGAACTGCGAGTTCGTCACCTCCGTGCGATCCATCCAGAAGCCGCCGATCCGCACCCGGTGGATCGGCCGCGCGTCGCCCATCGGATCGGGACCGCCATGCGGGATTCCGCGCGGATCGACGCAGCCCATCGAAAACTCGCCGCCGGGAATCCACGCCATGCCATCCGGCTGTTTCGTCGGGGGCGCGGGAGAGCCTGCGACGGTCGGGGCGAATGGCGTCGCCGCTGCCGGGCCGCTGGCCCACCGGCAGGTTCCCCAGAGTGCGACCGCGGCAAAAAAAGGTGTCAGGACTCTTTTCCATTCCGCCTTTTTTGAGCGAGGGGGACGTGTAGCCCGGAAAAGAGTCCTGACACCTTTTTTGGAACGCATCGCGGGCACCTCAGGCAGAGGCGCGACGGAGCGTCTGCTCGAACCGCCGCAAGAGGGCGCGGCGCCGTGACGGGCTCCACCATTTCGCAAACTTTCGACGGGCCTCGTCGGCGAGGGCTTCCTCGGTGTTGCAGAGCCGCTCGATGGCGTCGCGGTGCGTCGCGGCGGAAGCGTCGTGGGCCCAGCGGCGAAACCGATCGGCGGCGGCGGCGTGATCGGTGAAATTGCCCAGCGTCGCCTGCAGCCGTTCCAGCGAGTCGGCGCAGCGGGCCTGCACCCGCGCGGGAAACACGTCGGCGAAGATCTCCATCGCGTAGCGGAGTTTCTTTCCCTCGATTCGCAGCTGGTGGATTTCGTCCGCGTCGCACAGGCGGCGGTCGGCTGCGGCGAAGAACCGCTTGACCATCGGGCGGAAGCGGCGGCGGGCGTAGGCCCCGAACGTGGCATGCCGGCGCCGCGCGGGAACGTCCTCGAGCAGACGCTCCACCCGGGCCGGCCAGTCGGCCTCGATGAGCTTCTCGTACCGATCGCGGATCGGCTGTCGCGAGACTTCTCGCTGCTTGGAAAGCATGGCCACGAGCCGGCTGCGGGCCTTGCCGCCTTGCGTTTTCGGCCCGGCGCTGGCTGCCAGGCGATCGGTGAGCACGTCGAGGTCGCGGGCTTCGCCGGCGGCGCGGCGGATGCGGCGCAGCTGCTTCTCGAACCACTCGGCCCGCCGGCCGGGGACGAGATCGCGAAAGGCGTCGATCGCGGCGATCGCCCGTCGCGTGGCCACCCGCAGTTGGTGCACCGACTCAGGATCTCGGTCGGCCTCGCGCGAGGCCGTCGGCAGAAGCGACCAAACGGCATCGAGCCGCCGGCGGAGCGTGCGCGCGGCGACGTTGCCGGCCGGCATGGTTTCGCCGGCGATCACGTGCCACCTGCTCGATGATCCGCTGGAGCGTTCCATGGGAATTACTGCCCATGGAACTCTACCGGCCCGCCGCGGCCGCATGCCAGCCACCCGCGCCGGGCGGCCAGAATGCTCACGGTCAGCCGGTCGGTCAGGCTTCGC
>JBIIOM010000206.1:0-4865 GCA_044336925.1 Pirellulales bacterium
TTTGCCCTGCTCGAGAAGCTGATCCTCATCGGGTCGGCCGGCCTCTCGGCCGGGTTCGCGCTGGCCTTCGGCCTCGGCGGCCGCGACGTGATGAGCGGAATCCTCTCGGGCTACTACGTTCGCCAGCGTCTCCAGGCGGGAGACACGGTGACCGTCGGCACGATCGAGGGCACGGTCCGCGAAGTCGGCCCGGTGGCGACGGTGATCGAGACCCGTGAGAACGGCCTCGTCAGCCGGCACAGCGTGCCGAACGCCAAGATGCTGCAGGAGGCGGTGCGGTAAGGCGAAGCCGCCACGGCATCAACCGGTAGTGCACTCAAGTCTGCCTGCCGTCGACAATCAGGCCCGCGGCGCGAAAGCGCCGCGGGCTGTTTTGTTTCTGCGGGAGCCGCTTCGGGACGAAGCGGTCCATGGGGCAGGCTGAAGCCTACCCTACTGACGGATCAGGACTTGCGAGCCGGGGCCGAGGATGTCGATGAGCTCCTCGAGGTCGCGGGCGGAGACGATGAGGCTCGCCTGGGGAGCCGAGTCGGCGACGACGGAGGGGTCTTCGGCCGCTTCGATCGTGAGCCCTTCGCCGAGCACGATCGACTGTGCAGCCGCGGGACTCACGAACGCAACCTGCGCCGCGGGGCCCGTCGGTGCTGCCGAAGGGGAGCCGGCTTCGCCGCGGCGGACGTCGACGACGGCGAGCGAGGCGCCGACGCGATCCTGCACGTGGCGGCCGATCACCACGGGAAAGGTGCCGGCGTAGTTGCCCCCCACCTGCAGGCTGAGCCGACGCCGCGACACGCTCACCACCGCGTCGAAAGGGCCGCGGAGCATCTTGAGGTGTTCGCCGGGCACCAGCCTCGAGGGGTCGTTTACGCCGTTGATCTTGGCGAGCAACTGCCACGGGACGGCGAACTGGGTGGCGATCGCGGGAAGCGTCTCGCCCGGCGCCACGACGTGGGGGGGAAGCAGGAGATCCTGCTGGGAATAAATGACGGTGCCGGCGAGTTGGCCGAGCAGATCCTCGAGCCGCTGGCTCTCCTCGATGCTCAGCGACGGGTCGTCATGCCACACCGAGAGGGCGGCCAAGGCCTCGGCGTAGCGGGCTCCGGCGAGCATGTCGTGCGCCTCCGACCAGGCGGTTGCAAAGGCTGCCGAGCCGGTCGCGGCGACGGCTCCCGCGGCGATCGCGGCCGGTGCGGCCGGTGCGGCCGGTGCAGCGGCTGCGGCTGGGGCGGCGGCTGCGACGGGCGGAGCCGGGAAAGAAGTCGCGGAGGGCGTTTCGATCGAGGCCGTCTGGGGCGGCAGCGATGCGTCTGCCACCGGCGGCGCGGCGGACTGAGCTGTCAGGAATGTCGGCGGGGCGGGGCTCGCGGGAGGAGAACTAGGCTCGACGGCGGCGGGCGGGGCAGGGGTGGCTGCGGCCGGCGGCGGAAATGCTGCGGCCTGGGCGGCCGGCAGATCGGCGATCGGAGGCGCCGAAGCGGCCACTGGCGCCGGCTGATCCATCGGGGGAGCGGGGATTTCAACGGCCGGGGCGGACGGTGCGAAGGGGGGCGCATCCGCGGCCAGCTCGGCCTGCGAAGTCGTCGCCGGTGTCTGCCATGCCGGTCCGCCGCTGCCCGGGCCCTTTTGCAGAATCGTAAAGGCACCGTAGAGGATCGTTCCCAACAGGCCCAGGACGAGCAGGGGCTTCAACGACTCCATGGTGTCAGACTCCCGTTCGCGACGGGTCGAAGCCTTGGAACGGTGTGCCATGTCTGGCCTTTCGAGGAATGCGACGGAGTGCGGGCAGGCTGTGGGCCGAGGCCCAAATGGGCGGGAATCCCAGATGGGCGAGGATGCTAGAAAAGACGCCCTCGCCATGCCAGATCGCTTGCAGCCCGAAAAATGGCGGCATTCCTGGCAGGCTCGGAGGGGCCCGGCCGCTGATTCCCGGAATCCCGCATCGCCTCGACAGGGGGGGAGTGCGTATATTCAGACTTCGTTTCAGGTAACAGGTCCCGAAGGAGCGCGGAATTCGGGAGGAGGACTCTCTAGATGCGTTCACGTGACGTGGACCAGAGCCGCGTGCGGGATGTCGTGGCGGTGGTGTTGGCCGGCGGCAAGGGCGCCCGGCTCGAACCGCTCACCCGCGACCGCGCGAAGCCGGCCGTGCCCTTCGGTGGCAGCTACCGGATCGTCGACTTCGCGCTCTCCAACTGCCTCAACAGCGGGCTGCGGCAGGTGCTGTTGCTCACGCAATACAAGGCGAGCAGCCTCGATCGCCACCTGAATCTCGGCTGGCACCGGTTTTTCTGCCGCGATCTCGGCGAGCGGCTCGACGTGCTGCCGCCGCAGCAACGCGTGGACGAAAACTGGTACCTGGGCACGGCCGACGCGGTCTATCAAAACATCTATTCGCTCGAGATGGCGGCGCCGCGACTCGTCCTCGTGTTGGCCGGCGACCACATCTACAAGATGAATTACCAGAAGCTCATCGACGCCCACGAGGAGAACGGCGCCGACGTGACGATCGGCGCGCTGCCCGTGCCGCGGACGGCGGCCTTGGAATTCGGCACGATGCAGGTCGATTCCTCCGGCCGCGTCCGCGACTTCCGCGAGAAGGTGGCCGATCCGCCGACGATTCCCGGCGACCCGGAGATGTGCCTCGCGTCGATGGGGATCTACTGCTTCTCCTGGCCGTTTTTGCTCGAGCAGTTGAGGCTCGACGCGGGCGAGCCGCAAAGCCGCCACGACTTTGGCCACGACCTGCTCCCATCCGTCATCGACACCGACGGCGTCTACGCCTTTCCGTTTCGCGACGAGAATCGCAAGCGCGAGGCCTACTGGCGCGACGTCGGCACGATCGACGCCTACTTCGCCGCCAACATGGATCTCGTGGGCGTCGATCCCGAGCTCAACATGTATGACGAGCACTGGCCGATCCGCACCCACCATCCGTCCTATCCGCCGCCGAAGTTCGTCTTCGCCGGGGAAGGGCACGACGCCCGTCGCGGCGAGGCCACCGACAGTCTCGTCTGCCCCGGCGCGATTCTCTCCGGCGGCCGCGCGACGCGGTCGATCATCGGGCCGGGCGTCAGGGTCAACAGCTTCGCCCGGGTCGAGGAGAGCATCCTCTTCGAGGGCGTCGACATCGGCCGCCACGCCCAGATTCGCCGCGCGATCATCGACAAGGGGGTGCGCGTGCCTCCCGGGATGACGATCGGCTTCGATCCCGAGCACGATCTCGCCCTGGGCTTGACGGTTTCGCCGCAGGGCGTGACCGTGGTACCCAAGGGCCATCAGTTCGATCATGCCTCCGCTCCCGTCCTCAGCCGCTAGCCGCCGACCCTGCCCCCCACCCCTGTCCCCGCCCCCACCCCTGTCCCCGCCCCCACCCCTGTCCCCGCCCCCACGCCCATGCCGAAGCGCAACCTCCTGCTCCTGTTCCTGACGACGGTCGTCTGCATCCTCGCCTGGATGGCTCGCGACCGCGGCCTGCACGGACGTCGGTTCGGCGAGGTGATGGCGGCCATCGAACGGAGGCACCTGGAGCCAGTCGATCCGGAGTCGCTCTTCGGGGCCGCGATGAATGGGGTGTTTTCCAAACTCGACGAGCACTCGGCCTTCATTGCCGACGACGAGCGGGAAGCCCTCGACGCCGCGCTCGACCAGGAGTTCGGCGGCGTGGGGCTCGAGCTGGCCATCGACGACCGCAAGGGCGGGCTCGTCGTCGAGAGCCCGATCCTCCATTCGCCGGCATGGCGGGCCGGCATCGCGGCGGGCGAAAGAATTCTGGCGATCGATGGTACATCGACCCGCGGCATGAGGCTCAAGGATGCGGTGGCCGCCCTTCGTGGCCCGGCCGGCACCGGCGTCTCGATCACCGTGGGGGATCCGGCCCGCGTGATCCCGCTCGAGCGCGAGATCGTGAGGACGGAGAGCGTGCTCGGTGACCGCCGCCGCCCCGACGGCTCTTGGGACTGGTTCGTCGAGGGCGAGCCCGGCCTCGTCCACCTGCGGATCACGTCATTCGGCGAGCACACGCTCGAGGACCTGGACCGCGCGGTCGTCGAGATCGGCGCGGCGCAGAGCCCGCGCGGCGTGATCCTCGACCTGCGCGGAAATCCGGGCGGCCTGCTCTCCACCGCCATCGAGGTGAGCGACCGTTTTCTCGACGAGGCGGTGATCGTGTCGACTCGCGGCCGCGAAGCCGCCGCGGGCGATCGCGGGGCAGCCCTCGATGTCCGCCGGGCGAAGGCGGGCAGCGTCTTTGCCGGCCTGCCGATGGTGGTGCTCGTGGACGGGCTCACCGCGAGCGCCGGCGAAATCGTGGCCGCGGCGCTTCAAGACAACGACCGCGCGACCGTCGTGGGAAGCCGCTCTTTCGGCAAGGGCACGGTGCAGTCGATCGTGCCGCTCTCGGACGGCCGGAGTCTGCTCAAACTCACCACCAGCGAGTATCTGCGGCCGAGCCAAGCCAACATTCATCGTCGCGAGGGAGATGCCGAATGGGGCGTGTCGCCCGAACCGCGGAACGAGATCAATCCGCCGGCACAGACCCTCGAGAACGTGAAGGCATGGCGTGCGGCCCGCGACATCGTCGTGCCGCCGCATCCACCAGCCAGCCAGCCGGCGACACCCGAATCAGCCGCGACGCTGCCACGCCACGTCGACCCCGTCATCGCCCGCGCGATCGACGTGCTCCGGTAGACCGCTTCGTCCCGAAGCGGATCTGCCTTCCCGCGTTATCAACCCGCCCAATCCGGCTGCGGGCGACCGGTTCCCCGGGAGCCGGCGTATGACGTCCAATTACGGAAGCCCGCAGCGCGAGCAAGGTCCATCCGCCCTCCACTCCCACCAACGACACTCCCACCCGCCCCGCGAGAAAC
>JBIIOM010000207.1:0-4852 GCA_044336925.1 Pirellulales bacterium
GAAGCCGATCAAGAGATAGCTGCAGGCGCCCACCGCCTCCCAAAAGACGTAGACGATCAGGAAATTGCTCGCCGCCACGAGCATCGCCATCGAGAAGACGAACATCGACACGAGCGCGAAGAACCGCGGGTAGCCCGGGTCGCCGTGCATGTAGCCCACGGAGTAGATCGCCACGAGCAGGCCGACGCAGGTGATGATCGTGAGCATCGTCGCGGTGAGCGGATCGAGCCGCAGCGACACCGGGATCGAGAAGGCCCGCGCATCGGTGGTCTGGCGACCGACCGCGGTGCCGGGGATGGCCGCGGCGCTGTCGGCGGGAGGTGTGTAGGCCTCGTCCACCGTCGCCCACTGCCAGAGCGTCGAGATCATCTCGACCGGGCGGATCGGCTCTTGATGCGAGCCGTGCGGACTGCCCACCTGGTTGGCCGTGGCCAGAAGCAGCATCACGGCGGCGCCGGCCGCGGCCGCGATGCCCGCGATGGCCGGCAGGTGCGCCCGCGACCCGAGCGCGCGGCCGAGCAGGATCGTGAGGATCGCGCCCACGAGCGGCAAGAGCGGCACGAGGACGAGGAGCGTGGCGGGGGAGAGTGGCGGCATGATTCGGAAAGGATGGAAGACGGGTTAGACGTGCTCGCGCTCGAGCGGGGTGTCGGCCGTGTGCTCCGGCAAAACACCCGCGGGCGTGAGCCGCGGCCACGAGGCCGCCGCGGCGTCGGAAGGGGGCAGCTCGCGGTCGACCGACCGCACGAGGATCGCCTCGCGGAGCGACTGCCAGGCGGCGGCGTCGAGCCGGCCGGTGCGGGCGAACGCCTGCAGGACGAAAACGAGCGCGACGGCTGCCTCGCAGGCCGCGACGGTGAGCACGAAGATCACGAGCACCTGCCCGCCCCAGTCGCCGTGGTGGCGGCTCCAGGCGACGAGGCTCACGGAGATCCCCTGCAGCATGAGCTCCGCGGAGAGAAACATGACGATCAGGTTGCGCCGCGTGAGGATGCCGACGAGCCCCAGCGCGAAGAGGATCGCGCCGACGATGAGGGCGTTTTGCAGCAGGGCCATCGAGGTGGCGGCCAACAGGGGTGTGACGAGCGGCATCATCGTGCGGCCCTCCCGATCACAGTCCGCCGGTCTTCCTCCAGGGCAGCCTCGCCCCGCGAGACGACCGCGATCGCGCCGATCAGGGCGGCGAGCAGGAGCACTCCCGCGACCTCGACGGCGAGGAGGTGACGGCCGAAGAGTTCGGCGCCGAGCCGGGCGACCTGATCCTGCGCGAGCGGGTCGGCCGCGACCGCGGCGGCTTCATTCGCGATTGGTGCGCCGGGCGCGGCGGCCGTGACAGCCGCCGAACGCGAGGGCACGGCACAGCAGAGCGAGGGCTCCGTCGAGAGCCGGCCGATCGCGAGCGTGAGCAGGCCGAGCAGGATTGCGCCGGCCACGGCCGAGAGCAACGGCTCGCTCGACACGCGGTCGTAGGGGGCGAGCCCCGAAGGCTGTGCGAGCATGAGCACGAAGAGAAACATCACGAGGATCGCACCGGCATAGACCACGATCGTGGCGACGCCCAAAAATTGCGCGCCGAGCACGAGCAAGACGCCCGCCACACCCGCGAGCGCCAGCGCGAACCAGATCGCCGAATAGACGGGGGATCGCGTGACGATCGTGGCGGCGCCCGAGACGATCGCCACGAGCGACACGATCAGAAACACCGACTCCTCGCCGAGGCCACCGAGCCGGCGGCCCGTGGCCACGAAGCCGGCGAGCGCTGCGGCGCCGAGCAGGAGGCCGAGCCAGCGGGCCGCCCGCGACTCGCTGCCGCGCGGCAGCAGCAGCCACAGGCTCGCGGCGGCGGCGGTGACGGCGCCGGCCAGGATCAATCCCGGCGAAAGAGCGGGCAGGGCCGGGCTCACAGCGTGCCTCCCAACGACGCCGACTTCATCGGCTCGGCGTCCTTCGTCATGTCGTAGACGCTGAGGAGCTTCTCCTTGTCGAAGATCATCTCCTCGCGGCTCTTGCCGGTGAGGTCGAGCAGGCTCGTGAGCTCGATCGCGTCGACCGGGCAGGCCTCCTCGCACATGCCGCAGAAGATGCACCGCAGTTCGTCGATCTGGAAGCTCTCGGGATACTTCTCGCGGTCGGGCCAGGGGCTCTCGGTGGCCACGATGTCGATGCAGTGGGCGGGGCAGGCCGTCGCGCAGAGGAAGCAGGCCACGCACTTCACGCGGCCCTCGTCGTCGCGGTTGAGCCGGTGCACGCCGCGGTAGATGAGCGGGTTGCCCACGGCCGGCCGCTGCTCGGGGAAATTCACCGTCACCTTCGGGCTCACCATGTGCCGGGCGGTGGTCGTGAGGCCCTGGAGAAAGAGCGGCAGGTAGAGCCGCTCGGTGAGTCCGAGGGGCTTCTCTTCCAGCCACGTGATGCCGGGATCGGATGGTTTCATCGGGTGCCTGCCAGTTCGTGCTCGCTGGTTCCGTGAAGGATGTCGTGTTCGATGTCGAGCGGGCCGTGCGTCAGGATCGGACGGTTGTCGGTGCCGGACGGCGTGAGGATGCCGGCCGCGATCCAGCCGACGAGGAAGACGGCCCACGGCGCGGCGATCGCCGCCCACGTCGCCCAGCCTTCGCCGAGCGCGGCCACGAACTGCGGGCGAAACTCCTCGACCGCGGCCACCGTCACGAGATTGGCCAGGCCCAAGGGCAGCATCACCTTCCAGGCCAGGCTCATGAGCTGGTCGAACCGGAACCGCGGCCAGCTCCAGCGGACGAGCATGAAGAAGACGATGACGGCGAGGATCTTCGCCGAGAGCACGCCGAACCGGAGCAAGGCCCCGGCCCACGTCACTTCCTGCCCGGCGCCCGTCACGCCCCAGAGGTGCCAGCCGCCGAGGAACATGATCACGATCAAGAAGGCCGCCGTGATCATGTGGAGGAACTCGGAGACGAGGAACAGGAGCAGCTTGATCCCCGAATACTCGGTGTGATAGCCGCCCACGAGCTCCTGCTCCGCCTCGGGTAGATCGAACGGCAGCCGCGCCGCCTCGGCGAAGCTCGCCACCATGAAGACGAGAAAGCCGAGCGGCTGGGCGAAGGCATACCAGACGCCGCTCTGGGCCTGGGCATTCATGATCGCGTCGAGCTTGAGCGAGCCGGCCGCGAGCACGACGCCGAGCAGGCCGAGGCCGAGCGGGATCTCGTAGGCGACGAGCTGGGCGCTGCTTCGCAGGCCGCCCAAGAAGCCGTATTTGTTGTTGCTCGCCCAGCCGCCGAGCAGCACGCCGTAGACGGCGATGCTCGAGAGGGCGAAGACCCAGAGCACGCCGACGTCGAGGCCGGGCGCCACGAGGAAGGGCACCGGGTCGGGCAGGCCGGGGATATTCAGCGGCGGCAAGACGCTGCCGAACGGGATCGCCGCGAAGATCGCGAGCGACGCGGCGAGGATGACGAGCGGCGCCGCGTTGTAGAGCACTTTGTCGACGTGCTTCGGCGTGAAGTCTTCCTTGAGGATGATCTTGAGGCCGTCGGCGAGCGGCTGCCCGAGACCGAAGAGCCGGATCTTCGTGAGCGGGATGCCCACGCGGTTCGGCCCGCGGCGGTCCTGCACCCAGGCGGCGATCCACCGCTCGAGGAGCACGAGGTAGGCCGCCGCCGTCATCAGGCCGCCGACGAGCAGGCCGATCTTCACGAGGGCGGCGATCGTTTCGGGGGAGGGAAGGGAGGCGGTCATGTGGAGGCCAATTGCTGAAGTCGGAGGTCGACGCCCGCGGCGGGAATCTCGCCGGCGAGCGCTGCGAAGGCCGCCGACGATTCGGCGATCTGATGGCGAACCGCGACGGCGTCATAGAGCCCGCGGCGGCCGAGCATGTTCCAGAAGAGCCGCCCCTCGGGCCAGACGCCGGCGGGCGGCTTGATCGCCTGCGCGAAGCTCTGGGCGCGGTGGCCGACGTTCACCCACGTGCCCCCGCGCTCCGCGAATCCGGCGGCGGGGAGCCGCCAGGTGGCGAGCTTCGCCAGCGGCGAATCGAAGAGATCCTGCACGACGAGGCACTCGAGTTCGGCGAATGCCGCGGCCGTATCGGCGTCGATCCAGGACGTTCCTTCATCACCCGGGGAGCCGGTTGTGATGGCATAGCCCGCCGTGACCCAGGCGGCGTCGGCATTCCCTTCGCGCACGTGCGCCACGAGATCATCCCAGGTGCGCACGGCCGGATCGAAGAGCGCGATCACGCCCTCGACACCGCGGCGATTGGGGCATTTCTCGGCGCGGATCGTGAAGCCGCCCGGGAACGTCTCGTCGGCCTCGCTCGACGGCACGTGGCCGACGGCGAGAAAAGCCTGCGGGTCGATCGACCGCGCCACCGCACAGAGCATCCAGGCTTCCTCGACCGTGAGCATCGGCGAGACGGCCACGGCCAGTCGGCCGGCGGCCTTGAGGTCGTCGCGAAGCCTGGTCACGACATCGGCCCACTCGACGGCCGCGAAGGTCGGCGCGGCCTGGCGGCGGGAGCCCTCCTCGCGACGGCCCGCCTCGAGGAGCCGCGACGGATCGTGGAGGTGATGCCAGCCGTAGCGTCCCTCGTCGCAGATCCACCACTTGTTGACGTGCATGTTCTCGCGGGGCTTGAGCCGGTAGACCGTGTCTTGGTTGTGCTCCGTGTAGATCGAGCAGCCGGCGGAGCAGCCGCCGCAGACGTTCGCCTCGCGCTTCAGAAACCAGACCCGCTGCTGATACAGAAAGTCCTTGTCGCCGAGCGCCCCCACCGGGCAGAGGTCGACGACGTTGCCGGCGAGCTTGTTGTCGAGCGGGAAGCCGGGGAAGACGTCGATCTCTTCCTTACTACCACGGGAGACAACCATCAGCT
>JBIIOM010000037.1:0-15830 GCA_044336925.1 Pirellulales bacterium
GCTCCGCAAGCGGATCTGGATCCGCTTCGGGACGAAGCGGTCTACTTTGGACGAAGCGGTTTGCGTTGCGGTCTACTTTGCGGTTCGATTTCCTGTCTTGTTTCTGATTTCGCGTCTTGATCCGCACGGCGCGGGCCTGGGCCGAGAGCCTCGCCCCCTGGCAATCGTGGCAGGGAGTCACGCTCATCAGCTTCTCGAGCATCCGCCGCATGATGCCGCTCTTGGCGTTGCGCCAGCGGTTGGTGAGCAGCGGGCAGATCCCCTCGAACTTCGTCTTCGCGCCGCGTTCCGCCCGCCCGCGCTTCCACGCCATCTTGATCTCATCGAGGCCGGTGCCGGCAAGCCAGATCTTTTTCTGGGCCGCCGTGAGATCCTTCCAGGGCGTCTCCAAGAGCGTGCCGGGCTTGAGCTTTTTCTTCGCCTCCGCGTGGGCCGCGACGCCGGTGAAGAGCCGCCGCATCCACCGCGGCATGTCGCGAAATGTGCCGAGCACGCCCATGCAGCCCTTCTTCAGCGACTTCTCCGGATCGGTCACGAGCTTCGCCGGATCGATGCCGTAGATGTCGCCGAGGCCGTCGCAGGTGGGGCAGGCGCCCTGGGGGCTATTGAAACTGAAGAGCTGCGGCTCGGGCGTGGAATAGCTCACGCCGCACTTCACGCAGGCATACTTGCTCGAGAGGATGAGGTCGTCCTTCCGATCGCTCGCGAGCGTCTCGCCCGCCGCGTCGGCTGCCACGATCACCTGGCCGCCGCCGGTGCGGAGGGCGAGCTCCACCGCCTCGGCGAGCCGGCTGCGCGTGGCATCCGACGGCACGAGCCGGTCGATGACGACGTCGATCGTGTGCTTGAGAAGCTTTTCGAGCGGCGGCGGCTCCTCCACGCGGACGATCCGGCCATCCACCCGCGCCCGCGTGAAGCCCTGCCGCACCAGATCGGTGAAGAGATCGCGGTGCTCCCCCTTCGCGTCGCGAACCAGCGGCGCGAGGACGATCACCTGCTCGCCGGCCTTCGCGGCGATGATCCGCTCGACGATCTGGTCGCGGGGCTGCGCCTCCAAGACGCTGTCGCACTGGGGGCAATGGGCCGTGCCCACCCGCGCATAGAGCACGCGGAGAAAATCGTGGATCTCCGTCATCGTCGCCACGGTCGAGCGCGGGTTGGTGCCGGCCGACTTCTGCGCGATCGAGATCGAAGGGGAGAGGCCCGTGACGCTGTCGACATCGGGGCGGGGCAGCTGCCCGAGAAACTGCCGGGCAAACGTCGAGAGGCTCTCGACGTAGCGGCGCTGCCCCTCGGCGTAGAGCGTGTCGAAGGCGAGGCTCGACTTGCCGGAGCCGCTCACGCCCGACATGCAGACGAGCCGACCGCGCGGCAGGCCGACCGTCACATCGCGGAGATTGTGCTCCCGCGCACCACGGACGACGATCGGAGGGACTTGCATGCACGCATTGTAGGGGATGGGGGAGCGCGGGGAGGGGGCGAGCAAGACAGGCACGGAGGCCTGTCGTACGGGTGTCTTTACAGCACCCGGCGCCTGCCATACGATCGTGTTTTCCGAGGGAGATGCGGCTTGGCTGTCGTCGCCCGCTCGGGGCGGTAGCTCAACTGGGAGAGCGCGGCGTTCGCAATGCCGAGGTTGGGAGTTCGATCCTCCTCCGCTCCATTTTCGAGGTCGGTAGGCGTGGATCGCGGTTGTACCTTGCTTGGGCTGCGGGCTTCCGTGGCAATAGGGTCATCGGGCCTTCCTGGTGAGTGAGACGATGGCCAGCGATCCATCCACGGCGCTGATGCTGCGGGTGAGGGATGGCGATGCGGCCGCCTTCGAGGAGCTCGTGGGCCTCTGGCAGGATCGGCTCGTCACGCTCTTCCGCCACCACACCGGCGACCACTCCACCGCCGAGGACCTCGCCCAGGAGGTCTTTCTGCGGGTCTATCGTGCCCGGGCCGGCTACCAGCCGACGGCGAAGTTTTCGACGTGGATCCACACGATCGCCAACAACGTCGCCAGCGACTTGCGGCAGCGGGCCTACCGGCGGCTCGAGCGCGGCGTGCCGATGAATGTCTCGGCCTCGCAGAGCGGGATCGGCCTCGAGCAGATCGCCGTGGCCGCGAGCGGGCAGCGGCCGGCGCGGCAGGCCGACCGCGGCGAACTGCAAGACATCGTGCAGCGGGCGATCGCCGGCCTCAGCGACAACCAGCGCATGGCCGTCTTGCTCGCGAAGTTCGAGGACTGCTCCTACGACGAGATCGCCGCCGCGATGGGCCTGAGCGTGCCGGCCGTGAAGTCGCTCCTCCACCGGGCCCGCGAGCAATTGCGCGAGGCGCTCGAGCCCTACGAACGGGAGGGGCACCGATGACAGCCCGCCCCGACGCCCGCGACGACACGCCCGCCGACGCGCTCGGCGCAGCCTGGGAACTGCTCGACATCCTGCCGCGCTCGGCGGCGACGCCGAGTATGACCGCGACCACGCTCGAGATGGTGGCCGCATCGGCCGCGGGGAATGCCCGGCCATCGAGTGGCCCGACGCGGCGGAGCCCGTGGAGCGTAATCATGCTCTGGGTGGTGCCCGCCGCCGCCGTGATCGGCGGGCTC
This sequence comes from Pirellulales bacterium, assembly GCA_044336925.1. Taxonomy (GTDB): domain Bacteria; phylum Planctomycetota; class Planctomycetia; order Pirellulales; family UBA1268; genus RGVT01. The sequence goes on from JBIIOM010000037.1 coordinate 2,594, forward strand.
GCGTTCGGTTATGTGCTCGGCCGCGCGACGGCGCCCGTGGTGGAGCGACGGCCGCCTGCCAACGTCTTCGAACGGATCGAGGCGCTCGAGGAACAGCAGCGGCTCTTGCGGCAGCGGCAGGAGATGCGGGAGCGAAACCTGCGGCGGCGGCCGGAGCAGATGCAGCGTCAGCCGCCCCCCTTCATTCCGCCGCCACCGGGACGGCCGGGTGGCCCGCCGCCGCGCGGAGAAATTCCAGGACCGCCGCGTTGAACGTGGCGGGCTCCTCGAGCGGCGTCATGTGACCGCACCGCGGCACGATGAGGAGCCGCGCATTCGGGAAGACCGCCTCCGCCCGCTGGAGGCATTCTGGCGGCGTGATCGTGTCTTCCGCGCCGACGACGAGCAGCGTGGGCACGGCCACCCGCCGCATCGGCTCGACCATGTCGGGCCGCCCGCCGAGCGCGGAAAGCGCCGCGACGATCGTGGAGATGGGCGTGGCCATGATCGTCTGGCGCAGGCCCATCTCGATCGCGCCGCGCCGAGGGCTCTTGCGGGCGGCATCCGACTTCGCGAGCAGATTCGGGATCATCGCATCGGCGAGGATCTCCTGCCCCACCCGCTCGACCCGCTCGGCGAGATCGCGGCGGCCGGCGCGGGCCTCGGGAGTGTCGGCCTCGAGCTTCGTGTCGACGAGGATCAGGCCGCGGACGCGGTCGGGATGACGGGCCGCAAGATGCTGCGCGACATACCCGCCCATCGAGAGGCCACAGATCACCGCCGGATCGGTGACGTGGAGCGCGTCGAGCAGGGCGATGCAATCGTCGGCGAGCTGCGCGATGCTCTCGGGCCCGGCGCCGTGGCTTTGGCCGAAGCCCCGCTGGTCGGGCACGATCAGCCGCAGGCTCTCGGCGAGCGGCTCCTGGCCCGACCACATGGCGTGGTCGAGCGGAAACCCGTGGAGGAGCAGGAGCGGCATGCCGCTGCCGCGGGTATGGACGGCGAGGCTCGTGTCGCGGACGGGTATGTAGTGCACGGAGAACGCTTTCTCCGGAAGCGGATCCCGAAGCCCGATCGAGAAGGGTTCAGGATGGCATTGGAGTCGGTTGGAGTGGAGGTCGTATGGACCTTGCTTGCGCTGCGGGCTTTCGTGAGACACGGAAGCCCGACGCGCGAGCGAGGGGAGTTAACGTGGATTACCGGGCGAGCTTTTCGAAGCGGGCGAGGTTGCGCTTGATCGTGCGGTTGTGGGGCTCCTGCCGGCTCGCCAACGACTGCGTGCGGATCGCCCCCTTGTAGTCGCCGGCGGCGGCGCGGCAGTGGGCGAGCGTGTCGAGATAACTCGCGTTGTCGAAGGAACGCGCGAGCGAGAACTGCGAATATTTCGTCGCCTTCTTCACATCGCCCTCGGTGTTGGCCACGAGCCAGGCATACTCGTTGTAGCCATTCGCGTCTTCGGGAACGGCCTGGATCTCGCTCTCGATCTGTTGGAGCGCCTTCTTGATCTTTCCCACGGCCGCGGCCTTCTGCTCGGGAGCATGGTCGGGGATGGTATAGAGCGCGATGAGTGCGTCGACGTCCTTCGGGTAGGCCGCCACGGCGAGCTCCGCGGCCTTGCGGCGGGCGGCCGCATCGCCCCGCTTGGCCGCCGCGCATGACTCGAAGAAATGCATTCGCGACTTCGTGGATCGCGGGTCGCGGCCGAGCTGCTGCGCGATCCGCGCCGGATTCACGCCGGCCTTCTGCTCGAGCGATTCCAAGAGCCGGGCGAGGCAACCGGCCGCCTCGTCATCGCGCTCGAGGTCGTGGAGAAACTCCGCATACATGGTCGCCGCGACCGACAGTTGCTCGATGGGCGCCTGCGGATCCTCGATCAGCGCCGTATAGCACCGCATGGCCCACTCCACGCAGCCCCACTTCGCGAGCATGACGGCGGCCTGGATCCGCGCCGCGAAATCGCCGTCGGTCTTCTCGAAGGCGTCGGCCGCCAGCGACTCGGCCTTCGGCTGGTTGCCGCGGGCCTTCTCCGCGGCGGCGGCCGCGAAGCCGAGGAGCGCGTGATCGCGGATGAGCTCGGGCCGGTCGGCGAGCGCGTCGATCGCCTCGGGAAGGCCGCTCTCGGTGGCCCAGGCGAGCGTCGAGACCGCGTCGGTCACAAGCGTTTCGAGATCTTGGTCGCCATCGGCGATCTCGTCGGCGAGCAATTTCCGTGCGGCGGCGGTTGCCGCATCGCGGCGGCCGGCGGCCCGCAGCATGTGTGCCTGGCAGCGGTGGAAGATGGATTGGGTTTCGAGCAGGATCGTCGCATCGAGATCGCTCTGCTCGACCAGCATCGGTCGCTCGCCGGACGTGCCGAGGTCGGCAAGCGCGGCCTCCGCGGCGGCGAGGCTCTTCTCGATCTGCTCCTTGTCGCCCGGGGCGGCCTCTGAAAAGGCGACGAGCGCCCGCAGGAACCGCGCGGCCGGGCGTTCGCTCGCGCCGATTCCCGCGGTGATCTTTTTTTGCAGGCCCGGCCAGAAGGGGTCGGCGGGTCGCCACTCGCGCACGAGCAGCGCCGCCGCGAGCCGCGAACCGCTCGCCGAACGAACGAGCCGCACGATCCGCGCCAAAGGTTCGATGCCGGCGTCGTCATCCACCCGCAAGAGCCGCTGCATCGCCTGCACGCGGACGCCGGGCTCGGGGCTCTTGAACCGCTCGAGCAGCTTCGTCACCTCGGGCGGATCGTGGGGCATCTCGAGCGGAATCGCCTCGGCGATCCACCGCGCCCGCAGCGAGACCTCGAGGTCGGTGCTCATCTCGGCCGCGGCGAGGAGCGCGTCGACCGCCGCCGGCCCGATCGCCTGGAGCGCGGAGGCCGCGGTCTCGCGGCGGTTGTAGTCGGCATCGCCGAGCTGCTCGATCAACTGCGCGATCGATTCGGGCGCGGTCTCGGCGAGCGGCGCCGCGGCGGCGGGCCGCACGAGCAGGGCCAGAAGCAGCAGGAGTTGCAGACGCCTTGGCATACCGAAAATCCTACGCTCGCCGCGAACGACCGGGCAAGTAGACCGCTCAAGGTAGACCGCTCAAGGTAGACCGCTTGCTCCGCAAGCGGATCTGGATCCGCTTCGGGACGAAGCGGTCTACGGGGACGAAGCGGTCTACTATGCGTCGGGGTCGATGCCGAGATCGCGGATCGTCACGAGCGATTCAAGCGGGATCCCGCGGGCCGCGAAGGCCGCCTGGGCCCCGGCCAGCCGGTCGATCACGGTGATCACCCGCTCGACCACCAGGCCAAACTCCTGCGCCCGATCGATCGCCACGATCGACGAGCCACCCGTCGTGGTCACGTCTTCCACGATCACCACCCGCTGGCCCGGCGCGACGGGCCCTTCGATGTATTTCTTGGTGCCGTGGTCCTTCGGCTCCTTGCGGACCATGAAGCCCTTGATCGCGAGGCCATCCACGCCCGCCATCGTGACGACGGCGCTCGTGATCGGATCGGCGCCGATCGACATGCCGCCCACCGCGTCGGGCAGCCGGCCGTGGGCCCGGAGCTTTTCGAGGATCGCCCGGCCGACGAGCATCGACCCGCGGGCGTCGAGCACCACCTGCTTGGCGTCGAGATAGAAGCTGGCGGTGCGGCCCGAGGCGAGCGTGAACGTGCCCCGCTTGAGGGCCTTCTCGCCGATCAAGCCGATGAGTTCGGCGATGACGGGCGTGTGAGAAACGGTGGTGGTGGTGCTCATGATGCGGCGGAGTATAGCAGGGGCGGTGTCTGGTGGACGGCTTCCTCCACAGTAGACCGCTTCGTCCCGAAGCGGATCCCGGATCCGCTTGCGGAGCAAGCGGTCTACTTTGGGCGGTCTACCAAGCCGACTTTCGGAATTGACGCTGGGTATAATGCCCCCATGCGTTTCGACCGGCGTTCACGGTGGCTGCTCGCGTTTCTCGCCGTGATGGCGGGCTTCGCCGGTTCGCCGACATTGCCCGCGGCCGACGAGCCCGAACGCGGCCCGGCGCCGGCCGTGGCGATCGCCGTGCGGCTGCCGATCACCGGCACCCGCGACACGCAGGTCAAAACCGCGATCCTCCGCCAGCTCGACCGGCTGAAGGGGAAGGCAGGCGAGCGGGGCGTGCTCGTCCTGCAGTTCGACCCGAGCGACGACGAAGGGGCGCTCGCGAGCGACTTCGGCCGGTCGCTCGAACTCGCGCGGTTTCTCTCCGACGGCCGGCTCGACGGCGTGAAGACGGTCGCCTTCCTGCCGCAGGGAGCGAGGGGGCATGCGGTGCTCGCGGCCCTCGCCTGCGAGGAGATCATCATGCCACCCGATGCCGTGCTCGGCCCGGCCAACGCCGACGAGCCAAACGTCGACGACGCGATGCGGGCCGCCTACATGCAGGTGGCCGCGCGGCGGAAGACGGTGCCCCCCGCGGTGGCGCTGGCGCTCCTCGACCCGGCCGCCAAGGTGGCCCGCGCCTCGACCGACGACGGCGAGCAATTCGTGGAGCGGAAGGACCTCGACGCGCTCAAGGCGCGCGTGGCCGTGCTCGACGTCGAGGATCTCGGGCCGCTGCCGCTCGAGCTCACCGGTCGCCGGGCCCGCGAACTGGGGCTCGTGCGGCTGCTCGCCCGCACGCCCGGCGAACTCGCCCGCGGGCTCAACGTGATGGAAGCCGCGCTCACGCTCGATCCGTCGCTCGAGGGCGGCTGGAAGGCGACGCAGGTCGTGCTCGCCGGGCCGATCACGGCCGACGCCGTGGCCCGCACGCGAAGCCGCATCGACGAGGCGCTCGCCGGCGGCACCAACTTTCTCTGCCTGCGGATCGACAGCCCCGGCGGCGAGGCCGAACAGAGCATCGTGCTCGCGTCCTGGCTCGCAGGACTCGATCCCGCCCGCGTGCGGACGGTGGCCTGGGTGCCGAAGGAGGCGCGGGCCGACGCGGCGCTCGTGGCGCTCGCCTGCGACGAGCTCGTGATGACGCCGACCGCGATCCTCGGCGGCGAGGGGGCGGCGACGCTCGACGACCGGCAGGCCGATGCGCTCGCCGTGGCCTGGCGGGAGGGCGTGGCCAAGAAGCGGGGCCGCTCGTGGTCGCTGCCGATCGCACTCGTGAAGCCGGGCATGATCGTGCGGCGGGCGGTGCAGAAGGCGACCGGACGCGTGGACTATTTCAGTGACGAGGAACTCTTGCCGCGGGACGACCGCGAAGGCTGGCTGCCGGGGGCGCAGGTGGGCATCGGGCCGATCCAGCTCACCGGACGGGCGGCCGAGTCGCTCGGGCTCGCGACGCACCTCGTGGAGAATGCCGACGGCCTCTCGAAGACCTACGGCCTCTCGGGAACGATGGCCGTGATCGAGCCGGGCTGGGCCGACCGGCTGCTCGACGCGCTGGCGAGCCCCGGTGTGGCGTGGCTCCTGCTCCTGATCGGCGGCGCGGGGCTCTACATCGAACTCCACACGCCGGGCTTCGGCCTCGGCGGCTTCGTCTCGATGGTGGCCTTCATCGTCTACTTCTGGAGCCAGTATCTCCACGGCACGAGCGGCTGGCTCGAGGTGATGCTCTTCCTCGCCGGTCTCTTCTGCCTCGCGGCCGAGATCTTCGTGCTGCCGGGCTTCGGCGTGCTCGGCCTCGGCGGCGGCCTGCTCGTGATCGCGTCGCTCGTGCTCGCGAGCCAATCGTTCGTGCTGCCGGCCAACGATTACCAGATCCGTCAGCTGCAGTGGTCGCTGCTCGGCATCCTGGCGGCGGCGATCGGGGTGGCGCTGGTGGGCGTGCTCGTGCGCCGCTGGCTGCCGCGGGCGCCGGTCTTTCGCAACGTGCTCCTGGAGCCGCCGGCCGCCGACGACGAACTCGACGGCGACCATCTCGAGGAACTGCTCGGCGTCGAAGGAACGACGACCACCCGGCTCGCTCCCGCCGGCAAGGCGCGGATCGGCGGACGGGTGCACGACGTGGCCACGCTCGGCCAGCTCGTCGAGCCGGGCGAGGCGGTGCGGGTGGTCGAGGTGCGCGGCGGCAAGGTGTTTGTGAAGGCCCTGCACGACGGCGGCAATGATCTGCGGAGCGGCCGATGACCGCACTGGTCTGGATCGTCGTGCTCTTTCTGCTCGGCCTCTGCGTGATGGTGCTCGAGGTGTTTCTGCCGTCGGGGGGCATCCTCGGGTTTCTGAGCGTGACGGCGATCGTGGCCGCGGTGGCGACGGCGTTTCTGGAGCAGGGGGCGCTGGCCGGCATGATCGTGCTGGCCGTCGCGGCCGTCGTCGTGCCGGGCGTGCTCGCGCTCGCCTTCCGCTGGTTTCCGGAGACGCCGCTCGGCCGCCGCGTGCTGCCGCCTCCGCCCGATCCGCTCGAGATGCTGCCCGACGCGCCGACCCGGCTGCGGCTCAAGGAACTCGTCGGCCGGACGGGCCGCGCCGCCACGGAGATGCTTCCCTGGGGCATCGTCGAGATCGGCGGCATGAAGGTGGACGCGATGAGCGAGAGCGGGCCGATCGAAGAGGGCACCGCGGTAGACGTCGTGGGCGTGCAGGGGCGGGCGCTCGTCGTGATCTCGGCGGCGGCCCGCGGGACGGCCGCCGCGGAGAAGCCCCTGCAATCGTTACCAACGGCACAGGAGACACCCGGCGAAGGCTCGCGGCTTTCCACGACGCTCGAAACCTTCGAATTCGATCGCCTCGACCCGCCCGCAACTTGACTGGCGCCCGACCCGGAACAAGGCTTGCATCTGTATCGGGAATCGAAAACCCACTCACGAAAGCCCGCAGCGCAAGCAAGGTCCATCCGCGATCCACCCCAATCAGCGTTGACCTCACCTGCCCCGCAAAAAGACGCCAACACACCTCGCTCGCGCGTCCGGCTTCCGTAGCAAACGATAGCCGGCGGCTGAAGCCGACTCAGGAGTTATGAAATGCCAACTTTGATTCTGCTCGGACTTGGAATCTTCGCGCTCTTGCTCTTCTTCGGGCTGCTTGCCCGCTACCTGCGGCTCTGGCTGCAGTCGTATGCGTCGAGCGCCGGGATCGGGCTCTTCGATCTCGTGGCGATGAGCTTCAAGAAGGTGAGCCCCACCGTCATCGTCCGCAGCAAGATCATGGCCGTGCAGGCCGGGCTCGGCGATTCCTCCGGCCTCACGCGGCAGGCGCTCGAGGCGCATTACCTCGCCGGCGGTCGAGTGCCGCTGGTGGTGCAGGCGCTCATCGCCGCCAACAAGGCGAAGATCAAGGAACTCGATTGGAAGCTCGCCACCGCGATCGACCTCGCCGGCCGCAACGTGCGCGAGGCGGTGCAGACGAGCGTCTACCCGAAGGTGATCGACTGCCCGGGCAAGAACAGCGGCCGCGAATCGCTCGACGCCGTCGCCAAGAACGGCATCCAGCTCAAGGTGCGGGCACGGGTGACCGTGCGCACGAATCTCAACCAGCTCATCGGTGGCGCCACCGAGGAGACGATCATCGCCCGCGTGGGCGAGGGGATCGTGTCGGCGATCGGTTCGGCCGAACGCCACACCGACGTGCTCGAGAATCCGGACGTCATCTCGAAGACCGTGCTGGCCCGCCGGCTCGACGCCAACACGGCGTTCGAGATCGTGTCGATCGACATCGCCGACATCGACGTGGGGGCCAACATCGGCGCCCGCCTGCAGGCCGATCAGGCCGAAGCCGACACCCGCGTGGCCCGGGCCAATGCCGAAGGCCGCCGCGCGATGGCCGTGGCGAAGGAGCAGGAGATGCTCGCGGGCATCGAGGAGAGCCGGGCCGCACTCGTCGATTCGGAGGCCGAAGTGCCGAAGGCGATCGCCGATTCGCTCGCCAGTGGCAGCTTGGGAATCGTCGATTTCTACAAGCTGCGAAACCTGCAGGCCGACACCGACATGCGCCGCACGATCGCCACCCAGTAGGGTAGGCTTCAGCCTGCCACTCATAGGCTTCAGCCTGCCACTCATAATCTTCAGCCTGCCACATTCTCCCATGCCCTGCATCCTCTTCGCCGCCGGACTCGATTGGCTGGAAAATCTCCTGCCGGTCCTCTTCGTCGGCTTCTGGATCCTCTCGCAGGTCTTCGCCGTGTTTCGTCGCGTGGCGGGGAATGGCCGCCCCGCCGAGCCGCCGGTCGTTCGGCGGCTCGAGCCACCGCAGCCCGCACCGCTGCCGATGCCACCTGAAGACCGCGAGCAACTCGAGCAACAGATCGAGGAATTTCTGCGGCGGGTGAATCGCGAACCAGCCCCCACGCCGCGGGCACCGCAGAAGACGGCACCGCAGAAGACGGCGGTGCAGAAGCCATCGATCGTGAAGCCGTCGCCTTCGCCGCCCAAGCCCGCCATCGCGACGGATGTGGCCAGCCATGTGCGCGAAGCCTTCGCGCACGATCTCAAGCACGATCGCCCCGCGCTCGCGACTCCCGCGAAGCCGCGGCGGCCAGATGCTCCGGCGCCGGCTGCGACGAAGCACCGCGCGACGGTTGCCGCCGAACTCGCGCAGGCCTTGCGCGATCCCGCCTCGATCCGCCGGGCGATCCTGCTCCGCGAGGTGCTCGAGCGGCCGGCGGATCGTTGGTGAAACGTGCTGGCGCTGGCGTCGCTGGCATGGCATGCTGCCACGAGCCGGAGCCTCGAGCACCCCCGGGCGCAGGTTTCCCCAACCGCCCCGCCCGACGAGGAATAGCCCGTTGGTGGGGGTCTGGCGGGGGCCGGGATCGCCCATTTTCCGGCCTGCATCGAAACCAAAAATCGCGGCTTGAGCATCCCGGGCGGACGGTCTACAAGAGGAGTGGCAGCCGGGCCTTCGGCACGGTTTCCAGAGCGCGTAGACGAGGACGCCCAAGCCTCGTCTACGCGCTTGTTTTTTAGGCCTTCCGCCGTCGCGAGCGGTTTTCTACTTTCCCGCGCATGAGCCTGATGCGCCTCCCGCTTTTCGCGTGCCTTTGCTTCGTCGTGGCGACACCATCGCGCGCCGACGATGCCGCGGCTGCGTCTCCCTTTCCGGCGACGGTGCGCGTGGCGGCGGCCCACACCTATCTCCGTGCCGGACCGAGCAACGACTTCTATCCCACCGAGCGGCTCACGCACGGAACAGCGGTCGAGGTCTGGTCGATCGATCCGGCGGGCAGCGGTTACTGCGCGGTGCGGCCCGTCGCGGGCAGCTTCAGTTGGATCCGCGCCGCCGATGTGGATGACGAATCGCGCTTGGGCGAGACACCCGACGGCGCGAAGCCCGCTTCAAGCGCCGGCGCCCACACGGGCGTGATCGTGGCCGACGGCGCCGTGGCGCGGATCGGTTCGCAGCTCAACGACCTCCGGCATGTGGCACAGGTGAGCCTCGAGGCCGGAGAGCGGGTCCGCGTGATCGAGCAGGTGCGGATCGAGGAAGGCCGCCATGCGGGGCTCTGGGCGCGGATCGAGCCGCCGGCGGGAGAGTTTCGCTGGGCGCTGCTCGCCGACCTCGAATTGCCGCCGGCGCTCGCGGCGCTTGCACCGCAGCCAACGCGCGATGCGGAAGCAGCCACCGGCGCGAGCGCCGCCGAAGCGGCCCTGGCGATCAAGGAAGCGGGGGAGGCGATCGCCCTGGCCGTGAACGAAGCCCGTGAATCAGCCGCGCCGCAGCCGACCGCCACCGTCGATCCGCCGGCGCTCGAGCCGGTGCCGCTCTCGAAGCGGCTCTTCTCCGGCTGGCTGCCGATGGGAACGAGCGTCTTTGACGCGGCGCCCAGGCCGGGGCCCGTGGCCACGACGAGCGGCGGCGCCGCGGGCGTGAACGACGAATTGGCCGACATCGATCTCGCGCTCTCGCTGGCGGTGACCGGCCCGAGCGAGGAATGGAATCTCGTGCAGCTGCGGGAGCGGCTGCGGGTGGCCGCCCAGCAGACGACGACGCAATCGGAACGGCTGCGGGCGGAGGCGATCGACGCCCGGCTGGTGCGGTTCGAGGCGATCCAAAACAAGCAGCGGGCCATGATCGCGGCCGCGCCCGCGGATCCCTCGCCGCTGCGGCTCGGCAGCATGTGGTCGAGCCTCTCCGGCGTGGGCACGCGGCCGATCCGACCGGGCGTGATGGCCGGCGGCGCGCCGGCCGGAGGCCAGCCGACCTGGACGCCGCCGAGCATGATGGAGACGACCGGCCGGCTCGCCACCGTCGTCTCGCGCCGGCCCGACGCACCGCGCTGGGCCGTGGTCGACGACAACAACAACGTGCTCGCCTTCGTCGCCCCGCAGGCGGGCGTGAGCCTCGCGCCGCTCGTGGGGCAGCAGGTGTCGGTCCGCGGCGCGCAGGGCTACATGCCCGAATACAAGCGGCCCTACCTCGTGGCCTCCGAAGCCCGCCCACGGCTGGCGGTCGCGCCGCCGGCGACCGGCGACACGACGCGTTAGACCGCTTCGTCAAGTAGACCGCTTGCTCAAGTAGACCGCTTGCTCCGCAAGCGGATCAGGCGGTCTACTTTTGGCAGGCTGAAGCCTACCCTACTTTTGGCAGGCTGAAGCCTACCCTACTTTTGGCAGGCTGAAGCCTACCCTACTTTTGGCAGGCTGAAGCCTACCCTACTACCGGCGGTGGACTTGGTCGAGCTCGTGGGTCGAGAGCCAGCGGGCGGCGAGCTCTGTCTGGAGCCGCTCCGCATCGGCGGGCGTCGCGGCCGCCAGCGGGCTGTTTTTCCCTGCCGCACGGGCGATCTTCGCGAGCGATTGCCGGTCTTCCGGATCGGTGCGCGTGAGCCGCGAGGCGAGGTGCACGATGCCCTCCGGATTGTCCGCCGCCGCTTCCGAGAGCGTCGACATGAAGAGGCAGATCTCGTGCAGATTCGACGCGGCGGAACGAACGATGAGCGGCTGCAAGGACCGCGTGACGATCTCGAGGCCGACGCCGTCGACGTCGAGGAAGGCGTCGATCCGAATCTGCTGCCGTTGCCGGCCGTCGGCGGCGGGAACCATGGGCTCGTGCTGCACGACGAGCAGGCAGGTGCCCGAGAGCGGCTTGGGCGCGAGCGGGCCGGTATAGGCACCGCGGCCGTGGAAGACGAGCGTGCCCTGCCGGCCGCGACGACCATGGTGCAGGAGCCGCAGCGTGCCCACCGTGCCGTAGCCGTCGGCGAGCCGCCACTGCGCCGGCCCCGCGGGATCGAGCACGAGCCGGCTGATGCCGAGCACCCGCCAGATGTCGACGATCGATTCCGGATTGGCCAGCGCGAAATCGAAGAGATCCTTGTCGCAGGTGAAGGTCTGCACCGGCAGCTTGCGATAGATCGTCGTGGAGCGGAGCGCCTTCTCGACGGCGCGGCGTTGCGGCTCCGTCATCTGATCCAGCGGCAGCGATTCAATCGCCTGCCGGCGGGCCTCGCGGCTCGACGAGCCGCCGTCGGAGAACGCCGGCAGCAGCCCCGGCGCGGCGGGCGACTCGGCGGCCTTGAGCCGCGCGGCCGGTGCGGCCGCTGCCAACGCGATCACGAACCCCATCGAGACGAAAACACGAGCCGGCAGTCGGTGCGCACGCATGCGGAAGCCCCCCCAATCGAATTCGTTCGTGCCGGGCACGGCTCTCGCCGGGACCGGTCAGGAAGGTTTTTCGGCCTGCGGCGACCCTTCAGGCCAGTCATTCGCCCCGGGAAAATCAGGGAGTTTTCCCAGCCTGCGCCCCTTGCCGGCGCCGCGAAAAGCGGGTGTTGGCCCCGCTGCGCAGTTTCCCTACGATCCCTCCCCCCACGATAGCGGAAGGTGACGGCGGCATGGAGCCTACGAGCGCAGAAGAAGACCCGGGCGCCGGTGTCGCGCCCGACCACGCGCGGCCCAGCCTGCTTGCGCGGGCGCTCGTCGGCTGGACGCGGCTCTGCATCGCGCACGGCGTCACGATCGTGGTGCTCGCGATCGCGTCGGCCGTGGCCGCCGGCTGGTGGACGTCGCAGAAGCTCGGCTACAAGGTGAGCCGCACCGACCTGCTCGACCCCAAGAGCGACTACAACAAACTCTGGATCGACTACATCGCCGAATTCGGCGAGGACGACGACGCGGTCGTCGTGGTAGAGGGGCCGTCGCGGGCGAGCGTCGTGGCGGTGCTCGAGGAGGTGTCGGAGGAGATCGGCCGCGACGGCACGCTCTTTCGCTCCGTGCTCCACGAGGTCGATCTCTCGAAGATCCGCGCCAAGGGGCTGCACTACCTCTCGCCGGCCGACCTCGCGGAGATCGACCGCTTCATCGAGCGGACGCAGCCGATCCTCGACGGCGGTTGGGCGCAACTCAAGGTGGGCACGATGGTGGGCGGCCTCGCCGGGCAGATGGTGGCCGGCGGGCAGCCGAACGCGGGGCCGAATGACGAGCCCCCCGCCGCCGCGCTCGAACGCTATGCCGAGAGCCTCGTGGCCGGACTCGAGCCGGCGGCCATGCCGGGCAAGTCGCCATCCGCCGACTATGTCTCCCCCTGGCCGGGCATGCCCGAATCGCTCTCCACCCTCCGCGATCTCTCGAGCGAGCACCTCCTCGCCAAGGAAGGCAAGCTCGGCTTCGTGCTGCTGCGGTTGGCGAAGGAGAAGGGGGGCTTCGCCGGGGCCTCGGCCGCCACCGACGAACTGCGGCGGCTCATGAAGCTCGTCGCCGCCCGCCATCCCGACGTGACGATCGGCCTCACCGGCCTGCCCGTCATGGAAGACGACGAGATGCGGGCCAGCCAGCAATCGATGGTGTGGGCCAGCGGCCTCTCGCTCACGGCCGTGGCGATCGTGATCATCGCCGGATTCGGCGGCGTGCGGCACGCGCTCATGGCCAACGGCGTGCTCGTGATCGGCATGGCATGGGCCTTCGGCTGGGCGACCGCGAGCGTGGGCCACCTCAACATCCTCTCGGTGACGTTCACCGTCACGATGATCGGCGTGGGGATCGACTACGGCACCTACTACATCGGCCGCTATCTCGAGATGCGCCGCCGTGGCCTCGATTGCGAGGAGGCGCTCCTCGAAACGAGCGCGTCGGTCGGCCCCGGCATCCTCACCGGCGCGATCACGACGGCCGTGGCCTTCTTCTCGGCGGCGCTCACGAGCTTCGTGGGCGTGGCGGAACTCGGCCTCATCGCCGGCGGCGGCATCCTGCTCTGCTGCCTGGCGGAGCTCTTCGTGCTGCCGGCGGTGGTGGCGATCGTCGACCGTGGGCCGCTCGGCCGGCGGATCCCGGAGCCCGTGCCGGTGCACACCTGGCTCGCGCCGATCATGCGGCATCCGCGGTTCGTGGCCCTGGCGGCGATGGCGGCGACGATGGCGATCGCCTCCGGCCTGCACGACCTCGACTACGACCACAACC
>JBIIOM010000208.1:0-4807 GCA_044336925.1 Pirellulales bacterium
ATCGTCGTAGGCGATGCCCGCGGCATCCTCGAAGTCTTCGAGCGCGACTCCATACAGCCCCTGATGAAACCAGGCGATCCCGCGCCGCAGATACAGCTCCGGGTTTTCCGGATCGATGGCCAGCCCCTTGGAGAGCGATTCGACCGAACCCTCGAAATCGCCGAGCCGCCGACAGACCACGCCGAGCGCGAGGTAGGCGACGGCGAGCTGCGGGTCCGCCGCCACCGCGCGCCGCAGCGTGTCGCGCTCCGCTTCGAACTTGCCCTCCTTGCCGAGCCGCTCCGCCTCGACGAGCAGTTTTTCGGCGGGCGAGAGGTCTTCCCCCTCCGTCTCTTCCTCCTCCGCCTCGGGAAACGGCGTCAGCCCTCGGAGCGAGGGCTGGGCTGGCCGCGCGGGCTCCTGCCGCGGCGCGGCCGCCGCCGGCCGACGGGGTGCGGGCTCTCCCGGCAGCGTTCGCTCCGGAAAAGGCATCGGCAGTTGCACTTTCGGCTCGGCGGCCGGTGGCCGCGGCAAGGCGGGCGCTGGCGTTGGCGCGGCCCTCTTCCCCGAGCCGAAGGGGTTCAGCTCATCGGCAAACGGATCGTCTTCCGGGATGCCGGGCGTCTGCGAATCCTGCGCGCTGGCGAGCCGCGTCTCATGCCCCGCGCCGGAGAAGACCGCGGCGACCACGATCGCCGCGGTGACGATGACACAGAGGGCGCTGCGATTGCCGGACACGCGGGTAAACAACCTCGAGCGAGACATCATCATGACTCATCGGCACGGCGACGGTCCGATCAATGGCCCCGCCGCTACACCTGCTGCGACCCCAACAATCCTCCCAATCGCTCCTCGATCCCAGCGCTGATCCGGCCCGCGAAGAGCTGGGCCATGCCCGGCAATTGGAGCTTCACGAGCAGCTCGTTGAGAAGCACCTCGACGCTGCCGTCGAAATTCATCCCCATCACGGCCAGTTGGATCGCCATCCGGTCTTCGGTCTCCCACCGGGCGTCGATCGGCCCGACGGTGTCGGCGTATTCCGTTCGCGCCCGCACGAGCGCGTCGTCGAGCCTGCGGCGAACCTCTTCCGGGCTCAAGCCATGAGCCACGCGGACCTCGAGCGATTTCACGACTGCGGTTCTCCGGGAAAAGCGGCGACCAGGGCATCGCGGACGAGACGGCGATCGACCGGGCCGAAGCGACCATTGGAGCATACCGCCGAGCGGAGTGCGACCACGTCCGGACCGAGCGACCGCACCGCCGGAATCTCGGCGAGGGCCACCCGGCCCGCGAGCGCCACCGCGAGCCCATGGTGGCGGGCACGGTCCACCCAGCCGGCGATCTCGTGCGTTGGCGCCGTTCCCAGCAGGCCGGCGGCCTGCTTGTCGAACGTGTCGATCAGGAGCACGCCGCAGCCGAGCGACCGAGCCGCTTCGATGACCTCCACCGGCGGCGGTGCGGCGGCCCGCTGCCAGTCGGCATAGGCCACGGCCACCTGCGCGATCTCCGCGGGCACCCGCTCGCGAACCGCCGCGAGCGAATCGCGCCACGGCCCGCCTTCCATGCCGGCGAGACCGATCTTGAAGGCCGCCGGCAACGCGGCGTCGGCATCGACCGCCGCGACCGCCCCTGCCATCCGCCCGGCGATCGCGTCGATGCCGTCGTTCAATTCACCGCAGGCGATCGTCCACGGCCTCTGGCGGCCAACCTCCCGCGCGATCGCGCCGATCACGCCCGGGCTGGCGGCCCCGAGCGGGCCCGCGCGGGGCTCCTTCACGTCGACGATCGATGCACCGCCGGCCAAGGCCTCCGTCGCCTCCGCCGCGCTCCGCACGCTCACGAGCAGGCCGCGCCAGGTCATCGGCCGCGTTCCGCCGTCGGCGCGTCGCCTGCCGCCGCCCGCTTCGCCTCGACCAGCTTCCCACTCAGCCGGCGCGCCAGTTCGACGGAGAGGGGCTCGCACCAGCGTCCGTCAAACACGATCGCCCCTTCCTGCCAGGTGCCCCAGGGCGCGAACGTGGGCCGGGCCTGCCAGTCCTTGGCCCGCTCGGCCACCCGCATGACGAGCGTGCCCACGCGATGGCTTGGCTTGTCGTCGGCGACGTCCCCTTCGGCTTCGAGCCGCTGAGAGCCCATGAAGAAGCATTCGATCGCATCGAGCGGCACGGCGTGTGACATTCCCGGCGCGAGCCGCACCTCGAGGACGCTTTCCGCCTGCGGATCGATGCGGTGGACCAACCGTGGACGCATGGCAGCCGCGGCGAACGCAGCGACACTTCCGGCGGCCACGAGCCAGTAGGCGCAGGCGAGCCACGCCCCCGCCGCCGACCCGCCGGCGAGAAAGACGGCGGCCGTGAGTCCTGCGCCGACGAGCGCCGCGACCGCAGCCAGCCCGAGCACGGGCCGCACGTTGCCGCGCAGCCAGACATCGGCCGCTGCAAGGGACGCGTCTGTGGCAGGACTGTCTATCATGCTTTCATTGACAGGCGGCAAGGCTTACTATTCTGACGAGTTTTCGACGAGGATTCCCGCGAGCAGGATGTTCACGCCATGCACGACGCACACACCGCCCCGGCCGGCGACCCGACCCGCCGCACGCTCATCGCTCTCACCGCCCTGCTTGCCGCCTACGCGGCCGCGGCGGTCGCCGGCTGGCCCCAACATGGTCGTGATTTGATCGTGCAGGCACAAGCGGCCCACGAAAAGGCGCATGCCGAGGCGGGCCATCCCGGCGGCGAGCACGCCCACGTCGAAGACGCCCACTCCCATGCCGGTGCGTCGCCCCCGCCGCTCACCGTCCTCCCGTTCGCGCTTCTGCTCGCGGCGATCGCGATCCTGCCGCTCACGCCACAGCTCTCGCATTGGTGGGAGCACAACTCGAGCAAGCTGCTCGTGGCCGGGTTGCTCGCGCTCGTGACGCTCGCCTATTACACGCTCTTCCACCGCCACCCGGTCGATCTCCACTTTCCCACGCACGCCACCGTCGCCCCGGCCGCGGCTGGGGCTTCATGGGGCGTGGCCGGCGCCGTCCTCGCCAACGCGATGCTCTCGGAATACGTCCCCTTCATCGCCCTGCTCTTCGCGCTCTACGTGATCACCGGCGGCGTGCGGATCGAGGGGGATCTCGTGGCCACGCCCAACGTCAACACGGCGTTCCTCGGCATCGGGGCGTTGGCGGCGAGCTTCATCGGCACGACGGGCGCCGCGATGCTGCTCATCCGGCCGCTCCTGGAGACCAACAAGGAGCGTCGGCTCGTGGCGCACACGATCGTCTTCTTCATCTTCCTGGTCTGCAACTGCGGCGGCTGCCTGCTGCCGATCGGCGATCCGCCGCTTTTCCTCGGCTACCTCGAGGGGGTCGATTTCCTCTGGACGATGTCGCTCTGGAAGGAGTGGCTCTTCACCAACAGCGTGATCCTGGCCATCTACTGGGCCTGGGACACGTTCTTCGCTCATCCGCGGGAGCGGCTCAGCGACATCGCTCGCGACGAGCGGCAGACGACGCGTCTCCGCATCAGCGGCCTCTGGCCCAACGCCCTGCTGATGGCCGGCGTGATCGCGGCCGTCGGCCTGCTCGATCCGGCGAAGTCGGTGCCGGGCACGAACTGGCATCCGTGGGTGTTTTTGCGCGAGGCGGTGCTGATGGCGCTCGTCGCCGCGTCGCTCTGCTTCGGCTCGCGGGCCATCCGCGAGAAGAACGGCTTCACCTACGGGGCGATCCTCGAGGTGGCCGCGCTCTTCCTCGGCATCTTCATCTGCATGCAGCCGGCGCTCGCGCTGTTGAACGAGCATGGTGCGAGCCTCGGCATCCAGTCACCGCGGGCCTTCTTCTGGGCCACGGGCTCGCTCTCGGCCGTGCTCGACAACGCGCCGACGTATCTCGTCTTCTTCAAGACCGCCCAGACGCTGCCGGCCGACGGGGCCACGATGGCGGGCGTCGACATCGGCCGACTGGCCGGCGTGAGCCTCGGCGCCGTATTCTTGGGAGCGATGACCTATATCGGCAACGGCCCCAACTTCATGGTGAAGGCCATCGCCGAGCAGTCGGGCGTGAAGATGCCGAGCTTCTTCGGCTACGTGCTCTACAGCCTCGGCGTGCTCCTGCCCGTGTTCGTCGTCATGTCGATCTTGTTCTTGTAGTCTCGTCGCCTGCCGTCGGCTTCTTGTTTCCTTCTCCCCCGAGCGATTCCCGCGTGTCACGTCCGCGATCTTCTCCCGGCTCCTTCGAACACGTCACCACCGAGTCGCAGCTCGACGACCTCGTGCGGCGTCTGGCCGGCCACCCCCACGTGGCCTTCGACACGGAATTCGTCTCCGAACACACCTACCGCAGCCAGCTCTGCCTGATCCAGGTGGCCGCCCCCGACACGCTCGCCGTGATCGACACGCTCAAGGTGCGCGAGCTCGAGCCCTTCTGGCGGCTGCTCACGGAGCCCGGCCGCATCACGGTGGTGCACGCCGGCCGCGAGGAGATGGGCTTCATCCTCCATGCGATCAACGCGCGACCGTCGTCGCTCTTCGACGTGCAGGTGGCGGCCGGCCTCGTCGACCACGACTATCCCTCCGGCTACGCCTCGATCGTGCGCCGGTTTCTCCACATCCAGACCAACAAGGGGGAGACTCGCACCGACTGGCGGCAGCGGCCCCTCTCGCCGGCGCAGATCGACTATGCGCTCGACGACGTGCGGCACCTCGAGGAGCTCTGGCAGACGCTCGAGGGCAAACTCGAGTCGCTCGGCCGCACCGCCTGGATGCAGGAGGAGATGGCGATGTGGCAGGACGACGTCGAGGAGTCGTTCGTGCGGAAGCGCTGGCGGCGGATCTCGGG
>JBIIOM010000209.1:0-4804 GCA_044336925.1 Pirellulales bacterium
GACTGGTCAGCCGCCGGCACCGTTATCCTTGGAAGATGTCAACTTGTCCAGACGTTGGGCCACATCCCGGTATCCGTAGTCGAGTCCGGCCAGCGTGGAGAGGTATTTTTGGGCGGCCTCGCGGTCGTCGAGCCCCGCGGCCAGCACCCCGGCCCGGTAGAGGGCCCGCTTCCGTAGCTCCAGTTCGCGGTCGGTGAGCGACTCGACCGCGGCCACGTAATTCCGCATGGCGAGCTGGTATTGCTTGATCTTCTGGAAGCACTCGCCGAGCTCCAGCGAAACCACCCCCTTGCGGCGGGCATCTTGCAGCACGTCCTGGAAGTGCTTGATCGCCTCGGCATGATTGCCCGCCGCCTTCAGCCGCATGGCGAGTTCGTATCGCCAGGTGAGATTTTCGGGGTAGCGGGCACACCGCGCGGAGTAGATCTCGACCTCGTGCTTGATCTGCGCGGCCCGCAGCTTTTCGAGCGTCTTCTGGTTGGCCGGCGTGTTCTCGGCCTCCTGCCGCTTCTCGGCCACGTGCACCCGATGCCGGGCCCAGCGCAGCTGGCGGTCTTCCATGTGCTCGCGCACCTTGAGATCGTTGCCCGAGGCGGCGAGCGCCTGCGCGAGCACGGCCTCCGCCTCCTCGACGGTCGCGTCTCGTTCGAGAATGTCGGCGAGCTCGAGGTAGGCGTCGATTTCGGTGGGCTTTTCCTGGATCACCCGCTTGAGGATCGAGACGCGATCGGTCTGCTCGGCAGCCTGCCCGGCGGCCGGCTGCTTGGCCGCACCTCCGGAACGCCCGGCCATGCCATGGCCGGCGACGATCGTCTTCTCCACCTGGAGCTTCGCGATCTCCTGCTGCGCCTCCTCGGCGAGTCCCTTCACGTTCGAGACCCGCACCCAGCAGGCGATCGCCTGGTCGAACTCGCCGTGGTCGGCGAGAAATTTCGCACACTGACGATTCACTTCGGGATCGGCGGGGGAGGCGTCGAGCGCGGTCTTGAGGTAGACCCGCTGCGATTCGTGAAACTGCAGCTGGCCGCAGGCGTCGGCCATCGCCAGCAGGCAGCCGTGGTCGTAGGGGGATGTCTTGAGGATTCCGACGCCGTGCTTGACGAGCTCCCGCCACTGCGCCGTCGTGGCGAACTTCTTGAGGCCGCCCGCCTTCGATCCCGGCCAGAGCGCCCCGAGGCCACCCGATTTCTTGGGGCCATGCTTTCGCCTGAGCATGGCGAACAGGTTTTGCAGGTAGACCGCGTTGCCGGGGTCGCCGAGAACGCAGGCCGAGAACATCTCGATCGCGTAGTCGACGTTGGTGGCGGCGTTTTGCGTGCCCCGCTGGAAGCACTGCGACAGCCGCGAACGCTCCGCCGGCGACAGCTGGGAAGCCAGCGGCGACGCGGCGGGATCGAACGTGCCGGACGGGGCGGCGGGAGACTCGTTCGGCATGGAAAACGTCGCTGCTTCCTGGGGTGCCCGCGAGCAGCCGGGCCCTTGCGGTATGCTGATGATTCGGATGTCGAACCGGGTGCAGTTGAACGTTACCAGTTTAGTTGCCTCCATCCCCCCCTCAAACACCACCGGCGGCTGCCGGCGGACTCCAGCGGGTGACAACGTGGCAAATGGCCGAGGATTCCACGACGAACAAGCCCTCGAAGCCGGGCCCGGCCCGGCCACGCGGGTCTACTTCGTGGGGGCCGGCCCCGGTCATCCCGACCTGTTGACCGTGCGGGCGGTCGAGTGCCTCGGTCGTGCCGAAGTGGTCGTGCACGATGGGCTCGTGCCGCCGACGCTCCTCGAAGCGGTGGGCTGCCGCGCCGAACGGATGCTCGTGCCCCGCTCCGCCGCCGGCTCGGATCCCGGCGAAGCGACCGGCCGGCTGCTCGCCGAACTCGCCGCCACGGGCCGCACGATCGTGCGGCTGAAGGGGGGCGATCCGGCCGTGTTTGGCCGGCTCGCCGAGGAACTCCAGCCGCTGCGCGACGCGGGCATCCCGTTCGAAATCGTTCCCGGCGTGACGGCCGCATTGGCGGCCGCCGCGGCCGCCGGCGTGCCGCTCACGAGCCGCCAGGCCGCCTCGAGCCTGACGATTCTCACTGGACACGAAGCCGACCAAAAAGACGAGGGGCTCGATTTCTCGGCGCTGGCCGGGCTGCCAGGAACGCTCGCGATCTACATGGGCGTGGAGCAGGTGCAGCGCTGGTCGCAGGAATTGATCTCGGCCGGCAAGCCCGCCGACACGCCCGTCACGGTGATCAGCCGCTGCTCCTGGCCCGACCAGCGGATCGCGGTGACGACGCTCGGCGAATGCGTCGCGGCATTCGAGCGAGGCGGATGGCCGTCGCCGGCGATCGTGATCGTGGGCGACGTGGCCGAGCCGCGGCCGCTGCAGCCGGAGTCATCGCGTCCGCTGGCCGGCCGCCGGGTGCTCGTGACGCGGCCGCGCGGGCAGGGGGAGGATCTCGCCGCTGCGATCGCCGCTGTCGGCGGCGAATGCATCCACACGCCGGTGATCCGCATCGAACCGCCAGACTCGTGGGAGCCGCTCGATCGCGCGATCGCGGCGGCCGACACGTTCGACTGGATCGTCTTCGCCAGCGCCAACGGCGTGCGCTCCTTCGTGGAGCGGCTGCGGTCCATGCGGCGCGACGGGCGACACCTCGGCACGGCGCGACTGGCGGCGATCGGCCCGTCCACCGCGGCCGCCCTCGAATCGGCCGGGCTCGTCTGCGACCTCGAGCCGGAACGCTCCCAGTCGGAAGGGATCGTCGAGTCGCTCGGGATGACCGTGCGGCACGGCCGGTTTTTGCTCGTGCGGGCCGACCGCGGCCGTGACGTGATGCGACGCGAACTCGAGGCGCTCGGCCACCACGTCACCGAGGTGGCCGCCTATTCGAGCCGCGCGGCCGACCGGATCGATCCCGCCACGGTTTCGGCCCTCGACCGGGCGGGCATCGACTGGATCACCGTCACGAGCTCGTTCATCGCCGAATCCGCGACCCGTCTCTTCGGCGACCGCATGCGGCGGTGGAAGATCGCCAGCCTGAGCCCGGTCACGAGCGCCACGTTGGAATCACTGGGGCTCACACCGACGGTCGAGGCGGCCAGCCCCACGGCCGGAGCACTCGCCGCCGCGATCGCCGCCTGGGAATCGGCGTTCCACTCCTCCCAGCCGGCACAGCCGATAGACCCAAGGCCTGCCGGCACGCCTTCTCGCGCAGACCGTGTCATCCCAAAGTAGACCGCTTGCTCCGCAAGCGGATCCTGTGCGCCCTGCACTGCCGAAATTGGAGTCGTCGACGGCGAGCGTCGATACCTCCTAGCGGGCAAGAGGCGGGGTGAGCCGGGGGAATCCCCGGCCGATGCGAAGGCGGGGGCAGGAAGATGGGCGCGAAGACGGCACCGGCGACGGTCGTGATCTGCTGCCGACTGCCGGCCCGGATCTCGGCTGCGGAGTTTGCCGATTGGACGCGGCTGGCGGATCGCGCCGACGCGGCAATCTCCTGGGTGGCCGTCAGCGATGATCTCGAGGCGCTCGGCCCAGCCGTCGAAGCTGCGGGCGCACTCGGGCGAATCGCTCTGGAGATCGATGCCGACACGCTCTCCTCGCGGCAGTCGCTGAGAGCCGCGCTCGCCACGGCGCGGCGCTCGGTCGGCGGGATCGAGGCCATCGTGGCGAGCGCTGCTCCAAAGATCGAAGCGCGAGGCCTGCTCGTCGCGGAGGGCGTGCGCACGCTGTGCACCGAACGGTTCGAGTCGCTGGCCCGCGGCAGCCGCCGACCGGCGCCGCACGGCTGGCCCTGTCGCAGCGTCGTCTGGGGCCTCTGGGAAGTCTGCTCGGCGCCGGCGGCAGCCGGCCTCGTCAGCCGGATTCTTCCGTGGCGGACCTCACCGCTGCCGGCCCCCGGCCTGCTCTCGGTCGTGACGGTGTCGGCGACCGGCGCGAATGCATCCCGCGACATCCGCAGCCGGCTCGAGCGCGTGCTGGGGATGGTGTCACGGCGACGCGCGAAGGGGCCGGTGCAGGTGCCACACCTCGCGGACATCCCTGACCTGATCGCGGGGGGCGGGCAGGGCCGCGCGGGCTCGGTGCTCAGGGCCGCCTGACGGAACGCTATCCGCGGGCCTTCTCGAGGAGCGTCCAGCTCAGGTAGGCGAGGATCAGGCTCGCCACCACGAACGCGATGTCGAGCGCGAAGCTCACCCGCCGAAAGGGAATGCCCGCGGCCAGGTCGGCAAGAAACAGGATGCCGATCAGGCCCGACACGATCATTCCGATGACAGGCGTGACTTTCGACACGGCTCGCTCGCTCCCTGACCACGGCCGGAGTCGACCAGCCGCGTGCCGGATACCATAATCGACCGGCCAAGAACCGCCATCCACCACTTTTTCCCCCGCGAGCCATCCCCGTGACGACCCGCACCGCCCGCACCGCCGTCTACACCGGATCGTTCGACCCGATCACCCTCGGCCACCTCGACGTCATCGACCGGGCCAGCCGGATTTTCGAGGCGATCATCGTGGGGGTCGGCATCAACCCCGACAAGCAGCCGATGTTTACGCTGGAGGAGCGGGTGGGGCTCGTGCGCGACTCGGTGGCCCATCTGCCGAACGTGCGGGTGGAACTCTTCAGCGGCCTCTCCGTCGCCTTCGTGCGAGAGCGGGGGGCCCACGTGCTGCTCCGCGGCGTGCGGTCGCTCACCGACATCGAGGCGGAATTCACGATGACGCTCGCCAACCGCAAGCTCGACCCGTCGGTCGAGACGGTCTTCCTCATGGCCGACGCCCAGTATTCGCACATCTCGTCGTCGCTCTTGA
>JBIIOM010000210.1:0-4775 GCA_044336925.1 Pirellulales bacterium
CGGATTGTCGCGGTGGCCCTCGCGGACTCGGTCCAAATGCTCCTCGAGCTTCCGCCGACCCCCTCGCCTCCGTCCAACGTGGACCGCTTCGTCCCGAAGCAGATCCAGATCCGCTTGCGGAGCAAGCGGTCTACTCGAGCAAGCCGTCTACTCGACGAAGCGGTCCTTCGACTCGACAGCGGCGACCGGCATATGCCACGATCTTCCCCATCATGACGCTCTCCACTCCGACGCCCGCACGTTCGCCACACCTTTCGGCATCCGAAACGCTCGCCCCGGCCCCCGGCACCCGCCGGCGGTATCTCCGCGCGGCGTCCGGCCTCGCGTTTCTCGGCGCCGCGGCGCTCTTCATCGATCTGCCCGTGGCGGAATGGTGCAAGGCCGGCCGCGTGCCGAAAGAGCTCCTGCGGCTCCTCAACCTCTCCGAAGTGTTTGCCCACTCGGCGGGCGCCACCTGCATCCTGCTGACGGCGCTCTTCCTCGACCGCGGGCTCCGGTTTCCCTCGTTTCGCTGGCCGGCGCTGCGTTGGCCCTCGTTCCAGCCGTCGGCGGCCCAGGAGCGGCTTTCGCGGATGATCTGCACGACCGCCACGGGCGGGCTCGCGGTCGATCTGATCAAGCTGCTCGTCGATCGCATCCGTCCTCGGGCGGCCGACCTCGGCAGCCAGGCATCGGCGTTCGGCACGTTCGGCGATGCGGCGCTCGCGGCCGCATCCGCGAGCCATTCCGATTACAACAGTTTTCCGTCGGGCCACGCCGCGGTGGCGACCGGCCTCGCGGCGGCCCTCGCTTGGCGATACCCGCGCGGGGCCCTGCTCTTCGGACTGTTTGCCGTGAGCGCGTCGCTGCAGCGGGTGGCAACGTCGGCCCACTATCCAAGTGACATCTGTCTCGGCGCCGCTCTCGCCCTCGTCGGAGCGGCCATTTTCCTGGGGGACATCGCCCCCGAGGAAGCCGCAAGGCCCTGACGCCCGCCCGCGTTTACCCGCATTTTCTCCTCCGTTGGCGGCGGCGGCCCATTCTTGATAGTCTGTTGCAAGACGCACAACCGCTCTTTGAATTTCACACGCTTAGACTGAGCCCGAGAAAACGATGCCCCCCCAGAAGCCGGCCAAGAAAGTCACGAAGTCGCAGGCTGCGGCCGACGAACCGCTCGAGCAGGCAGAAAAGGCCGCTCCGAAGACGGCTGGCGGCAAGCGCGTGCTGCTGGTGGACGACGACGTCGAAATCATGGAATCGATGCGGACGGTGCTCGAATCACGGGGCTATGAGATCTTGGTCGCCCGCGACGGCAATCAGGGCCTCGTGATGGCCGAGAGCGAAAACCCCGATCTCGTCGTGCTCGACATGATGATGCCGAAGCGGAGCGGCTTCCTGGTGCTCGAGCGGCTGCGTCGCAGCCGCCCGGTGCCGATGCGGGTGATCATGATCACCGCCAACGAAGGCAGCCGCCACAAGGCCTACGCGGAAATGCTCGGCGTGGACGACTACATCCGCAAGCCATTCGCGATGGACCGTCTGCTCGACAGCGTCCAGCGGCTCCTCTCTTAATCGGGCATTCGGCGCTCCCGTTGCCAACAGAAGCCCGACGCGCGAGCGAGGGACGGTGGGGTGTTTCGAGCGCGGCAAGGAACCGCGACTCTCAATTGGGTAGCGGGCGGATGGACCTTGCTTGCGCTGCGGGCTTCCGTGCGCGACACGCTCCGCAATCTGGGCAGGATGCGCAGGCTCCTGCTGAGATTGACCCGTTTTGGGCCACGCCCTAAATTTCGGCGGTCACCTTTTCAGCCACCGATTTCAGGACGGTTTCCTTGTCGCTCCCGCCCAGCAAAGCCGGCTCCCATCCCGCGCATGACGACGCGAAGGAGCGGGTGCGCGATGCGACCGACATCGTGGACCTGGTGGGGACATACATCTCCCTCCGCCGCGCTGGCAAGGCCATGGTGGGGCTCTGCCCGTGGCACGAGGACTCCCGCCCGAGCTTCCAGGTCAACCCGGAACGCCAGACCTTTCGCTGCTGGGTCTGCAACATCGGCGGCGATGTCTTCAACTTCCTGATGCGGATGGAGAAGATCGAGTTTCGCGAGGCGCTCGAGCAGCTCGCCGAGCGGGCCGGCATCCAGCTCGCCCGCGGCCGCGGCCTCCCCGTCGATCAGAAGGCGGCCCTCTCCAAGGCGCTCGGCTGGGCGGCTGAGCGGTTCGCCGATTGCCTCGAGCGATCTCCGGAGGCGAAGGCCGCCCGCGAGTATCTCGCCGGCCGCGGCCTGACCGCCGACACGATCGAGCGATTTCAACTCGGCTACGCCCCGGCCGGCTGGGATTGGCTCATGCGGCAGGCGTCGGCCGCCGGAATTCCCGTGGAGCACCTCGCGCTCACCGGCCTCGTGGTCGAGCGGCAGGATCGCTCGGGGCATTACGACCGCTTTCGCGACCGCGTCATCTTTCCGATTCGCGACCCGCTCGCGCGGTGCGTCGCCTTCGGTGGCCGCGTCATCCCCGGCGCCTCGGCCGACAACGCCCCCCCCGGCGCGAAATACATCAATTCCCCCGAGACGCCCGTCTTCTCGAAGAGCTCGATGCTCTACGGCCTCGACACCGCCCGCGAGGCGATGGCCCGCACGCACCGCGCCGTCGTCGTCGAGGGCTACACCGACTGCCTCGCCTGCCGGCAGGCCGGGATCGACGACGTCGTCGCCGTCCTCGGCACCGCGCTCGGCGAGCGGCATTCCAAGTTGCTGCGGCGCTATGCCGACCGGATCGTGCTCGTGCTCGACGGCGACGACGCCGGCCGCCGCCGTGCCGACGAAATCCTCGACGTGATCCTCTCCGAGCCGATCGACCTGCGGATCGCCCGGCTGCCCGCCGGCGTGGACCCCTGCGAATTCGTGCTCGAGCATGGCAAGGAAGCCTTCGAGGCGCTCCTCGAGGCGGCGGTCGATCCGCTCGAGTACCGGATGGACGAGGCGGTGGCGAAGATCGCCGGTCGGCCCGGCGACGATGCGGCGCTCGAGGCGGTGGAGAGCGTGCTGAAGGCGCTCGCCAAAGTCTCGTCGAGTTCGCCGCTGAGCCCGTCTCAGCAGCAGCTGCGCGAAGACCAGGTGCTCGGCCGGCTCTCCCGGCGGTTTGGGCTGAGCCGCGATTCGCTGCGGGCCCGGCTCGCGGAACTGCGGGCGGCCCGCCCCGCGACGGCCGAAGATTCCGCGCCGGCGATTGCCGTCACCCGGCTCCCGGCCTGGGATCGCGAAGTGCTCGAGGTGCTCGTCGGCGTGCCCGACAGCGTGGGGCTGATCGTCCGCGAGGTGCAATCGGCCGAACTCCAGAGCCGCGAGGGGCGGGCCGTGCTCGAGGCCGCCCGCAGGCTCCACGACGAGGGCCGCCCCGTGGCGCTCTCGGGACTCCTGCTCGAGATCACCGATCCCGCGCTCCAGAGCCTGCTCGTCGCCGTCGACGATTCGAGCGCCGGCCGCGGCACGACCGACCCGGCCGAACGACTGCATCATCTCGAGGACGCCCTGCGACGCCGCTCCGCCCAGCGGCAGGCGCATGCGAGCGCCACGGCCCTGAAATCCTCCCGGCTGGATCCCGGCTCGGAGGCTGCGCTCCTGGAACAGCTCGTCGCCCAACGGCGGGCCGTCCAGGGCATGACTGGTTCATTGGGGGGCACTTCCGAACCCAAGGATGGGTGAGGGTGCCCGTCTCGTCGCTGCAATCGGTCGTCGTGGCAAAAGCCGCGACGCCTGAAGCAGTGGGCGAGCGACGGTACGATGGCGTAAGGAGACGACTGATGACGAAGCCTCTCGGCAAGAAGGTCCATGGAACCAACCGCATGACGGGGATTGCCAACGATCCTGCGGACCACCACGACGCGGACCTGCAGGCGCTGATCACCGCGGGCCGGGCCCAGGGCTATCTGACCTTCGATCAGGTCAACGCCTATCTTCCCGACGAGGCGGTGGACCCCGAAAAGATCGACGCGTTGCTCGTCGCCCTCGAGGAGCGCGGCATCGATCTCGTCGACTCCGCGCCGGAGCCGCAAGACGCCCAGGCCGACGCTCCCGCCGCACCGGCCCAGAAGCCGGCCCAGAAGCCGGCCCAGAAGCCGGCCAAGCCGCGCCGCGACGAGGCGATCACCACGGCGCCCTCCAACGCCGCCAACGACCCGATCCGCATGTATCTGGCGCAGATGGCGGAGATCCCGCTGCTGACGCGGCACGAGGAGATCTCGCTCGCCAAGCGGATCGAGGTGACGCGGAAGCGGTTTCGCCGCGCGATCCTCGGCTGCTCCTATTCCCTGCAGGCCACGGTCGACACGCTCCGCCGCGTGCACGAGGGGAAGCTGCCCTTCGATCGCACCATCAAGGTGTCGCTCACGGAGCGGCTGACGAAGGAGCAGATCCAGTCGCGGATGCCCCACAACCTCGCGACGCTCGATCACCTCATCGCCCAGAGCAAGGAAGACTTCCGCCTCTTGATCAGCAAGCGGACGACGGAGGAGGAGGCGCAGGCCGCCCGCACGCGGTTCCGCCGCAGCCGGGCCAAGTCGCTGACGCTCGTCGAGGAGCTTTCCCTGCGGACCCGCCGCGTGCAGCCGCTGATGAAGCTGCTCCGCGGCATGTCGAGCCGCATGGACCGGCTCCAGCAGGACCTGCGCGTGATCGCCCACGGCGAAGGCTCGAGCGACGACCGGGCCGACATGCGGAAGGAACTCCGCGACCTGATGCTCTCGACGCTCGAAAGCCCGCGGTCGCTCCGCAAGCGGGTGGCGATGCTCGGCA
>JBIIOM010000211.1:0-4743 GCA_044336925.1 Pirellulales bacterium
CAACGCCTTCACCCGCGGCTGGATCAGGCAATACTGCCGCATCGGCAGGTCGGGGAAGAGGTGGTGCTCGATCTGATAGTTGAGCCAGATGCTCATGTAATCGACGAACTCCGGGCCGCACCGGTAATTGGCCGACCCCAGCACCGAGGTGACGTAAAACTCCTCCTTCCGTCCGTAGTGAAAGCGGAAGCGGTAAAGGTCGTCGGCGGTGTGATTGGGGCCGATCACGAGGAACGCGTGGGCGTTGGTGATCGCCTCGGCGAGCAGTTTGTTGATCAACACCGCCACCACGGCGGCCCGGCCGAGCGGCAGAAACAGGAGCGGCACGACCACGAAGTGCCAACTGGCATAGGGCGCATAGCAACGCAACCAGAGCTGCCGCACCGCCGACCGCCGAAAGTCGAGGACGCTGCCCAGCGTGAGCACTGCAATCGACTCCCGCCGCGGCCGCCGACCACCGGCGGGGTGCATCACGCCGAGCGAGTTGGGGGCGTAGTAGATGATCTTCCAGGTGCAGGCCACGACGGCGACGATCGCGTGTTTGAGAAACACGGGAATCCGCATGCGGCGGAGAAACTCCAGGTGCCGCTCCGCGACGTCGGGATCACCGTCCTCGCCGGTGTGGTAGTGATGAAGGATGTTGTGCTCGTAGTCCCAGGCTTCGGGCAGAAGCCAGTCGAACCAGTCGATGTAGCGCCGCCAGCCTCGGGCGAAGACCTGGCTCGTGTAGCGACGGGGAATCCCCGGCACGCGGTCGTAGCCGCGATGCAGGATGTGATGTGCGAGCAGCCAGCGGGTGAACTGCCCGAGGCTGAGCAGGAAGGCGCTGAGCGGATTGGGGATGATCCAGGCCGTGGCATAGCCCAGCAGCGTGGCCGCCCGGCCATATCCCTCGATCCGTTGCAGGTGGGCGAAGTCGGCCGGCCCGATGCTGGCATGAGCCTCTGCCTTCAGCCGATCGATGGCGGCGCAGAAGCCCGCAACATCGATGCCGCCGAAGTCCTCGTGTCGCACCGTCTCGTGACCGTGTGTCATGCAGAGCAACCGTGGCGGCCTCATCGGCCGGGAGCGGCGAGTGCGCTCCCCGATGAATGCCGCGGGCCTCTCAAGGTAGGTTTCTCTCCTCCAGCCGACCAGCCCCGGCTCGTCAGCGGCTCATCGGCCGCTCGTCACCGGTCCGCCGCTTGCGGCCGTGCCGTGGACCGACCTTCCCTTCTCCTTCCTGCGCAAGAGCGTCATCAGGGCTGAAAGCAGCTTCTCCGGGCTGGCCGCGACCGCCGAATCCACGGGCAACACGACCGTCTTCTCATCCACGATCCGCAGGCTCCCCGCGCCCAGCCGCCCCGATTTCCGGAGCGCGGCCATCGCGGAGCGGTCGTGGTGGCCGATCATGATCATGCCCGGGTGGCGCGTGATCGAGTCGATGCCGAGCGCCGCCGCGGCCACCCGCAGCCGCGCGGTATCGAGCAGGCGGATCGCCTCGGGGGGCAGCGGGCCGAAGCGATCGGCGAGCTCCGCGCCGAGGTCGTCGATCTCGTTTTCGGCCGTCGCGCGGGAGAGCCGTCGGTAGACGTCGATCTTCGTGCGGAAGTCCGGAATGTAGTCGCGCGGCAGCCAGGCCTCGCCGGGCAGGTCGACGTTCACCTGCGGAGGCTCGGCCGGCGGCAGCGCCTTGAGCCCGCGCACGGCCTGTTCGAGCAGCCGGCAATAGAGCTCGTAGCCGACCGTCGCGATGTGGCCGCTCTGCTGCGTGCCCAGCAGGTTCCCCGCGCCGCGGATCTCCAGATCCCGCATCGCCAGCGAGAAGCCCGCGCCCATGCTCGAGAATTCCTGGATCGCGCGGAGGCGGCGGGCGGCGGTGCTCGTGAGCTGCGCCGTCTCGTCCACGAGCAGGTAGCAATAGGCGCGGTGGTGTGACCGGCCGACGCGGCCCCGCAATTGATGCAGGTCGGCGAGGCCGTAGGTGTCGGACTCGTCGACGAAGATCGTGTTGGCGTTGGGGATGTCGAGGCCGCTCTCGATGATCGTGGTGGCGAGCAGGATGTCGGTTTTGCCCGCCACGAAGTCGAGCATCACCTCCTCGAGCTCGCTCTCCGAAAGCCGGCCGTGGCCGATGCCGATCGTCGCCTCCGGCACGATCTGCGCGAGCCGCTGGGCCACCTTGTGGATGTCGTGGATGCGGTTGTGGACGAAAAACACCTGCCCGCCGCGGGCCAGCTCCCGGTCGACCGCGCTTTTGATCAGCGCGTTGTCCCAGCGCGAGACGCGGGTCTCGACGGCGATGCGATTGGCCGGCGGCGTCGTGAGGTTGGAGATGTCGCGGATGCCGAGCATCGACATGTGGAGCGTGCGCGGGATCGGCGTGGCCGTCATCGTGAGCACGTCGATGCTCGCCCGCAGCGCCTTGAGCCTCTCCTTCACGTCGACGCCGAACCGCTGCTCCTCGTCCACGACGAGCAGCCCGAGGTTGGCGAAGTGGATGTCGGACTGCGCGAGCCGATGGGTGCCGATCACGAGGTCGACCGTGCCGCGGGCGAGCCCCTCGAGCGTGTCGCGCTCCTCCTGGGCCGTCGAAAACCGCGACAGCCCCCGGATCGTGAAGGGAAATTCGGAGAACCGCGCCGCGAAGCTGCGGCGGTGCTGCTCCGCGAGCACGGTCGTCGGCACGAGCACGGCCACTTGGTAGCCCGCCTCCACCGCCTTGAAGGCCGCCCGCATCGCCATCTCCGTCTTGCCGAAGCCGACGTCGCCACAGAGCAGCCGGTCCATCGGCTTGGTCGATTGCATGTCGCCGCGGATCGCCTCGATCGCCGTGAGCTGATCGGGCGTCTCGTCGAAGGGAAACGATTCCTCGAAGGCCCGCTGCCAGGGCGTATCGGGCGGAAACTCGATGCCGGGCCGTTCCGCCCGCCGCGCCTGCAGCTGGATCATGTCGGCGGCCATGTCGGCCACGGCCTGCTGCACGGCGAGCTTTTGCCTCGCCCAGAGCGTGCCGCCGACCTTGGCGAGCTTCGGGGCGAGCTTCGAGCCGCCGACATATTTCTGCACCAGCTCGATGCAGGAGGCGGGCACGTAGACCCGGGTGCTCTCGGCGAACTCGATCTCGAGAAACTCCTCGGTGCGGTCCTGTTTCTCGAGCAGCTTGAGCCCACGATAGCGGCCGATGCCGTGGGCCACGTGCACGACGTAATCCCCCTCGTGCAGGTCGAGGAAGGTGTCGATCGCCCGCGTGAGCCGGTGCCGCGGCGCGCGGACGGTCACATCCTCGCGGCGAAAGAGCTCGGCGCTCGACACGATCACGAGCTTCTCCGGCACGAGCCGGAAGCCGCCCGAGAGATGGCCGCGGGCGAAGTGGAGCCGCTTCGACTTCGCCGGCGCGCTCGCCGCGAGCAGTTCGGCGAGCCGCTTCTCCTCCGCCTCCGTCGGCGCCACGATCCATACCTCCTGATCACGGCCGACCGTCGCGAGCTCCTCGCACACGCGGTCGAGCACGCCGGTGAACCGCTCCACGCTCTCGATGGAGAGCGTGGCCGTGGCCTCGAGGCTCGACTGGGCGACCGCCGCGAGCGTCACCGATGGAAACCGATAGATCCGCGCGAAGACGTCCTCGGGATCGGAGACCTCCGCGGCCCCCTTGAGCCGGTCGAACGTCCGCTTCGCCTCCTGCGCGAGCTCCCCCGGCTCGACGAGCACCCACCAGGATCCCGGCGGGACGATGTCGGCCAGCTGCGTGCGGCGCTGCGGCCCGCCCGACTCGCCTCCGCCAGACAGGGCGAGCGCCGTGAGGTCGATGCCCTCGAGTTTTTCGACGCTCCGCTGCGAGACGGTGTCGAACGTGCGGAGCGACTCGATCTCGTCGCCGAAGAGTTCCACGCGCACGGGCCGGTCCCAATCGACCGCGAAGAGATCGACGATGCCGCCGCGGCGGGCGAACGTGCCGGGACGGTCGATCGCGTCGGCTGCCTGCCAGCCGCGGGCCGCCAGCCAGTCGGCGAGCTCCGCCGGGTCGAGCCGGCCTCCCACCTCGAGCCGCCGCGTGCTCGCCTCGATCTCGCGCGGATCGGCGAGCGGCGCGAGCAGCGCCTGGATGCTCGTCACGATCATCGCCGGCGGCGCGGCGGCCGGCATCGTCAGCTGCTTCACGAGCGAAAGCCGCGCGGCGGCGGCCGGATCCTCGGCGGCCGCCTCGCCGGACAGGCTCTCGAGCGCGGGCAAGAGCGCCACGGGCCGGTCGGTAAAGATCGCCGCATCGTCGAGAAACGCATCGGCATCGGCGGCGTGGGGCAGCACGACGACGAGCACGCCGGGGGAATCCCCCGCCTCGATCGCGTGGGCCAGCGCCGCCGCGGTGAGCGCAGAACTCGATCCCCAGGTTCCGCCGATCGTGCCCCCATGCCCCGCGCGGAGGCTGGCGACGACGTCGGCGAACCCGCTGTGTGTTTCGAGCGTTTTTGCCAGTCCGAGCAACCGCTTGGCCGGCCGTGTGAGTTCAGACACCGCGATCATCTTAGCCGCCGACCCGCGAGCCTACCCACTGCCAGTGAGGGCAAGAACAAGGCCCTTTTCCGATTGACGAGCCGGGGGGGTCGGTGGGAATCGAGGCGAGTTGACGTATCCTCGTCTCCGATGCCGAGATTTCTACCGCCCCCCCGGCGGCGTTGAGCCTCGAGGGATCGCGCCGGCTCGCGGGCGGCAGAAGGTTCCTCGCGGTGGCCCTCGAAGACTCGGTCCAAATGCTCGTCA
>JBIIOM010000038.1:0-15559 GCA_044336925.1 Pirellulales bacterium
CATGTAGCGGATGAGGATGCCCTGCGACTTGAGCGCCTCGTAGACCGGCTTGTGGGGCCGCTCGGGGTGCGTGCACCAGACGAAGTTGGCCTGGCTCTCCAGGGCGTCGTAGCCCAGCGCCCGCATGGCGTCGGTGAGCCGCCGGCGGGTGGCGATGATCTTCGCCCGGTTGTCGGCCAGCCACGCCTGGTCATCGATGGCGGCGGTGGCCGCGGCGATCGACAGGGCGTCGCAGTTGTAGGAGTCCTTCACCTTGAGCAGCTGCTCGATCACGTGCGGCTGGGCGACGGCGAACCCGAACCGCAGGCCGGCGAGGGCATACGACTTGCTGAACGACCGCGTGACGATGACCCGCTCATTCTGCCTCACGAGATCGAGGCAGTGTTCAGCGGCGAAGTCGCCGTAGGCTTCATCGACGACGAGCGCACAGGGCAGCCGATCGGCGAGCTCCTTGATCCGCGTCGTGGGAAGCAGCGTGCCCGACGGGCTGTTCGGATTGGCGATGATCGCGAGCTTCACGTCGCCGCCGGCGGCCCGCGGCGCGGCGAAGCCGTCGGCGAGCGTCCAGTCGGGGCTGTAGTGAAACTCGTCGCACTCCGCGCCCTGGATGCCGGCGAGCGTGCGGTAAAGGATGTAGCTGGGATAGGGCATCCGCAGGCACTCCCCCGCCCCGACGAACGTCCGCACGAGGATCGTGAGCAGGTCGTCGCTGCCGTTGCCGCAGATGATCCAGTCGGGATCCACGCCGAGAATCTCGGCCGCCCGCATCCGGAAGACCGTGGCCGTCGGGTCGGGATACTTGGCGAGCGTGCGACCGGCCGCCGTCGCGACGATGGCCCGTTCGACGGCCGGAGACGGCGCGTAAGGATTCTCATTGGTGTTGAGCTTGATCCACTTCCCCCCCTGCGGCTGCTCGCCGGGCACATAGCCGGCGAGCGCAGCGATACCGGGGCGGACGGGGGCGTGGCTGGCGGCTGATGACGTCATGTGACGAAGTCTACCTCACGCCGTTGGCGGCCTCTTCGGCAGGGCCTACAGCCGTCACAACCGCGCCAAAACGACCGGTCAACTCGCCCAACCCGGCTTCGGGCGACCCGTACCGCGCCGCCGGCGTATGGTGACGATCGCACGGAAGCCCGCAGCGCCAGCAAGGTCCATCCGCCCTCTACTCCAACTCACGGCGCCCCCACCCGACCCGCGAGAAACGCCCCAACGCTCCTCGCTCGCGCGTCGGGCTTCCGTATCACCCGTAGCGAGCGTCCGGCGAACGGGGCATGTATCGCCCGAAGCCTCCCCGTACTGTAGGACAGGCTTCAGCCTGTCTTGGTTGATGACAGGCTGAAGCCTGTCCTACGGGAAAAGCGGGGAGGCACACGGCTATCGGTACCCCAGGAGCCGGCGTAGCTGACAAGCGCACGGAAGCCCGCAGCGCCAGCAAGGTCCATCCGCCCTCTACTCCAACTCACGGCGCCCCCACCCGACCCGCGAGAAACGCCCCAACGCTCCTCGCTCGCGCGTCGGGCTTCCGTATCACCCGAAGCGAGCGTCCGGCGATGGGGTGCCGGTAGGCGTGTGCCGCATTGGGCTTGCAGCACTAGGCCCGGAGGGCCGGGTGAGAACCAGCAGCCGGAGGTTGCCAAGAAAAAATCGCCTGGATGGCGATGTTTTTCGTGCAGCCAGATCCGCTTCGGGACGAAGCGGTCTACATGCGGGCTTCGACGCTGCGGCGATGGGCCGTGAGGCCTTCGGTGTCGGCGAGCATCTTGATGTCGGCGGCGATCGCGGCGAGATCCTCCCGCGCGAGTTTGATCACGCTGCCGCCCCGCAGGAATTCGTTGGCCGAAAGGCCGGCGGCGAATCGGGCGGTGCCGCCCGTGGGGAGCACGTGCGACGGGCCGGCGGCGTAGTCGCCGGCGGCCACGGGGCTCCAGGGGCCGAGGAACGCGGCGCCCGCGTGGCGGATCTTTGCCAGCGTGGCTTCGGGGTCGGCCGTGTCGATCGAGAGGTGCTCCGCCGCGAGTTCGTCGGCGAGCCGCGCCGATTCCTCGTCGCTTCGCGTCACCACGATCGCGCCGAATCGCTGGAGGCTGTCGCGCGTGAGGTCGCTCCGCTCGAGCACAGCCACGCGCGTCTCGAGCACCGCGGCCACGCGGTCGGCGAGCCCCGCGTCGGCCGTGAGGAGGATGGCCGAGCCGGGAGAGTGCTCGGCCTGGGCGAGCATGTCGGCGGCGATGTATTCGGGATGGCCCGCGGCATCAGCCACGATCACGATCTCGCTCGGCCCCGCGATCGAGTCGATCGAGACGTCGCCGTAGACGTATTCCTTCGCCAGGGCCACGAAGAGATTGCCCGGGCCGACGATCTTGTCGACCCTTCGCAGGCCTTCGACGCCATAGGCCATGGCGGCCACGGCCTGCGCGCCGCCGGCGCGGACGACCGTCGTGACGCCGAGCTCGTGGCAGGTCGCCAACACGTGGGCGTTTTCAGAGCCGAACTTCGTCGGCGGCGCGACGACCACGATCTCCTGCACGCCGGCCACCTGCGCCGGCACGACCGTCATGAGCAGCGTCGATGGATAGGCCGCCGCACCTCCGGGCACGCAGACGCCGATCCGGTCGAGCGGCAGATACCGCTGCCGCAAGACGCCGCCGCCGGGCAGCTTCATCTCGACATCGCGGGAGAGGATCGCCCGCTGGAATCGCTCCACGCGTTCCCTGATCCGCCTCACGGCCTCGAGAAATTCTCCGCCGACCGCGGCGTGGGCGGCGGCGAGCGCCTCCGGCTCGACGAAGAGCCGATCGCGAAGGATGGTCGCGCCGTCGATCCGCCGCGTGTAGTCGAGCAGGGAGTCGATCCCCTTCGACCGCACGTCGCCGCAGATCCGCTCGACCACCTGGCGGGGCGTGAGCGGCTCGCCGAAGACGTCGATCGTGCGCTGCCGGCCCGCGGGGCTCACCATCTCTCCCTGCGAGACGAGCTTGTTTCGCAGGGCTTCGAGACGGCCGCGGCCGTCGGCCGAGGACAGATCGATCCGTTCACAGATATTCGCCGGGGCATTCACCATGATGCCCCAAGGATACCCCGGTTTGCGCGACTGGCGAGCCGAGCCGATGGCGGCTCACTTTCGGGCCACCCGCGCGATCTCGGCCTGCCATTGCCGCGACCAGCGGTCGGCGATCCAGTTTGCCGCCGGTTCGTCGCCCGTCGCCTCGTCCCGAAAGATCCGGCCGATCAGGCTCTCGCTGCGGGCGGCCAGGGCCGTCGATGCAGGCGCGGCAGCCAGGGCCGGCACGGGAGGCAGCCGTCCAGCTGCGGCCACAGCCGCGCGCGGATCGTCGCCGAGCCGGCCATCGATCGCGATCGCCCGCTGGATCGCCGCTGCGGCGTCGTCTTGCCGGTCGAGCGCCGTGAGCACGATCGCCTGCCGGAGATGGTTGTCGGGCAGGTCGGGAGCGATCGTCGCCGCCCGCCGGTAGGAGTCGAGCGCCCGTGCGAGCCGGGCCGGATCGTCCACGGCCGACCGCAGATGGCGATCGCCGACGGCCATCAGCCGTCCCGCCCGCAGCCGCGCCTGGGCGTTGCTCGAACGCAGGCTCGTGGCAAGAGCCGTTGCCCGCGGCGCTGCCGCAACGAGCGCGGGGCGGGCGCTGGGCTGCCGGGCCGCGATCGACTGCACGCTCGCGGCGGGGCTGGCCGCGGCGCCGAAGCCCATGAAGGGCAGCACGCCGGCCGGTCCGTAGACCGGCGCAAACGCGGACGGATAGCAGTTGTAATAGGGCGTGTAGATCACTGGGTTATAGGAATACCAGTTGCACCCATAGGCATATGGATAGGACCAGCCTGAGAAGAAACCCGGCGAGCCATAGGACGAGCAATAGGAAAAGGTCCGATAGTTCGTGAACCCGTAGCCATAGACGGGCGGGCAGAAGGGACGGTATGCAAACGGCCGGAAGCAGGCCGGTCGATACCAGCCAAAACCGCCTCCCTGCCATCGGCCACACCAGGCCGACGCCGGCCGCGGATGAGCCACCGCCGCGACCGCAACCACCACGAGCAACGCAACCTGAAACCACCGAAATCCAACCCGCTTGCGTGCAGGCGACGACGGGATCAAAGTCATGTCGGTCAACCCTCGAGAAGCCGCCTGCGGCAGCATGGCACCCCGCGAACCACTCGCGTGGCGCACGCGGCCTGGGCGTCCTTGGAATCTACCAGGAAGGCTGCCGACAACGCGAGTTTTCGGCGCGTGAATCCCGGCACACCCTCCCCATGAAAAAGCGGCCCACAAAGCGATCGGCTCCGCCAACTGCCGCGGCCGTGCGCCGCGGAATCGGCCTCGGGCTCTCCGCGGACGCGGCCGCCACGCTTGCCCAGCTTCGCACGCCGGAACGAATCCAGGATTTCGTCAACCGCCTGCGCTGGAACCACGAGCGCAACGGCGGCACCGCCCGCTCCGTCGCGCGGGCGCTTTCGCACGGCGAGGCGCATTGCATCGAGGGGGCGTTCGTGGGGGCCTGTGCTCTCTGGCTCGCGGGCGAGCCGCCGCTTCTGATGGACATGGGCGCCGCCCGCGGCGACGTCGATCACATCGTGGCCCTCTTTCGGCGCGGCCGCTTCTGGGGGGGCATCTCCAAGAGCAACAGCCCCTTTCTCCGGTATCGCGACCCGATCTACCGGTCGTTGCGCGAGCTTGCGCTCTCCTACTTCCCGCAGTATGTGAAGCTTCGTCGCAAGACGCTCCGCACCTATTCCGTTGCGGTCGATCTGCGCCGCTACGCCCCGACCCTCTGGGTCACGCACCCCGGCTTCTGCCACGAGATGGTCGACACGCTCACCAGCGCCCGCCACTTCGAGATCCTGCCGCCGGGCGCCGCACGGCATCTGCGGCCGATCGATGAGATCGAGGCGCGGAGCAACCTGCTCAAGGAGTACCCGTGCTCGCCCGCCCCCGTATCGCTTCGTCCCAAGTAGACCGCTTCGTCCCGAAGCGGATCTGGATCCGCTTGCGGAGCAAGCGGTCTACCGGGCCTGGCCCAAGAGCTTTCGCAGCGCCGTGATCGCGATCTCGCCGAACTGCCGCGGCGGCACACGCCACAGCCGCGGGTTGTGCGTCTCGATGGAAACGGCCCCCTCGTAGCCGATCTCGCCGAGGCGGCGGACGAGATCGTCGGGGGGCGACGCGCCCTCGCCGGGCAGGATGCGATCGGCGTCGGTCGCCATCTCCCGCGGCACGTCGGCGATGTCGGAGAGCTGCACGTGGGCGAGGTTTTCCTTCGACAAGAGATAGAGGTCGAGCGGCTTGCTCGGCCCCACCGTGAAGTGGAACCAGTCGAGGCAGAGGCCGAGCGCCGGATGGCCGACGTCGTCGATCAGGGCGACCGCCGACTGCAGGTTGTTGGGAAAGCTCGCGCGGGCATCGAATTCAAGCGCGAGCCGGACGCCCACGTCGGCCGCCCGCTTCGCCGCCTCGGAGAGGCTCATCGACAGCCGGCCGAGATCCTGAGGCGAGAGCGGTCCGAAGGCGTCGCCTGCGATCACGAGCACCGGGATACCCAGTTCCGCGAGGATCGGCAGCCGCGTTTCAAAATGCTTCCAGTGCTCGAGGCGGGCCTCGCCCTGGCTCGTGAGAAGGCCGCCCTGAAAGCTGGCGGCGACGGCCGTGATGCCGTGCCGCGCGAACCGCTCCTTCATGGCCGCCGTCCCGTGCTTTTCCAGAAAGCCCTCGGCGTGGCCGAGCCAAAGGTCGACCGCCTCGCAGTGGCCGGCGGCATAGTCCTCGAGAATGGTCTCGAGCGGCGCGTCGAGCGAACAGACCGTCGAGATAGCAGATCGCATGGCAGCTTAAAGGATTCGTTGATTGCCGGGCAGGACGCCCGGCGTCTCGCCAGCGGGCGGAGCCCGCCAAGCAAAAACGAACACGATGTTCGTGTTTTGGGTGAAGACAGCCAAGACGGTCGAGATAGCGGATCGCATGGTGGTGGATGACAGGCTGAAGCCTGCTCGGTGGCAGGCTGAAGCCTACCCTACTTGAGGCGATCTCTCAGCATATCAACGACCTCGTCCACCGGCACTCGCGTCTGCGTGAGCGAGTCGCGATCGCGGAGCGTGACGGTCTTGTCGGAGAGCGTCTGGCCGTCGATCGTGAGGCACCAGGGCGTGCCCGCCTCGTCCTGCCGCGCGTAACGACGACCGACCGAGCCCTTCTCGTCGTACATGCAGGCCATGTGCGGCTTGAGCTTTCGATAGAGGTCGATCGCCACTTCGGGCATGCCGTCCTTCTTCACCAGCGGCAGGATCGCCGCCTTGAGCGGGGCCAGCCGGGGATGGAGCTTGAGCACGGTGCGGCTCCGCGGCTTGCCGTCTTCGTCGGGCACCTCGTCCTCGTGGTAAGCGTCGCAGAGGAAGGCGAGCACGGCCCGGTCGGCACCGGCCGACGGCTCGATCACGTGGGGCACGTATCGCTCCCGCGTGACGTCGTCGAAATACGAGAGATCCTTGCCGCTCCCCTTGTGCCGCGGCTTGCCGTCGGGCCCGGTCTCGAGCACGAGTTCCCCGTCCTTGCGGACGAGCTTGCCCTCCATGTGGCTGCGCAGGTCGAAGTCGCCGCGGTGCGCGATCCCCTCGAGTTCGCCGAACTCGCCGGGATTGAGGAACGGAAATGCATACTCGATGTCGGCCGTGCCCACGGAGTAGTGGGAGAGTTCGTCCTTGCCGTGCTCCCGCAGTTGCAGCTTGCCCTCGGTGAGGCCAAGGTCGAGATACCACTTCCAGCGGCGGTCGCGCCAGTAGCGATACCAGGCCGCCGAGTCGGCCGGCTTGCAGAAGAATTCGATCTCCATCTGCTCGAACTCACGGGAGCGAAACGTGAAGTTTCGCGGCGTGATCTCGTTGCGAAAGCTCTTGCCGATCTGCGCGATCCCGAAGGGCACCCGCACCCGCGACGTGTCGAGCACGTTCTTGAAGTTCATGAAGATGCCCTGCGCCGTCTCGGGCCGCAGGAACGCCCGATCGTCGTCGTCGCCGGCGAGCGCCCCGATCCGCGTCTCGAACATGAGATTGAATTCTCGCGGCTCCGTCAGGGTGCCGGGCTCGGAGGCATCGGGACCGAGCGACTCGCCGAGCGGCACGTTGCCGGCGAGCGGCAGGAGATCGCCTTCCCACTCGATCTCCGCGAGCTTGTTGGCTCGCACGCCGAAGAACTTCTGGGCCCGCGTCAGCGTGTGGGGGATCGCCTCGTCGCCCGACTGGTCGGTGACGACGAAGACCTTCTTCCCGCGATGGCTCGCCCAGCGGCCGAGCAGGTGGTCGTAGCGATAGCGCCGCTTCGATTCGCGGCAGTCGATCATCCAGTCGTGAAAGAGGTCGAAGTGGCCGGAGCACTTCCAGACCTGCGGGTGCATGATGATCGTGCAGTCGAGGCCGGCCATCTCGTATTCGCACGGCGCGCCGGGCGGCGTGGCCAGTTCGTCGTGGCCGGCAACCATGTCGTGCCACCAGGCGTCCTTGAGATTCCGCTTCAGGGCCACGCCCAGCGGGCCGTAGTCCCAGAAGCCATTCAGGCCGCCGTAGATCTCGCTCGACTGAAAGATGAAGCCGCGCCGCTTCGCCAGCGACACGATCCGGTCCATCCGCGATTGGTCATTTTGCCGAGATTGCTCGTTTTGCTTGTCCATGGGCCAGAGTGTAGCAATCCGCCGAAAAAAGTTGTCAGGACTCTTTTCCATCATTCAGCTGCCGCATGCGAAAGAGTCCCGGGATGGAAAAGAGTCCTGACACCTTTTTTCCAGCCCCGGTAGTGAAAACGATCATCCGCGCTGGCAGCTTTTTCAGAATCAGTATTGGATCGCGATGCCGGCGTCGGAGAAGAACGGCGCGGCCTCGTCCGCAAGCCCCCAGCCGACGCGCAGACCGACCTCGACGTGCCGCGTGATCGTGTAGTGAGTGCCGGGGCTGAAGAATGGCTGCTGCGTGTCGGTGATGCTCCCCTGCTTGTAGGAGCCAAACCACTCGGCATGCACCTCCCAGCGCTCGGTCACCGGCACTCGAAGCACGACGGACGGACTCCAACGGCTGAACCAGTTCAAGTGCCCCTCGGAGTAGGCGTAGCGGATCGAGCCGTCGAGACGCCACTCGTGCAGCAGCTCCCAGCCGGTCACGATCGTCGCCACCGGCACGGTGCCGAAGACGTCGCCGTAGGTGGGAGTCGATGCCTCCATGATAAAGCAACTGTCGGGCAGGAGGCCGTCCTGCTTGGACGTCGCCATCTTAAAGCCGTAGAGGACGCTCGACTCGTAGAGCGTGCTCCCGTCGAGCGTGCCTTCCCCCACCTCCACGCTCGTCACGATGTTGCCCTGCGAGCCGATGCCGTAGTTGACGCCGAACCGCCACTCCCACCACTCGTTCGCGCCGTGGCGGATGAGCAATTCGGGATAGTTGTTGGTGGGCAGGCCCACGGGATTGTCGATGAAGACATAGGAGCCCTCGACGAGGCCGTGGCCGGCATCGACGCAGAAGGCCGAGGGAGTGAAGGCGTCGCGGTCGGCGTCGAGGTCGAACGCGAACGCGTCACCGGCCCGCAACGCCCCCAAGCACATGATGGCGAGGACGCCGATGCGAATCACCACTTCCCTCCCTCCAGGATGCACGGAGTGGTCGGCCTTCCCGGCCGGCTGCGGGCAGATTTTCCGACCGGACCGGCACTGCTTCCCATGCTTGCCGGGGCTGCGGCAGGCTGGGCAGGCTGCGAACTCCGGCCGCATCCCTAAAACTCGAATGACTCGAGGTCGTTTTCCGAACCGCCGAGCCGCGGCACGACCGGGAGCGAATCGATCGCCGCCGACACGGGCAGATCGGCGTCCATGCCCAGGTCGATCAGGTTGCGGCCGCCGATCGACGACGCAAACTCGCGGGCGATCGCCTCCGCGGCCGACGGCCCGGCAGCGACGGTCGCGCGAAAGAAACCGAGCGCCTCGCGGCCCGCCGCGTCGAGCGAGTCTTCGCTGCAGCCATGATGCTGCACGGCTGCGTCGAGGATCGCCCCGGCCGCCAGCAGATCCTCTTCCGTCACCGCGCCTTCCGTGCCGGCGCAGACGAGATGAACGTCGCAGCCGCCGTGCTTCAGCGCGAGCGCGTGGGCCGCTGCCGCCACGGCGGATCGATTCACGACCGCGCCGATGAGCACGTCGGCCGCGCCTGAGCAGGCGTGGAGCGCCGCCGTGCCGTTGGTCGTCGTGATCACGATCGACCGGCCGCCCACGCGGTCGCGGGAGTATTCGCGGGGCGAGTTGCCGAGGTCGAAGCCTTGGATTTTCAGGCCGCCCCGCTCACCTCCGAGCAGCGTCCCGAGGGCGGCGGCCTCCGCCCGGGCCTCTTCGACCGTGAGCACCGGCCGCACGCGGGCAGCCCCGTGGGCCAGGGCCGTAATGATCGTCGTGGAGGCCCGCAGAACGTCGATGACGACGGCGATCCCTCCCGCGCAGGCCCCCTGGCGCATACCATGAAAGCGGTCGTAACACCGCCACCGCACCGGATTTGCCTCGCCTCGATGACTCATTCCGCCGCCACGATAGATCAAACGCCCTGCGGTGTCGACAAGAGCGGCGCGAAGGTCCGCGGCATGTTCGCGGAGATCGCCCCGCGCTACGACCTCGTCAACCGGATGCTCTCCGGGGGGATCGACGTCTGGTGGCGGCACGTGACCGTCTCCCGCGCCCCGCCACCGACGAGCGGCGCGATCCTCGACGTCTGCACCGGCACCGGCGACCTCGCGCTCGCCTATGCGGCGAAGTGCGGGCCGGGGGTGAGGATCGTGGCGAGCGACTTCTGCCGCCCGATGCTCGACCGCGGGATCGAGAAATCGGCGCGGGCCGGGAAGGACATCGAGTGGGTCGAGGCCGACGCGATGGCCCTCCCCTTCCCTGCCGCGGGGTTCGACCTTGTGACGGTCGCCTTCGGCCTGCGCAACATCGCCGACACGTCCCGCGGTCTCGCCGAGATGGCCCGCGTCTTGCGGCCCGGCGGCCGGCTGGCGATCCTCGAATTTTCACTGCCCAAAAACGGATTCGTCCGCGGCGGCTACCTCTGGTACTTCCGCAACGTGTTGCCCTGGCTCGGCAACACCGTGGCCCGCAACCGGTC
The DNA here is from genome assembly GCA_044336925.1 of Pirellulales bacterium. Taxonomy (GTDB): domain Bacteria; phylum Planctomycetota; class Planctomycetia; order Pirellulales; family UBA1268; genus RGVT01. Next base: position 10,138 of record JBIIOM010000038.1, read on the forward strand.
CGACGCCTACACCTACCTGAACCAGAGCGTGGAGGAGTTTCCGTCGGGTGAGCGGCTTGCAGCCCTCGTCCGCGCGGCCGGCTTCGAGCGGGTCGAGATGATCCCGCTTTCGCTCGGCATCGCGACGCTCACGATCGCGACGCGTTCGACCGGAAAGGCTGCGTGACGCATGGCGGATGAAAACCTGCCGATCGTCGTCGCGATCACGGGCGCCTCAGGCGCCCCTTACGGCGTCCGCCTGCTCGAGGTCTTACTCGCCTCGGGCCGCGAGATCCATCTTTCGATCAGCCCCTCGGGGCAGGCCGTGATCGGCGAGGAACTGGAGCGGCGGATCGACCTGGAACGGTTCAGCCTCGATGCGTTACTGGGTGGCAAGCCGCCGGCAGCAGGCCGCATCCATTACCACCACTACAAGAACCTCATGGCCCCGATCGCGAGCGGCTCGTTTCTCACCTCGGCGATGGTGATCTGCCCCTGCAGCGGCAGCACGCTCGCGGCCGTGGCCCACTCGATGGGCGAAAACCTCATCCATCGCGCCGCCGAAGTGCACCTGAAGGAGCGGCGCAAGCTCGTCGTCGTGCCGCGGGAGACGCCACTCTCGCTGCCGCAGCTGAAGAACATGCAGGCGATCCACGAGGCGGGCGCGGTCGTGCTGCCGGCGTCGCCCGGCTTCTACCACGGGGCGGCGAGCGTGGCCGACCTCGTGGACTTCGTCGTGGCGAGAATCTGCGATCAGTTGGGCGTGTCTCACACGCTCATGCGCCGCTGGGGGGAGACGACCTGATGGCAACCGCGGCATCCGGACCACAGACGGCGATGGCGGGCGGCATGCCGGCATCGCGGCTGCGCACCTATCTCGAGCTCGTGCGATTCAGCCACACGATCTTCGCGCTCCCCTTCGCGATCATGGCGGCGCTGCTCGCGTTTCATCGCGGCGGGCCAGCAGCGCTGTCGCAACCCCTCGGGTGGTTCAAGCCCGCGGCGGGCATCCTGCTCTGCATGGTGTCGGCCCGGACGGCAGCCATGGCCTTCAACCGGCTCGTCGATCGCACGATCGACGCGGCGAATCCGCGGACGGCGACGCGGCACCTGCCGCGCGGCGACGTGGGCGTGGGGGAGGTGCTGGGCCTCGTGGTCGCGAGCTCGGCCGCCTTCATCGCCTCGACGCTGCTCTTCCTGCCGAACTGGCTGCCGCTCGTGCTCTCGGTGCCGGTGCTCGCCTGGCTCCTCGGCTACAGTTATGCGAAGCGGTTCACGATGCTCGCGCATGTCTGGCTCGGTGCGGCGCTCGGCCTCGCGCCGGTCGCCGCGTGGATCGCCCTGCGCGGGCAGGCGATGCTCCAGCATCCAGCCGACGTGCTTCCTGCCCTGCTCATCGGCCTGGCCGTCACCACCTGGGTGAGCGGGTTCGACATCATCTATGCCTGCCAGGATGCCCGCTTCGACGCCGACCACGGCTTGCAGAGCATCCCCTCGCGGCTCGGCGTGCCGCGGGCGCTCGCGGTCTCCAAGTGGCTCCACCTCGCCACGATGCTCCTGCTCGCGGCCCTGCCCGCCGTGGTGCCGGCACTGGGCTCGATCTACTGGCTCGCCTATGGCGCGATCGCCTTGCTCCTCGTCTGGGAGCACTCGCTCGTGAAGCCCGACGACCTCTCCCGAGTGAACCAGGCCTTCTTCACGGCCAATGCCGTGATCGGTCTCGTGCTCCTGGCCGCGATCGCCGCCGACCTGTGGCTCTAAACGCTCACCCCCAAGGAGTCTTCCCATGATCCGTGCCGTCAAACCTTCGCTCGATCCGATCCGCGAGAAGGTCGAGGCCGGCGAGCGGCTGAATGCCGCCGAGGCGGAGTCGCTCTGGGACGACTCGATCGATCTCCACGAACTCGGCGAACTGGCGAACCTCGTCCGCGAACGGAAGAACGGCAACTTCGGCTACTACAACATCAACACGCACCTGAACCCCACGAACGTCTGCGTCTACCGCTGCACGTTCTGCGCGTTTCGGGCCGACCTCCGCGAGGCTCGCGGCTACGTGATGAGCGACGAGCAGATCCTCGCCCGCGGCCGCGAGGCGGTGGAATCGGGCTCGACCGAAATGCACATCGTCGGCGGCCTCCACCACCAGAAAGACTACGACTGGTATCTCAACGTCATCCGCATCCTCCACGACGCCTATCCCACGCTCCACCTGAAAGCCTGGACGCCGGTCGAGATCAACTGGTTCTGCCACCTCACGAAGCGGTCGATCCGCGACATCCTCGTGGAGATGAAGGACGCCGGCTTGGGCAGCCTGCCCGGCGGCGGTGCCGAGATTTTTCACCCGGAGGTGCGCGACAAGATTTGCGAGCACAAGGCCGACACGAAGGAGTGGTTCGAAGTCCACCGCACGGCCCACTCGCTCGGCCTGCGCAGCAACGCCACGATGCTCTACGGCCACATCGAAAACGCCTTCCACCGCACCGACCACCTGCTCCGCCTCCGCGAACTCCAGGACGAGACGGGGGGCTTCCAGACGTTCATCCCGCTGGCGTTCCATCCCGACAACACGCGGCTCTCCCACATCGCGAAGCCGACGCCGGCGATGGATCTCCGCACGATGGCGGTCGCTCGCCTCGTGCTCGACAACTTCGACCACCTGAAGGCCTACTGGATCATGCTGGGCATCGGCACGGCCCAGGCGGCGCTCGCCTACGGCGCCGATGACATCGACGGCACGGTGCGACACGAGCTCATCTACCACGACGCCGGCGCCACGACGCCCGAGGTGCTCTCCGTCGAGCACATCCAGCGGCTGATCCGCGAGGCCGGCCGGGAGCCGGTGGAGCGCGACACGCTCTACCACCGCGTCGTCCGCGACGGCACAACCTGGCGCGCCGCCGAGCACGTGTAATGCTGCCCGCAGACAACTTCGTCCAAAGTAGACCGCTTCGTCCCGAAGCGGATCCGCTTGCGGAGCAAGCGGTCTACCTCCGGCCGTCACCCAACCTGGCCCAGGCCGAGCGTCTCGCCCCATCGATCGACGACGAGCTTCTTGAGCCGGTCGAGCGTGGGATCGGCAAGCAGCGGATCGCGCTCGAATAGATCGAGCGCGTCGCGGCGGGCCTCGGCGACGACCTCCGGATGTTTGCGGAGGTCGGCCAGATACAGGTCGAGCTTGCCGCTCTGCCGGGTGCCGACGAGTTCGCCCGGGCCGCGGAGCTCGAGATCCCTGGCGGCAAGCTCGAAGCCGTCCGTCGACGCCACGAAGGCATCGACCCGCGGATGGGACTCACCGCCTGCGGGCGTGACGGCGCCGCAGATGCCCGCCACCGCCCCGCGAGCCACGCGGCCCCGCAGCTGGTGGAGCTGCGAAAGCCCGAAGCTCTCGGCGTCGAGGATCGACATCACGGTGGCGTTGGGGACGTCGATGCCCACCTCGATCACGCTCGTGCAGACGAGCACGTCGATCCGGCGGTCGCGAAACGCCTCCATGACGGCCTGCTTCTCGGCCGACTTGAGCCGCCCGTGCACGAGCGAGAGCCGGAAGGCTTCGAGCGGGCCGTTGGCGAGTTCTTCGAAGGTCGACGAGATGCTCGCGAGCCCTTTCTTCGACTCCTCCACCGCGGGCACGACGACATAGCCCTGCCGCCCCTCGCGCAGCTTCTTCCGCACGTGCTCCCACCACTTCTCCTCCTCGCCGGGAACGACGCGGTAGGTGAGCACCGGCTGCCGCCCCTCCGGCCCCTGCTTGATGATCGATTGATCGAGATCGCCGTAGATGGCATGCGCGATCGTGCGCGGAATGGGCGTCGCGGTCATCACGAGCACGTGCGGCTCGGTCTCTCCCTGCTGGAGCAAAGCCCGTTGGATCACGCCAAACCGATGCTGCTCGTCGATCACCACGAGCCCGAGGCTCTTGAACCGCGCCGTGCCGCTCACGAGCGCCTGCGTGCCGACGACGATCTGCGAATCGCCCGCCGCGATCCGCTCGAGCGCCTTCCGCCGCTGGGCCTGCGTCTGGCCGCCCACCAGCAGCTCGAGCCGCACCCGGCCACCGGCGAGCAGCCGTTCGAGCGTGGCCATGTGCTGCCGCGCGAGGAGCTCCGTCGGCGCCATGATCGCCGCTTGGTGGCCGCAGGCGACGGCCGCGAGCATCGCGTAGACCGCGACCGCCGTCTTGCCGCTGCCCACGTCTCCCTGCAGGAGCCGGTTCATCGGCTCGGTCTTCGCCATGTCGGCCACGATCTCCGCAATCACCTCCCGCTGCGACGACGTCAGCGCAAAAGGCAGGCGGGCCTGGATCCGCCCATCGATCCGGGCATCGACCGCCATGACCGGCGCGGCCTTGCGATTCTGCTGCTGCGCGCGGTGGAGCCGCAGCGCCAGCTGGAGCATGAAGAGCTCCTGGTAGATGAACCGCCGCTGCGCCGCCTCCAGCTTCTCTTGGCTGGTCGGAAAATGGATCTCGCGGATCGCCTCGTGGATCGGCAGGAGCTTCTTGGCTGCCAGCCAGTCGTCGGGAAACGCCTCCTGCAAGAGGTCGCCCGCATGGTCGATCGCCGCCTGCACGGCCAGCCGAACGTCGGACTGCCGCGCGGTTTCGGCAAGATCGTAGATCGCCAGGAACTCGCCGCGCGACGTGTCTTCCCCGGCGGCGCAAAACCGCACCTCGGGATGCATGATCTCCCAGGCCGCCCCCGCCCGCCGCGGATTGCCGGCCAGCACCACCCGCATGCCGACGGCGAACTTCTTCGCCATGAAGGGCATGTTGAACCACACCGCCCGCAGGCTCCCTCCCCGCCCCTGCACGAGCACGGTGAGCAGCTGCCGGCCGCCCGCCGTGGTGCGGGCGCCGATGTCGATCACCTCGCCGGCGACCGACGCATGCTCCCCTTCGCGGAGGTCGGCGAAGGCATGGGACCCGCTGAAGTCCTTGTAGTTGCGGGGGAAATGGATGAGCGCATCGCGCACGGTGACGAGGCCGAGCGGCTCGAGCCGCTTCGCCCGCGGCGTGCCGACACCGGGCAGCCGCTCGAGCGGCGTCGTCAGGCTGCGTTCATGGCTTTCCATGCCGAGCAGTGTAGCGGGCGGGGCGGCACATGCTGACTTGCCCAAGCCGGCACCGGGCAGACATTTATGCCGCTACGGAAGCCCGACGCGCGAGCGAGGAGAGTGGGGGCATTTCGAGCGGGGCGGGTGGGAGCGTTGTCAGTGCGAGTGGAGGGCGGATGGACCTTGCTAGCGCTGCGGGCTTCCGTAGCTCGTCAGCATACGCCGGCTCCCGGAACACCGGTGGCCCGAAGCCTCCCGTTTGAGAGTAGGACAGGCTTCAGCCTGTCATGAGGCGCGGCAGGCTGAAGCCTGTCCTCCTTTGAAGGCGGCAAGGCCCGAACCTCCCTCGACCGGTAGAGGAGGCTTCGGGTGACCCGTACCCCGCTCGCCG
>JBIIOM010000212.1:0-4664 GCA_044336925.1 Pirellulales bacterium
TGGTCGGGCACGCTCGAGAGCGCGTCGTCGGCGATCGTGAAGATGAGCGGGATGATGGCGAAGCTCATGCCGATGGCCACGATCATGGCGTTGCGCTGCACGTAGGTGCCGAAGATGCCGCCGCGGGTGTCGAGCCGCAGGGCGTCGCAAAACATCGCCGCGGCCGTCGCGATCACGATCGCGAGGCCGACGCCGGCGAGGAACGTGCCGAGCGATGCGAGGGCGGCATGGCCGCGCGACCAGCCGACGGCCTTCCGCCGCAACCAGGGGCTCAGGAAGCGGCCGCAGATCATGGCCGCCGCGATCCCGGCGAGCGGCAACAGCGCGAGCACCCAGCCACCGAGCCCGCTGCCTCCGCGGCCGTCGAGCCAGCCCCGGAAGTCTCCCTGAAAAAGCAGCCGCTCGACGAGCGGCCCGCCCCACCGCGCCGCCATCACGCCGGTCGGCAGCGCGACGAGCGCGATCACCGGCAGCCGCCAGACGCCCAGGATGCTCCGCCAGCCCGAAGGCAGCAGCTGCCAGAGATGGGCGCCCAGGAGCAGCGTGAGCGGCACGGTGAAGAAGCCGGTGATCACCGTCATCGCCGCCGGCTCGACCAACGGCGCGAAGACGAGCCCGGCGATGAATCCCAGCACCACGCTCGGCAGGCTCGCCATCATCTCGACCGTCGGCTTGACCCGCGCCTTCCAGCGTGGATGCAGAAACTGGCTCGAGTAGATCGCGGCCAGGATCGCGATCGGAGTCGCGAAGAGCATCGAATAGAACGTCGCCTTGAGCGTGCCGAAGATGAGCGGCACGAGCCCGAACTTGGCCTCGAACGACTCGTGACCGGTCGTCTCCCAGGCATGCACGGCGCCGGGATAGTTTTCGTACCAGACCCGGCCGAAGAGCCCGCGGAGCGACACTTCGGGATAGCCGGGGTCGAATGCCCAGGCGCCGATGCCGCGGGCGTCGGCCGCGAGCAGCCTGTTCTCGCGAGGCGACACGACTACGAGATCGGCCGGCGCGGCGAGCCCGCCCGCGCCCCGGCCATCGACCGAGAGCACGGTCGATCCCGCCGTCGATTGCAGAAGCCGGATGCGGCCCGAGGCGTCGGCCGCCGCGATGAGACGCGACCGCGGCGATCCGGCCAGCGCGGTGATGGCCGCGGCGCCGGCGGTTGTCGAGAGGGTGGTGGCGGCCGGAAAGGTCGTGGCGGCCGCCATCCGCAGGCCGTCGGTGGCCGCGGCGTCGTCGGCCCGCGTCGTGAAATAGATCCGCACCACGCCCGCGGAATCACCCACGGCGAGCGCGTTGCCGCCGAAGAGCCGCGCCACGGCGGTGACGTTCGCCTCACCCGGCGCGACGTCGAACGTCTCCATCAGGACGGGCTCTTCGATCGAGCGGATCGCGTGCCGCCGGGCCGTTCCATCTTCGTCGATGACGAAGAGCTGGTCGCCGAGTTCCGAAACGCGAACGAACCGCGCCGTGCCGGCGCCGCTCCCCGCGGCCGGCTCGATCGTCGTGCCGGAAGACTCGGAGACGATCTCGTCGGTGAGCAGGTTGCGCCGGCTCGTGATCGCCTCCACCCGCACGCGGCCCGTGGCATCGAGCGCCGCCACCAGCGGCCCGCCCGAGGCCTGCGTCACGTCGACGTCCACGATCCGCTCCTCGAGCGCCCGCGACGGCTCGGCGGAAAAATCAGCCACGAACCGGATGCGGGCATGGCGGTCATTGCCGCCGCGCAAGATCACGCCGTCGCCCGACCGCCGCGCTTCCCCCAGCCCCAACCTGCCGATGTCGGCCGGGAGATCGCCGGCGGCGAGAAACGACGACTCGAGCCCCAGGCGACCCGTCCGCACCGCGCCGTCGGCATAGCCCACGACAGCCTGCAGCGTCGTCGGCTGCACGCGGATCGCGGTGGCACCGGTGAGCCCGGCCTCGGCCGCATCGCGGTCGATGAGCGACGCCCCGTCGGCGGTGCCGAAGATGCGAATGCGGCTTGTCTCGCCGTCAGCCGCGCCGCCGAAAAGCCAGCCGACCGCGCCGGTCTCGTCGGTGCCGAGCGCAGTCGCGGCCGCGGGATCGTGCGCGAGCGGCGTGGCGTGCTCGAACGCGATGCGGGCGGAGCGAAAGAGCGGCAGCGCCACGGCGAGCAGAAACACACCCACGAGGAGCACGATCACGATCGTGCCGATGCCCCCGAGCGTGATCAGGATGCGCGCGAGCGAATCGCCCGCCTTCACCCAAGGGTTGGTCCTGCGGCGCCGCGCCCGACCGGTGAAGGTGGCCTTCGTATTCATGCCCGCAGGGAGCCTCGTGGCGGTGGCGGGGCGGGATGGGTCACTGACCGCCCAAGCCGACGCTCTCGAGCGCCCGCTTCGCGATCGGCGCGGTGACCGGCAGATAGCCGTCCTTCTTCACGTCGGCCTGCCCTTCGGCGCTGAGCATGTAACGGATGAACTCGCGGCGCAGCGGGTCGAGCGTGCTGCCGGGCTTGTAATTGACGCTCATGAACAGCAACCGGGCAAGGGGGTACTCGCCGCTGTAGGCGAATTTCGGCTCCGGCGGGATCGGAGAGTTGCCCGGCTTGGCGGCGAGCGGCACGGCCCGCACGTCGGCCGTGGCATAGCCGATGCCGCTGTAGCCGATGCCAAACTTGTCGCTCGCCACGGCCTGCACCACGGCGGAGCTGCCGGGCTGCTCCTTCACCGTCGGCTTGAAGTCGCCTTTGAAGAGGGCGTGCTCCTTGAAATAGCCATACGTGCCGCTCGACGCATTGCGGCCGTAGAGGCTGATCGGCTTGTCTTTCCACTCCCCCTCGAGGCCGAGGTCGCCCCAGGTGCGGACGTCCGCCTTCGCGCCGCCGTTGCGGTTCTTCGAGAAGATCGCATCGACCTGCTGCAGCGACAGGTTGGCGAGCGGGTTGTCCTTGTGGACGAAGACGGCGAGCATGTCGATCGCGGTGGGGACCGCCGTGGGGGCGTAGCCGTGCTTCTCCTTGAAGGTGTCGATTTCGGAGGGCTTCCAGTCGCGGCTCATCGGGCCGAACGTGCTCGTGCCCTCGGTGAGCGCCGGCGGCCCGGAGGCCGACCCCTTCCCTTCGATCCCTTCCTGCACGCTCGGATAAAACTTCTTGAAGCCCTCGGCCCAGTGGGCCACGAGGTTGTTCATCGTGTCGGAGCCGACGCACTTGAGCGTGCCAGAGACCTCACCGGCGACCTTCTGATAGGCCTTGATCTCCGCGGCAGCGGGCTTTGCCGGCGGATCGGCGACGGCCTGGGCGAAAGCCGGAGCGGACAGGGCAGCCACGATCGAAAAGGCCGCCAGACAGACCACCATCCAGGCAGTCAGACCCTTCACCCCGCCGATTCCGCTCCGCATCGTGCGCTCCTCGAGAAAAAATGAAAATGCCGAGAATTTCGAGAGGTTTAAACTCCGACTGTTAGCGTTTCGTGAGCAGCTGCGGGGTCGCAGAAAACTCACATGCGCTCTGGGTGCCCCGCCGTTCGCTCTGGGTGCCCCGCCGGCCGCTCCGGGGCGAACCCGCGGCGGAGCGTGTTTTCGGTCACGGTCCGCGGCACGACGAACTGCAGCAGGTAATCGGGCCCCCCCGCCTTGCTGCCGATCCCCGACATTCGGTAGCCGCCGAATGGCTGTCGGCAGACGAAGGCTCCGGTGATCCCGCGGTTCAGATAGATGTTGCCCGCCTCGAGAGCCTCGCGGGCGCGGGCGAGCCGGGCCGGGCTGCGGGAAAAGACGCCGGCGGTGAGGGCATACTCGGTGCCGTTGGCGATCGCGATGGCGTGCTCGAAATCACGGGCGCGGAAGAGGGCGAGCACCGGGCCGAAGATCTCCTCCTGGCCGAGCGGCCCGGCCGGATCGACGTCGGCGAAGACGTGCGGCCCCACGAACCAGCCGCTCTCGGCCAGGCGGCCGACGTCGATCGCCGCCACCTCGCGTCCCGTCCGCCTGCCGATCTCGATGTACGAACGCACTCGGGCCAGCGACTCTTCATCGACCAGCGGCCCGACCCGTGTGCCCGGCTCGTCCGCCGGCCCCACCTTCAGGCTGCGCACGGCGCCGGCGAGCCGTTCGAGGAATGTGTCGTGCACGCTGTCGAGCACGATCGCCCGCGAACAGGCGGAGCACTTCTGCCCCTGGAAGCCAAACGCGCTCTGCACGACGGCCACCACCGCCTCGTCGAGATCGGCGTCGTCATCGACGATGATCGCGTTTTTTCCGCCCATCTCCGCGATCACGCGTTTGACCATGCGGCCGCCCCTCCCGGCCGTTTCCGCCGCGAGCGAATGGATCGCGAGCCCCACGGCCCGCGAGCCGGTGAACGCCAGGATCGCCGTCTCGGGATGCGCCACGAGCGCCGGCCCCACCACCTCGCCGCGGCCGGGCAGCAACGCGAGCGCCCCGGCCGGCACGCCCGCCTCGATGAGCATCTCGTAGAGCGCGAGCCCCGTGCGCGACGACTGCTCGGCCGGCTTCATCACGACCGTGTTGCCGGTGACGAGCGCCGCCGTCGTCATGCCGCAGAGGATCGCCAGCGGGAAGTTCCAGGGCGCGATGACGACAGCCACGCCCCGCGGCGCATACGTCGTCGCATTCTCCTCGCCCGGCACGTCGACCCAGCGCGGCGTGCCGAGCCGCAGCCCCTCGCGGGCGTAGTATTC